>DASXYE010000171.1:0-5045 GCA_036502695.1 Jatrophihabitantaceae bacterium
CCGTCGCGGGTGGGCCCGACCTCGATGCATTGCTGACCACCGCGGCCCCCGACGTCGACGTGTACCCGACCACCGAGGACTCGCCGGGGTTCTGGCTCTACACGTCCGGCACCACCGGCGCGGCGAAGGGCGCGATGCACCGGCACGGTTCGGTGCGGGTCGCGTGCGAGACGTACGGCACCCAGGTGTTGGGCATCCGGCCGGACGACCGCTGCCTGTCTGCGGCCAAGGCATTTTTCGCTTACGGGCTAGGCAATTCCGTGCTGTTCCCGCTGTCGGTCGGGGCGGCCGCCGTGCTGGAGCCGGCGCCGTCCAAGCCCGAGCTGCTGGCCGACCGGGTGCGCAAGTACGGCGTGACGTTGTTCTTCGCCGGCCCGACGTTCTTTGCGAACATGCTGCGCACCGAGTTGCCCCGCGACGCGGTCAAGGGCGTCCGGCTGGCGGCCTCGGCCGGGGAGGCATTGCCAGCCACGCTGTACAACCGGTGGACCGCCCACTTCGGCGTCGACATCCTCGACGGCATCGGCATGACCGAGATGCTGCACATCTTCCTGTCCAACCGGGAGGGTGCCGTGCGGCCGGGCACCACCGGGGTGGCGGTGCCGGGCTACGACCTGGAGCTCCGCGGCGAGGACGGGCGCCCGGTTGCTCCGGGCACACCCGGCACGCTGTACGTGCGCGGCGCGTCCACCGCCACCGGGTACTGGTCGCGCTACGACGTGTCCCGGCAGGTGTTCCAGGGCGAGTGGCTGTGCACCGGCGACATCTACATGCGCGACGCCGACGGCAGCTACACCTGCCTGGGCCGCAGCGGCGACCTGCTCAAGGCCAGCGGCATTTGGGTCAGCCCGGCCGAGGTCGAGGGACGACTGCTGGCCCATCCGGCGGTGAGCCAGGCGGTCGTCGTCGCCGCGCGGGACGCCGACGGGCTGGAGAAGCCCGTCGCCTACGTGGTGCTCGGGCCCGGGCTGACCGCGACCGAGGACGAGCTGATCGCCTTCTGCAAGGAGGGCCTGCCGTCGTTCACGCGGCCCCGCAAGATCGTCTTCGTGGACGGTTACCCCACCACCGCGACCGGCAAGATCCGCCGCGTCGAATTGCGGGCGCTGGCCGCGAACGTGCTGCTGGAGGCGGGCTGATGCTCGACGGTCGCCCGCTGATCGACGTCCACCTGCATCCGGCGCACCGCACCGGGTTGAAGGTGCCGTGGGCGACGTGGCTGCAGGGTTTCGACGCCGAGGCGATCGAGAAGCTGTACGACGAGACCGGTGCGGTGGCCCCCGCGGCCTTCGACGCGCTGCTCGCCGAACAAGGCGTCGACGTGGCGGTCGTGCTGGCCGAGTACAGCCCGAAGGTCACCGGCTGGCAGACGGCGGAGGACATGGTGGCGCTGCTGTCGGATCGGGTGCGATTCGCCGCCAACGTCAACCCGCACCTGCACTACCCGGTGGCCGACGAGGTCGAGCGGCAACTGGACCTGGGCGCCGTCGCGCTCAAGGTGCATCCGGTCCACGGCGGCTTCCCGGCCAACGACCGCGCCCTGTATCCCGCCTACGCGATCTGCCAGGAACGCGGCGTCCCAGTGGTCGTGCACTGCGGCACCTCCACGTTCCCCGGCGCGATGAACCAGTTCGGCGACCCGATCCTGCTCGATGAGGTGCTGCGCGACTTCCCGGCGCTGCACGTGGTGCTCGCGCACGGCGGCCGCGGCTGGTGGTACGACGCGGCGGCGTTCCTGGCGCTGAGCAACGAGCACGTGTGGATCGAGCTCTCCGGGCTGCCGCCGTCGCGCCTGACGACGTACTACGCCCGACACAACTGGAAGCGGCTCACCCGCCGGATGATCTTCGGCACCGACTGGCCGGGGATCCCGGGCATCGCGAGCAACGCCCGGGCCGTAGCGGCGCTCTGCCCGGACGAGGAGACGGCGGGGCTCGTCCTCGCCGGCAACGCCCAGCGCGTCTACGGCCTGAAACTGCCCTGATCTACACGTCATTCGCGCCTACGAGCCCGCCGCGAGCTACAGCTCCCTGAGCTGCATCCTCCGATGGCGTGGAATGCTGTTTCAGGTGACGCAATCACCGCCGGCGGACGGAGATCAGGTGCTGCGGATCGCTCGACATGTCGCTTCCCGGCGTCGTCTCCGAGACGTCGCATCAGCAGGGCGGGGCCTGGTGTGCAGTGCCGGACCCGCGCCGGTTCGACGCCGGGATCGGTGTGGAACCCGGTTCGGAGAGCCCCGCTCGCCTGAGCCGGGCCGACCCCCGAGCTTCGGGATGACCTACCTCACGATTCGGAGATCGCATCTCCGATTCGTGTAGCGTCGGGCGGTGAGACGGAGATCCGATCTCCGCTTTAGCCACCGAGGGGCCACATGAGCAGCGAGCTTGCTTCCTACGAGGTGGATGCGGCGCTCCGCGCGAGCGCCGCATCCGCCGACCAACTCGATCCGCATCACGCGCGGCGGTGGTGGAGCCTCGGCGTACTCGGCATGGCGCAGATCATGGTGGTGCTGGACGCGACGGTGGTGAACATCGCGCTGCCGACCGCGCAGCGCGATCTCGGCTTCTCCGACTCGAACCGGCAATGGGTGATCACCGCCTACGCGCTGGCGTTCGGCAGCTTGCTGCTGCTGGGCGGACGGTTGGCCGATCTGCTCGGGCACAAGCGCATGTTCATCATCGGCCTGATCGGTTTCGGCGCTGCGTCCGCGCTCGGCGGTGCCGCGAACGGATTCACCATGCTGGTCATCGCCCGGGCCGTGCAGGGCGGTTTCGGCGCGCTGCTGGCCCCGGCCGGGTTGGCGCTGATGGCCCGGACGTTCACCGAGGCCGGCGAGCGGGCCAAGGCGTTCGGCATCTACGGCGCCATCGCCGGCGCCGGCGGGGGCCTCGGGTTGCTACTCGGCGGGGTGCTCACCGAGTACGCGTCGTGGCGGTGGACCTTGTTCATCAACCTTTTCCTCGCCGGTATCGCGCTGGTCGGCGCACTGCTGTTCTTGCACCACCAGCCCAGCGAGCAGCGTCCGCGCCTCGACCTGCCCGGGGCGCTCACCGTGTCGGCCGGGCTGTTCGCTCTCGTGTACGGCTTCTCGCACGCCGACACCGACGGCTGGGCCAACGGCGTCACCATCGCGTTCCTGGTCGTCGCCGTCGTACTGCTCGTGGCGTTCTTCGTCATCGAACGGCGCATCGCCCACCCGTTGATGCCGCTGCGAGTGCTGCTCGATCGCAATCGTGGAGCGGCGTTCCTGTCGATCTTCATGGTCTCGATCGGGATGTTCGCGGTGTTCTTGTTCCTGACGTACTACCTGCAGGTCACCAAGGGGTACAGCGCGGTGCGGACCGGCGTGGCCTACCTGCCGATGATCGGGGTGCTCACCGTGACCGCCGGTGCCGGGTCCACCCTGCTGGGGACTCGGGTCAGCCCGCGGATCAGCGTGCCGATCGGGCTGGCCCTGGGCGCCGTGGGGATGTTCATGCTGACGAGCCTGGACGCGCACAGCAGCTACGCCGCCGGCGTCCTGCCGCCGTTGTTGATCATGGGCGTCGGGATGGGCATCGCGTTCGCGTCGGCCCCCAACAACTCGACCCTGGGTGTCGATCCGGACGACGCGGGTGTGGCCGGGGCGCTGTTCAACGTCACCCAGCAGGTCGGCGGCTCGGTCGGCACGGCGCTGCTGAACACGCTGGCGGCCAGTGCGGCCACCAGCTACCTGCACTCGCACCACGGGCCGGGCGCCGAGGGGCTGGCCGCCGTGCACAGCTACTCGGTCGCGTACTGGTGGGCCGGCGGCATCATGGCCGCCGCGGCCGTCCTGTGCGCCATCATCTTCCGCAACGGGATTCCGCAGGCGGACCCGAACGCACAACCGATCGTCGCTGTGTGAGGGGTCGATGATGGCTGGTCAGCAGACGAGCACGCGTCCGCTTCGCAAGGACGTCGTTCGCAACCGCGAGCTGCTGCTACGAGCCGCCTACGAAGTGTTCGCCGAACACGGGGTGGCCGCCACGCTGGACGACGTCGCGCGGCAAGCGGGGCTCGGGGTGGGTACCGCCTACCGGCACTTCGCCAACAAGCACGAGCTGATCACTGCCGTCGTGCGCGACGCCTTCCAGGATCTGATCGCCGAAGGGCAGCGCGGCCTGACGCTGGACGATCCGTGGCAGGCGATTCGTGACTTCGCGGCGTACGCGATGTCCCAGCAATCCCAGGATCGCGGCCTGCGCGAGGTGTTCAACAGCATGCCGGCCTGGGACCAGTTCGAGGCCGAACGCGATCAGCTCACCGCGCTGCTCGACGAGCTGTTCACCCGGGCCCGCGCGGCCGGCGTCGTGCGCGACGACGCCGACACGACCGATCTCGGCGTGATCTTGCACATGCTCGGGTCGGTCGTCGAGCTGACCATCGACGAGAACCCGCAGCTGTGGCGGCGCTACCTGCCGATGTTGCTCGACGGGCTTCGGCCCACCGGCAGCGCGCTACCCGTCGCGCCGCTCAGCGTGGATCAGCTGACCCGGGCCATGTCCGAGCACGGCGCCTGCTCCTGATCGGCCGGCAGCCAGGTGGGGAAGGCGGCGAGGGTTTTCAAGACGCCGACGATATGCGCCGGCTCGTTAGCATCGGTGCGTGCGGGTGTTGATCGTCGAGGACGAGCCCTATATGGCCGAGGCCATCCGCGATGGGCTGCGCCTGGAGGCGATCGCGGCCGACCTCGCCGGCGACGGTGACACCGCCCTGGAACTGCTGAGCGTCAACGCCTACGACATCGCCGTGCTGGACCGGGATGTGCCCGGGCCGTCGGGCGACGAGATCGCCGCCCGCATCGTCGCCTCCGGCAGCGGCATGCCGATCCTCATGCTCACCGCGGCCGACCGGCTCGACGACAAGGCGTCCGGGTTCGAGCTCGGCGCCGACGACTACCTCACCAAGCCGTTCCACCTTCGAGAACTCGTGCTCCGGCTCCGGGCCCTCGACCGCCGGCGGGCGCACAACCGGCCGCCGGTGCGCGAGCTCGCCGGTCTGCGGCTGGATCCGTTCCGCCG
>DASXYE010000172.1:0-14060 GCA_036502695.1 Jatrophihabitantaceae bacterium
TCGGGTTCCGGCCTGACCCACCGCTGCTGGACGTGGACGTCGAGGTCGAGTGTTCGTCCGGTACCTACGTCCGCGCCCTGGCCCGCGATCTCGGCGCCGCCCTCGGCGTCGGCGGGCATCTCACCGCGCTGCGGCGGACCCGGGTCGGGCCGTTCACGCTGGATCAGGCCTGCCCGCTCGACGTCCTGGCCGAGTTGGCCGACCCGGTGACGCTGCCGTTGCCGGCCGCGGTGCGCGCGGCTTTGCCGGACCGAGATATCACCGACGCGGACGGAATTGCCCTCTCGTTCGGCAAATCTCTGAATGCCGTGGGAATCGACGGAACCTACGGCGCCTTCACGCCGGACGGCGAGGTTGTGGCATTGCTCAGTGAACGTGACGGCAAGGCACGCCCGGTGCTCGTGTTCCGGCCGGCCGGGTAATCAACTGAACGGCGGCAACACGCCGAGCTCAGTATGAGTTGACGTACGAAGCAATATGCCACATTCTCATGATCATGATCGTACGGGCGCGTGTGCGCCGCATTGTCAATGTACTGTTATGTGCGGTGTTGTTTGCCGCTGCAGGTGTTGCCGATTCGTCCTTCGCGAAGGCAGCGCCGGCCGCCGAAGCGCAGCTCGGCAAAGGCCTGGATTCATGCACCGCACCCTCGCTCGCCCAGATGAGCGCATTCTGGAAGAACACGCCCTACACCTACTGGGGTATCTACATCGGTGGCTCCACCCGGGGCTGCAATCAACCCAATCTCACCGCCAACTGGGTTCGCCAGGTCACCGACCAGGGCTGGGCGTTGCTGCCGATCTGGGTCGGCCCGCAGAACCCGTGTCAGAAGTACCAGGCCGGCTACTTCAGCAAGAACGCCACCACGGCGTATGCCCAAGGTAAGCAACAGGCGAAGGCGGCCTACAACGCGATGCACGCGCTCGGGCTGCCGGACAGATCGCCGATCGACTACGACCTCGAGGCATCGGGCGGCAAGAATACGGCGACGTGCCAGCGCGCGACAAAATCGTTCATTCAGGGATGGGTGAATCAGCTGCATGTGGCACCGGCCCAGCGGGCCGGCCTGTATACGTCGAGCTGTAGCGGCCTGCTGGACCAGTTCGCGTCGTTGCAACCGGACCTGGATTTCATCGATGGTGCATCCTGGGACCACAAACCGTCGACCGCGGTGATGCCGTGCGTGTCAGCTTCGCATTGGCCCGGCCATGCTCGACACAAGCAATACCGAGGTGGTCATAACGAAGCGTGGAACAAAGTGCGGTTGAATGTCGACAGCCGGTGCGGGAATTCTTTCGTTGCCGGTAACGCCAGCCTCACATATGGACGTGTCTGCTCCTGACCCGGCGCGTGCGCCGACCAGTAAAAGGAGATCCTTGTGATCGCGTCGAAATTCGCTCGGGGAGCGGTGCTGCTCGTCGGGCTGGGAATTGCGCTCGCCGCCTGCAGCGCCCCGAATCATGCGGGGGACCAGGTGTCGCCGCACGGGGCGGACGCAATCGTGCACGCCTCGATCGGCGCGGGCCTGCCCTGGGTCCAGTTCGCCGACGGGCACACGGCGGTGTCGACCGACGCCGGAGTGACGTGGCGAGCGCTACACGCGCCGCAGGCGCCGGCGCCGGGGGCCAGCATCGCGATGGCCGGTCGCACGCTCACCGTGGCGGCGTTGTCCGCCACCGCGCTCACCGTGCAGCGCTCGAGCGACGGCGGGGCGAGCTGGACGAACGAGACGCATGAACTCAGCCAGGCTGCAGATTCGGCGAACGTCGTGGCGTCGGCGGACGGCCGCCAGGTCGCGGTGGCCGCGACCCTGCCCGGATCCTCCGGATCGACGGACGGGCACGCCACGCTGCTGGTCGGGCCGGCGAACGGCCGCCTGACCGAGCGTGACACCCCAGGCACGGCCGAGGTCGCGTGGTCGGGCCAGCAGCTGTTGATGCCGGGCGGTCCACTGCGTTCGCGGCTGTACCTGAGCTCGGACGAGGGGCAGAGCTGGGCGGCGCAGCCGGTGGCCGGACCGGTCGCCCCGGAACACGACGTGGCGCCGGATCAGCCGGTGTTCGGCACGCCGGTCTCGCTCGGCGGTGCCGCCGTGGTGCCGGTGACCAGCTACGCCGGCGCTCAGGCCACAGCCGTGCTGTACCGCACGGTCGACGGCGTCCGGTTCGAGCAGTTGGGCGAACTGGCCCTGGGCGACGGCGACATCGGTCCGGGCGTGAGCCTGGCCGCCAGCCCGTACGGTGCCGACGCCGTCGTCGTGGCCGACCCGTTCTCGACGGAGCTGCACGTCTTCGCCGGCGGGCGGCAGACGTCGGTGGCCGGAAAGGGGCTGCCCGGCCCGGTCGACTCGCTCAGCTTCCAGAGTGCGACCGACGGGCTGGCCCAGGTCACAGTGGCCGGGTGTGCCCACGGCAAGACCGACTGCACCGAGGAACTGCGCGTCTACCGCACGTCCGACGGCGGGGCCAGCTGGCAGCGCACGACCCCGTAGCCCGCAACGAGTCCCAGTAGGCTCAGTCCTCGTGCAGCGCTGGCATGGACTCGAGGACGTCCCCACCGACTGGGGGAGATGCGTCGTCACGATCGGGGTGTTCGACGGCGTGCATCGCGGGCACGCGGCGATCATCGGCCGGGCGGTCGAGGCGGCGCGCGAGCAGGGTCTGCGCAGCGTGCTGCTCACGTTCGTGCCGCACCCGTCCGAGGTGGTGCGCCCGGGCACGCATCCGCCCGTGCTGACGACCCTGATGCGCCGCTCCGAACTGGTCGAACAGCTCGGCGTCGACGTGTTCTGCGCGTTGCCGTTCACCCGCGAGTTCTCCCAGCTCGCGCCGGCCGAGTTCGCGCACGAGGCGCTGGTGGCCCGGTTGCACGCGGCCACGGTGATCGTCGGCGAGAACTTCCGATTCGGGCACAAGGCGGCCGGCGACGTGGCGACGCTGGCCGAGCTCGGACGCACGTTCGGCTTCACCGCGCAGGGCATCGGGCTGCTCGCCGAGGGCGGCACGCCGATCAGCGCCACGTACGTCCGCTCCTGTGTGCAGGCCGGTGACCTGGACGCCGCCGCGGTCGCGCTGGGCCGGCCGCACCGCGTCGACGGCATCGTCGAGCGGGGCGACGAGCGGGGTCGCACGCTGGGCTTTCCGACCGCCAACCTGCGTACCGACACGTGGACCGCGGTGCCCGCCGACGGCGTCTACGCCGGGCGGGTGGTCCGCCTGGACGAGTGGGGCCGCACCGTCGGGCCGCTCGGCGACGCGGCGATCTCGGTGGGCACCAACCCGACATTCGAGGTGCGCCAGCGCCGGGTCGAGGCGTTCGTGCTCGACTTCGACGGCGACCTCTACGGCGACGGCCTGGGCGTCGAGTTCGTGCACCGGCTGCGCGGCATGGAACGCTTCGACGGGGTCGACGCCCTGGTCGCGCAGATGCACGACGACGTCAAACAAACCCGAGATGTGCTCAAAGACCACGCTGGGTAGGGGTACCGATTCGGCTCGTTACCCATACCGCTGATACGCTGTATGCAGGTGTAACGCCATGTTGCGTTTGCCTCGTGCAGGTTGTGTTTCCTTCCCGCCGTGATCGAGACCGGTGGGGCGCGCCTGCGCTACACAGGAGAAGGAGTCGTCCGTGCCACTGGCCAGCGACGTCAAGAAGCAGCTCATCACCGAGTACGGCGCCGCTAGCGGCGACACCGGCTCCGCCGAGGTCCAGATCGCGATGCTCTCCAAGCGCATCAGCGATCTCACCGAGCACCTCAAGACGCACAAGCACGATCACCACAGCCGTCGGGGGCTGCTGTTGCTGGTCGGCAAGCGCCGCCGGTTGCTCAACTACCTGCACCGCACCGATATCAGTCGGTACCGGTCGATCATCGAACGACTCGGCCTGCGCCGATAGTTCACCGACGGGGAGTGACCCAGCAGGGGTCGCTCCCCGTTCTGCAAGACAACTGAACATCCATCGCCGGACGCGCACGCCAGACGTCCGCCGCGTTGCGACTAGAGGACGCCGGTCCTCGGTAGTGGCTCTCGGGGCTCGACAAGAAGCCCGAGTGCTTCGATCGAAGACCGGCACCCATCTGAGGTGTCAACTCTCGTACGTCGCATGCGCCCCGGCGCAGATCCGACGGGCACTGTGGACTACAGCGCCCAGCCGGCCGTACGAGAGGGGTACTCCGTTGACGGAGTCCACAGAGCCAAACGAAACATCGGTGTACGAGACCACTGCCACCATCGACAACGGCAAGTTCGGCACCCGCACCATCCGCTTCGAGACCGGGCGCCTCGCCAAGCAGGCCGCCGGTTCGGTCGTCGCCTACCTGGACGACGACACCATGCTGTTGTCGGCCACCACGGCCGGCAAGTCGCCCCGTGAGGGCTTCGACTTCTTCCCGCTGACTGTCGACGTCGAAGAGCGCATGTACGCGGCCGGGCGCATCCCCGGTTCGTTCTTCCGCCGCGAGGGTCGCCCGGGCGAGGACGCCATCCTCACCTGCCGGCTGATCGACCGCCCGTTGCGCCCGTCGTTCGTCAAGGGCCTGCGCAACGAGGTCCAGGTCGTCATCACCGTCATGGCGCTGAACCCCGACCACGCCTACGACGTCGTCGCGATCAACGCGGCCTCGGCGTCCACCCAGATCTCCGGCCTGCCGTTCAGCGGCCCGATCGGTGGCACCCGGGTGGCGCTGATCGAGGGCCAGTGGGTGGCCTTCCCGAACCACAGCCAGATCGAGCAGGCCACGTTCGACATGGTCGTGGCCGGTCGGGTGCTGGACTCCGGCGAGGTCGCGATCATGATGGTCGAGGCCGAGGCCACCGAGCACTCGGTCGAGCTGATCGCCGGCGGGGCCACCCGGCCGACCGAGGAGGTCGTCGCCGAGGGTCTCGAGGCGGCCAAGCCGTTCATCGCCGAGCTGTGCCGGGCCCAGGCCGAGCTGGCCAAGCACGCGGCCAAGCCCACCGCCGAGTTCCCGGTGTTCCTTGACTACAGCGACGAGGTCTTCGAGGCCGTCGACAGCGCGGTCTCGGCCGAGCTCGCCGGCGCGCTGACCATCGCCGACAAGCAGGAGCGCGAGGCCAAGCTCGACGCGATCAAGAGCGAGCTCAAGGATTCCCTGGCCCAGCAGTTCGAGGACCGCTTCAACGAGATCAGCCCGGCCTACCGCGCGCTGACCAAGAAGTTGGTGCGCCAGCGCATCCTGCGCGAGAAGGTCCGCATCGACGGACGCGGGCTCACCGACATCCGCACCCTGGCCGCCGAGGTCGAGGTACTGCCGCGGGTGCACGGTTCGGCGCTGTTCGAGCGCGGCGAGACGCAGATCCTGGGCGTCACCACGCTGAACATGCTCGGCATGGAGCAAAAGCTCGACACGCTCTCGCCGAACAAGACCAAGCGCTACATGCACAACTACAACGTCCCGCCCTTCTCGACCGGCGAGACCGGCCGGGTCGGCTCGCCCAAGCGGCGCGAGATCGGCCACGGCGCGCTGGCCGAGCGGGCGCTGTTGCCGGTGCTGCCGAGCCGGGACGAGTTCCCGTACGCCATCCGGCAGGTGTCCGAGGCGCTGAGCTCCAACGGCTCGACGTCGATGGGTTCGGTCTGCGCCTCGACACTGGCCCTGCTGAACGCCGGTGTGCCGCTGAAGGCGCCGGTGGCCGGTATCGCCATGGGCCTGGTGTCCGACACCGTCGACGGCAAGACCGAGTACGTCGCGCTGACCGACATCCTCGGTGCCGAGGACGCGTTCGGCGACATGGACTTCAAGGTCGCCGGCACCAAGGAGTTCGTCACCGCGCTGCAGCTGGACACCAAGCTCGACGGCATCCCGTCCGAGGTGCTGGCCGCCGCGCTCACGCAGGCGCGGGACGCCCGGCTGCACATCCTCGACGTCATGGCCGAGGCGATCGACCGTCCGGACGAGATGAGCCCGTACGCCCCGCGCGTCACCGTGGTGAAGATCCCGGTCGACAAGATCGGTGCGGTCATCGGCCCCAAGGGTCAGATGATCAACGGCATCCAGGACGAGACCGGCGCGGACATCACCATCGAGGACGACGGCACGATCTACGTCGGCGCCTCGGACGGCGCGTCCGCCCAGGCGGCGGTCGACAAGATCAACGCGATCGCCAACCCGCAGATGCCCAAGGTGGGCGAGCGATTCCTGGGCACGGTGGTCAAGACCGCCGCGTTCGGCGCGTTCGTCTCGCTGCTGCCGGGCAAGGACGGCCTCGTCCACATCAGCAAGCTCGGCCAGGGCAAGCGCATCGCCAAGGTCGAGGACGTGGTGAAGGTCGGCGACAAGCTGCAGGTCGAGATCGCCGACATCGACCAGCGCGGCAAGATCAGCCTGGTCGTCGTCAAGGACGACGCGGCCCCGGCCGCAGCGGCCTCCACCGACGCCGCCCCGGCGGCCGAGGAGGGCGCGCCCGCCGAGGCGTGACCTGAACTGCTCGAACAGCGGGGCCCGGAGCGATTCCGGGCCCCGCTGTTTCGTGTTCTCATCTAGGCATGGGCCCGGTCGACGACCTGGACGGCTTCGCCGCCGCCTTGCGCGCGTTGCGGCGGCGGGCCGCGCGCGAGCGGGGCGGTCCGCCGCTGTCCTACCGCGAGCTGGCTGCCCGCACCGGGTGGGCCTACGGCAGCTTCAGCGGCTACTTCCGCGGCGGCGTGCTGCCGCCGGCCGATCGGCTCGACACGTTGCTGCAGTTGCTCCGTGCGACCGACGCCGAGCAGGCAACGCTGGCCACCGCCCGGGACCGGCTCGACGATCGCCGGCGAGGAATCGCGGCGGAGGACTTCTTCGCGTTCCCCGACGGCGACGGCGCCGACCTGATCGCCCGCGATCTGCGCGCCGTGGGGGCGGCCTACCTGCGCGTGCCGCCGGGAACCTGCCTCGGCTCGCTGCTGGAGATCCAGGCCCGCATCGAGCTGTTGCGGGCGCGGGCACGCCACTCGGCGGCTCGGCGGCGCGATCTCGACGTGCTGGGCGGGGTCGGCGCCCGGATGCTGTCGCACGCCTGCTGGGATCTGTCGTTGCCCCGGGCCGCGATGGTGCACGCGCAGGCGGCCTTCGACGCCGGCGAGCGGGCCGGGCACGACCTGCTGCGGGCCCACGCGCGGGACATGCAGGCCGGCATCGCCGCCCGGTACGGCTCGCCGCAATCCGCGCTGCGCTTCGCCGAATCCGGGCTGCGCTACCTCGGCGGCGCGCACACTGACCTGCGCACTGCCCTGCACGACGACCGGGCCCGGGTCTGGTCGGCGCTGGGCGATCCGGTCCGGACCGATCAGGCGGTGCGGGCGGCCGACGCCGTGGTCGACGACGGCGGTCCGGACGAGATCAGCGCGCTGGCCGGCATCCTCAACTACGACGCCGCCGCGCACGCGGCCAACGCGGCGACGGCGCTGGTCGCGGTACCGGACCGGCACGCCGCCGCCGAGCGGTACGGGCGCGCGGCCATCGACATCTACCTCGGCTACGACGAGGACCAGCGTTACTTCGGCTGCCTGCTGTCCAGCTACGCGACGGTGGCCACCTGCCGGGTCCGCGACGGTGACGTTGAGGGCGCGGGTACCGCGCTGGGACCGCTGTTCGAGCTCGGTCCCGACCAGCTCATCGCCGGGCTCACACAGGCGCTGGGCCGGGTGACGGCCGAGCTGCGCCGCGCCCCGGACACCGGCTCGGCGCGGCAGCTGCGCGATCGGCTGGCCCCGCTCGTCGGTGCGTAGCCGGGGGCGTAGCTCGCGCACAGGCGGCCGGGGTGTTCAACGGCGTTCAACTTGGCCGGGTGTCGGCGCCTGCACGTCGTATGAAGGCACCTCGCGTCCCCGTCCCCGTCGCCGGAGGTGTTGCCCGATGCGCCGAATCCTCGCTTGCCTCGTCGTGCTCGTCGGATTGGTGGTGGCGGTCCCGCAGTCGGGCCGGGCCGCGCCCGCCCCGACGTCGGCCGACATCGTGACCCAGTTGCAGCACCTGCCCGACGTCACCTACCTGTCGGAGGATCCCCACCCGCCGGCGGGATTCCGCTTGTTCAACCTGGAGATCCGCCAGCCGATCGACCACGCGCACCCGTCGCGTGGCTACTTCGAGCAGCACGTGCTGCTGTACCACGTGGACGTCGCCGCGCCGATGGTCGTGTTCACCGGCGGCTACTTCAACTATCCGTACCTGTCCGAGCCGACCGCCATCGTCGGCGGCAACCAGCTCAGCATCGAGCACCGCTACTTCGGCGACTCGCGGCCCGTCCCGACCGACTGGCACTACCTGACGATCTGGCAGGAGGCCACCGACGAGCACCACATCGACCAGGTCTTCAAGACGATCTACCACGCGCACTGGATCGCGACCGGGATCAGCAAGGGCGGCATGACCGCGATCTACCACCGCCGCTTCTACCCGTCCGACTACAGCGGCACGTTCGCGTGGAGCTCCCCGAACGACACCGACGTCCGCAGCACCGCCTACACCGACTTCCTCAACCACGTGGACGGCGCCGCGTGCCGCGCCGACCTGCTGCGCGTCCAGCGGGCCGCGCTGCAGAATCGCGCGGCGCTGGAGGCGAAGATCGGGGCAGCCGCCGACGCGGCGGGGGAGACGTTCGCCTACTGGAAGCACGGGCTGGACGAGGCGTTCGAGGTCATCGTGATCCAGACGCCGTTCGTGTTCTGGCAGTACGGCGGCGACTGCTCGGCGATCCCGCCGGCCGGGGCGCCGGTGGACGACCTGTACGCCTGGTACGACGCGAACGTCGGCTGGCTGGGCGTCGACGACCAGCAGAGCGAGCCGTTCATCCCGTACACGTACCAAGCTGCGACCCAGCTCGGTTGGCCCACCGTCGATCTGCGCGGGCCGCTCGGTCGGCTGTTGCACTACCCGCTGAGTGCCCAGCAGCCGACCGAGGGTTTCCCGCCGTACCTGCCCTCGACCCGGTTCGACCCGAACGCCATGCGCGACATCGACCACTGGGTTCGGACGCAGGGCGCGCAGCTGGCCTTCCTGTACGGGCAGTTCGACCCGTGGAGCGCGCTGCCGTTCCAGCTCGGCGCCGGCTCGCGGGACTCGTACGTGTACACGGTGCCGGGCGGCAACCACCTGTCCGGGATCTTCACCCTGCCGGCCGGCCCGCAAGCCGCCCTGATCGCCACGTTGCAGCGGTGGGCCGGCGTTGCGGCGACCGGCGCGGCGCCGACCGCCGCGCGGGTGGCGGTGGCCGCGCAGGCGTTGCCGCTCGTCGCCTGACCGGTCCTTGATCAAGAGGGGAAAGTGGTCGCTATAGCGGTTGCTATAGCGGTCACTTTCCCCTCTTGATCATCTCTACGGCAGCCGCCAGACGTAGCGGTTCCAGCCGAGATCATCGCGGCTCGGCCGCGCGGCCGACGCTTGGTCGGTAGGTCCCGAGTCGTCCGTTCTGGGGTGTGACCGGGAACCGAACGGTATCCCGACGGTCGTGGCTTCCCGCTATTCTCTGTTTAGTCGATGGAAAATACCGGCTCTGTCGAACTAATCGGAGGTACAGAAGCGATGGCCAGTTTGCGCGCCCGCAGCCTGCCCGTGGCAGCGCTGCTCACCGTGATCACGATCGCAGCAGCCGGTGTTGCGGGCTGTTCGTCGAGCAAATCGGGTGGCAAGTCGCTGCACCTCGTGGCGTACTCGGTGCCGAAGCCGGCCTATGACGCGCTGACCGCCGCGTTCGGCAAGACGGCGGCGGGCAAGGGAGTCGGCTGGGCCAGCTCGTACGGGCCGAGCGGTACGCAGAGCAAGGCGGTGTCCAACGGGCAGAAGGCCGACTACGTCGCGTTCTCGCTGGAGCCGGACCTGACGAAGCTGGTGCCCAAGTTCGTGGCCGCGAACTGGAACAGCGGTCCGACGAAGGGGCTGGTGTCCGACTCGATCGTGGTCATCGCGGTCCGCAAGGGCAATCCCAAGCACATCACCGGCTGGGACGACCTGATCAAGCCGGGCGTCAAGATCGTCACGCCGGACCCCGGCTCGTCCGGATCGGCGAAATGGAACATCCTGGCCGCGTACACGCACGTGCTGGCCGACGGCGGCAACGACGATGCGGCCAAGGACTACCTGAAGAAGTTCTTCGGCAACGTGGTGGCCAAGCCGTCCAGCGGCTCGAACGCGACGACGACGTTCCTCAACGGCACCGGCGACGCGCTGATCTCCTACGAGAACGAGGCGATCGCGGCCCGGCAGAAGAACCAGTCGCTCGACTACGTGGTGCCCGACGAGTCCATCCTGATCGAGAACCCGGCGGCGACCACCTTGGACGCGCCGGCGTCGGCGAAGGACTTCCTGGCCTACGTCGAGAGCTCCGACGGGCAGAAGGTCTTCGCCGCGCACGGGTACCGGCCGGTGCTGCCCGGAGTCTCACCCGGCACCGTCGAGGGGGCCAACGACCCGGCCAACCCGTTCCCGACGGTCAAGCACCTGACGACGATCGCCGACCTCGGCGGCTGGGATGCCGTCAACAAGAAGTTCTTCGCTGACGGCGCGATCGTGCCGACGATCGAGGGCACGTCGGGGTGAGCGCTCCGTCGTTCCGCGCGACGGCCCGGGCGTCCGGTCCCGGTCGGGCGCGGCTCGGGGCCTGGTCCGGCGCCGGCCTGGGCGTGGCCGTGCTGTGGCTGAGCCTGCTCGTGCTGCTGCCGCTGGCCGCGGTGGTGGCCAAGGGCGCCGGCGACGGTTGGACGGGGTTCTGGAACGCGATCAACAACCACGCCGCCCTGGTGGCCATCCGGCTCACGGTGCTCAGCTCGCTGGCGGTGGCGGCGGTGAACGCCGTGCTCGGCACGCTGATCGCCTGGGTGCTGGTGCGCGACGACTTCTGGGGCAAGCGGTTGGTCGAGGCCGTCATCGACATCCCGTTCGCGCTGCCGACGATCGTCGCCGGCCTGGTGCTGCTCACCCTGTACGGGCAGCAGAGCTCGATCGGCCTGCACTGGTACGCGACCAACCAGGGTGTGCTGGTGGCGCTGCTGTTCGTCACGTTGCCGTTCGTCGTGCGCACGGTGCAGCCCGTGCTGCTGGCGCTGGACCGCGAGGCCGAGCAGGCCGCGGCGTCGCTGGGCGCCGAGCCGTTCACGACGTTCCGGCGCATCATCTTGCCGGCTCTCGCGCCGGCCATCGCGTCCGGTGCGGCGCTGGCGTTCGGGCGGGCGATGGGCGAGTACGGCTCGGTGCTGCTCATCTCGGGCGGGCTGCCGAAGACGTCGGTCGCCTCGCAGTACGTGTTCTCCAAGATCGAGAACGACGAGTACGTGTCGGCGGCCGCCGTATCTACAGTCTTGCTGCTGATCAGCGTGGTGGTGCTGGCCCTGCTCGGCGAGGTACAGCGACGGGCGGCCCGCCGTGGCTAGCACGATGACCGACGTGCCGCCGACGGTGGTATCGCCGTCGGGGTCGGCTCGTCCGGCCCGGCGCCGCAAGCCCCGAACCGCCAAGTACGTGCTGCGGTTCGTCGCCGTGGCCTATGTCGCCGCGCTGGTCGCGATGCCCGTGGTCGTCGTCATCTGGCGCACGATCGACCAGGGCGCCTCGACGTTCTGGCACGCGATCACCGCGGCCGACGCGGTGCACGCCTACCAGGTGACCGCCGAGGTGGCCGGCCTGGCCGTGCTGATCAACACCGTGTTCGGCGTCGGGGTGGCGTTACTGCTCGCGCGGTACCGGTTCCCGGGGCGGGGGCTGCTGAACGTCCTGATCGACGTGCCCATCTCGATCTCGCCGATCATCGTCGGGCTGGCGCTGGTGCTGGTATTCGGGTGGACGACCGGGTGGTTCGGCTCGGCGTTGCAGAACGCCGGCATCCAGGTGATCTTCTCCACGCCGGGCATGGTGCTGGCCACGGTGTTCGTGTCGATGCCGCTCGTCCTGCGCGAGGTGCTGCCCGTCCTGGAAGAGGAGGGCATCGAGCAGGACCAGGCCGCCCGATCGCTCGGCGCCAACGCGCTGCAGCGGCTGATCCGGATCACGCTGCCGACGATCCGGTGGGCGCTGGCCTACGGCGTTGTGCTCAGCGTCGCCCGCGCGCTGGGCGAGTTCGGCGCGGTGCGGGTGGTGTCCGGCGACGTCAGCGGGCAGACCCAGACGTTGACGCTGGTCGTGGACGAACGGGCCGAGCAGTTCGAGCCGGGCGCCTACCAGCTGTCGGTGGTGCTCATCGCGGTATCGGCGATCTGCATCGTGGCGATATCGCTTCTGCGACCCCGAGGAGAACGCTGATGGGTATTGCGGCGCACGGCATCAGCAAGCGGTTCGGCTCGTTCGTGGCGCTGGACGACGTCGACCTGGACGTCGGCACCGGGCAGCTGACCGCGCTGCTCGGGCCCAGTGGCGGCGGCAAGTCGACCCTGCTGCGCATCATCGGCGGCCTCGAGGACCCCGACGAGGGCACGGTGCACATCGACGACGTCGAGGCCACGGGCGTGCCGGCGCAGCGGCGCAACGTCGGGTTCGTGTTCCAGCACTACGCGGCGTTCAAGCACCTGAGCGTCTACCGCAACGTGGCGTTCGGACTGGAGATCCGCCGTCGCCCCAAGGCCGAGATCCGTCGCCGGGTGCACGAGCTGCTCGAGCTGGTGCACCTGGACCAGTTCGCCGACCGGCTGCCCTCGCAGCTGTCCGGCGGGCAGCGGCAGCGGATGGCGCTCGCCCGGGCGCTGGCCGTCGAGCCCAAGGTGCTGCTGCTGGACGAGCCGTTCGGCGCGCTGGACACCAAGGTGCGGCGCGAGCTGCGGGACTGGTTGCGCCGGCTGCACGACGAGGTGCACGTCACCACCGTGTTCGTCACGCACGACCAGGAGGAGGCGCTCGAGGTCTCCGACGAGATCGTGGTGATCAACAACGGGCGCATCGAGCAAACGGGCTCGCCCAACGATCTGTACGACCATCCGGCCAACGACTTCGTCATGAGCTTCCTCGGCCCGGTGACCCGGCTCGGCGAACGGCTGGTGCGCCCGCACGACATCGAGGTGCTCTCTTCCGACGTCGCGGACGCGGTGCGCGCCGAGGTGGTGCGCCTGGTCCGCATCGGTTTCGAGGTGCGCGCCGAGTTGCAGGCCGGCGGCGAGGCCGAGCCGACGACGGTGCAGCTCACCCGCGGCCAGGCCGACGCCCTGGACCTGCAGCCCGGCCGCGCCGTCTGGCTGCGCCCGGCCCACGACGCGTCCACCCTCGCGGCGAGCTAGTCGGCTGGCCAGACCCGGACGCTGGTTGCCGGGGAGGGGAAGCGCCCCAAATCCTGGTCGAGTGGTGCGTTTCGCGTCGAGTGGTGCGTTACAACGCACCACTCAACGGATGGCGGCCGGGCGACCGGGGTGGTGACCGGGCGGCACCGGCACGGGCGGGGCGTTCTCGCAATTCCTAGAGGGAATGCGAGAATGCGGGCGTGGAGATCTCGGCGAAGACCGACTACGCGGTACGCGCGCTGCTCGAGTTAGCGGCCCGGGCGCCGAACCTCGTCAAGATCGAGGTCATCATCAGCGAACAGCAGCTGCCGCGGAAGTTCGTCGAGGCGATCCTCGGGGAGCTGCGCCGGGCCGGGCTGGTGCGTAGCCAGCGCGGCGCCGAGGGTGGGTACGCGCTGGCTCGGCCGCCGACAGACATCACGCTCGGGCAGATCATCCGGGCGGTGGACGGTCCGCTGGCCGAGGTCCGCGGACTGCGGCCGCACGAGACGACCTACATCGGCGTCGCCGAGCAGTTGCCGCACGTGTGGGTGGCCGTGCGCGCCGCCTTGCGCCGGGTGCTGGACGAGACCAGCCTGGCGCAGGTGCTGAGCGGCAAGCTGCCCGCGCACATCAAGCGCATGGTCGACGCCCCGGACGCCTGGCTGCCCCGATAATTCGCTGGCCGCGTCGGACCGACACGGCATGATCGGCGCGTGCAGCGCCGCGGACCGTTGAAGGACCTGCCCGTCGAGGTCGGCGCGCTGGCCGCCGTCGCGTTCATGGTGGCCGTCGGGTTCGGGGTGGTCGCCCCGGCGATCCCGCTGTTCGCCCGGCACTTCGGGGTGAGCAAGACCGAGGCCAGCGCGGTGATCAGCGCGTTC
>DASXYE010000173.1:0-3337 GCA_036502695.1 Jatrophihabitantaceae bacterium
GCTCGGGAATCGCGGCACCACCCGAGCTGGCGATGCGCAGGCTGCTCGTGTCGTAGCCGCTGGTATCAGCGTTGGCCAGCGCGTGATACATCGTCGGGACGCCGGCCAGGATCGTGATGCGGTCCCGTTCGATCGCCGCAAGGACTGTGTCGACGTCGAAACGGGGCACGACCGAGATGCACCGGGCGTGGCGCACGGCCGCGTTGAGCACGCTGGACAGCCCGTACACGTGGAAGAACGGCAACGCCGCCAGGGCAACGTCGTTCTCGTCCAGGCCGAAGCGTTCCGCAGCCAGGCTGCAGTTCATGTACAGCTGGAAGTGCGACACCTCGGCGCCCTTGGGCCGGCCGGTCGTGCCACTCGTGTACAGCAGGACTGCGGTGTCGTCGGCCGCCCCGGGCCAGATGTCGCCGTCGTCGTCGGCCTCGAGCAGCCCTTCGAAGCTGGGCCATTCGGTGTCGGCGCTGCCCACGGCGATCGGGGCGACGCCGTCGACCTTGCCCAGCGCGGCGGCGACCTCGTCGATCAGGAAGGTACCGGTGATCAGCATCCGCGAGTCGGAGTCGTCGAGGTGGTAGGCGATCTCGTCGGCCTTGAGCAGCGGGTTCAGCGGCACCATGGCCAGGCCGGCCTTGAGAATGCCGAAGTAGGCGATGACGAACTCCGGCACATTGGCCAGCCGGACCGCGACCTTGTCGCCCGGCTCGAGCCCGCGTTCTCGCAGGGAGGTGGCCAGCCGGCCCGACGCCACGTCCACCTCGGCGAACGTCAGGGCGCCGGTGGGGAAGCGCAGGAATCGCTTGCCTGGCGCCGAATTGGCCGCCTCGCGCAGCATGATCGCCAGGTTGAAGCTCATCGTCCGGCCGGCCTCTCGACGACGGGCAATACCGAATCAGATTCTGTTTACCCGAGCGAGGCGGTGTGGCGCAACGGCGAGGGCGGGGCTATCCCAGGCGGTAGGCCCGGATCAGCGTTTGCTGCTCGCTGTTGCCGGCACCGTCCGAGGCACTGACCCGCAGCGACACGTACTGCCCGTGCGCGGGATGGCGGTACATCGCCTGGAACTTGCCACCGCCGATGGCCCGGGCCGTGACCGCATGCCAGGTCGCCCCGTCGTCGTAGGACACCTGCACGGTCACGTGGTCGACCGGTGGGGCCGTCGAGCCGACCTGGTGGCTGGTCGCCAGGTGCAGCGACACCCACTGCCCGGTCCGGGACGTGTTGGCCAGGTCGAGGGCGCTCTGCCCGGTCACCGCGTCGGCGACGTCGGTGTAGTCGATGTCCACCAGCGGTAGCGTGCCCTGCGTGGCGGCGGCGGACGCGAACGTCCACTCGGTGTGCGCCTGCGTCGTCAGGCCGAGCACCGAGCCGTCGTGGTCGACGTCGGTGATCAGGCGGTACTGGCCGGCGTCGGCCGGCACGGTGGCCGTCCCGCGCATGCCGTACGCGGTCGAGTACAGCTGCTGATCGCCCAGGTACAGCGCGCTCTTCGCCGACGAGCCGGACAGCTGCTGCGTCCAGTTTCCGGCCGAGTCGGTCAACCCGACGATGTTGTAGAAAACGCTGTTGCCGATGCGTCGGCTGATCAGCTGGCTGTTGCCGTTCGTGCTGTTGGCCACCCCGGGCGAGAACGGCGCCTTCAACCAGTCCTGGGTGGCGCTCTGCCCCGGTCGGTAGCTCTGCCCGGTCCGCTGCACGAGGATGTCGGCCGGCTGCCCGATCTGGAGTTGCCAGGCCGTGTAGTCGACGACGTCGGGGCGCGCGGTCATGTACTGGGTGCGCAGGTACCCCGTCGCCGGCACGTAGTCGCCGACCGCTGGCGGGGCGCAGTCGCAGCCGGTGTAGGTGTTCTGGTTGAGCACCCAGCCGGCCTCGCCGGTGCCGGTCGTGTGCACGCGCACGCCCACCTCGGCCAGGTCGGTCGCCTTGACGCGATAGGCCAGGTTGACGCCGACGTGCTGCTTCTCCACGAACGCGAGGTCATACGAGTACGGGCTGCGCGGCGTGCCGGTCAGGGTCACCGACGCGTGCGGCCGAGCCAGCAGTCGGGCCGCGTCGGCCTGGGACAGCGCGATCACCGGCACCGGCCCGCCCGCGTAGGGGTAGAACACGCCGGGCTGCGCCGAGTACAGCGCGACGACGGATGCCCCCGCGTCGGCGGCGGCCTGGATCTGCTCGTCGTAGGAGACGGACGGATCCTCGCGGACGAGCGCGAGCTTGCCCCGGACGTCACTCCGGGCGTCGCCCGGGAACGCCGCGACCGGGTAGCTGTGCCGGCCCTCGACGTAGGGCCCGCCGGTGAACACCGCATCCAGCGGCTGGCCGTTCGCGGTGGCGGCCAGCACCGGCACGCCGGCGTCCCAGCTCGTCGTGACCGAGAACTGCGCGTCGGTCACCGTCTTGGTCGGGGCGACGAACACCTGGGTCGGCTCGCCGTCCTCCTGGTCCCAGTACCACTCGTCGTAGGTGGCGATCGGGTTGTCGGGGTCGCCGCGGGACCAGTCCAGCGTGAGGTAGCGCGGGGTCGACTTGCGTGGCGTCTGCAGCGAGATCGGCTTGGCGGTGCGGGCATCCAGCGTCACGGTGAAGTTCGGAGCCTGGACGTCGAGCTGCGGGTTGCCGACGATGCTCTGCGACTCGACCCACCGGCCCGAGGCGTCCATCGTCGAGATCAGCCCGAACACGTTGTACTGCCCCCGCGGCAGGCGCAGCGTCCACTCGGTCTGGTCGGGGTCGAGGTAGACGTTGTCCGGGTAGTAGCGCCCGTCGCTGTGCAGGTACGGGGCGATACGCAGCCGGGCTGTACCCGGTTGGCCGTTCCGGTCCAGCGCCCGGAAGGTCACGTCGACGGTGTCGTCCTGCTTGTAGAAGCCGATCGCCGTGTCGACCTCGACGCCGTCGCCGGCGGCGGTGATCCGTCCGCTGTACTCGCCGGCGGCCGGCTTCGTCGCGTCCAGGGCGACGGTCGCCTGCGCCGAACCGCCCGCCGGGACGGTCAGCGTCGACGGTGTGACGGTCAGGGTGCCGTCCGGTGGCGGGTCGCCGAACTTCGGCGCCACGGTGCCCGTCAGTTGCAGCGTCACCGGCGCGGAACCGTCGTTGGTGTAGGTCAGCGTCCTGGTCGGATGCAGCGCCGCCGGGTCGTAGGGCTGCGCGAGGTAGCCCAGGTCGACCAGCCCGGCGTCGACGTGCACGGCCTGCCGGGTGGCCCGGTCGATGTCGACCCGGCCGGCCCCCTCGCGGAACACGCCCAGCCCGGGCAGCTCTTTCGCCGTGGACGTGAGGGCCGCCTTCAGCTGGTCCGGCGTCCAGTCCGGGTGCTCCTGCTTCAGCAGGG
>DASXYE010000174.1:0-14424 GCA_036502695.1 Jatrophihabitantaceae bacterium
AACACCGCCACCGAACCGGCGGTCAGGCCCTGCTCCGTCTCCAGCTTCCAGAGCAGGGCGTCGACCTCGGCGAGTTGGTCGGGCTCGCTCTTCGGCACGACGACACCGGTCAGCGCCGCCGTGACGACCGCGCCGAGATCTGCCTCCAGGGTGTCCGCGTTGATCCGCACCCACCGTTGTGGCCCGTCCGGCTGGGCCGCGTCGAGCCAGGCACGCACGTGCTCACGCGCCTGGTCCTTGTGGCTGGGCGCGACGGCGTCCTCCAGGTCGGCGATCAGCGCGTCGGCGCCGCGGGTGAGCGCGCCCGCGAGGCGGTCCGGCCGGTCGCCGGGGACGTACAGGTACGAGCGGGCGATGCCGCGGTGCCCGGTCATGCCGGCACCGGAGTCGTGTCCGTGGCCGCCGCGTAGGCGAGGCCGAACGCCGTCAGCAGGCCGTTCCCCGCGAGGTAGCCGTCCGCGCCGTGGCCGGAGATCCCGTTGGCCGCACCACCCGAGGCATATAGGCCGCCGATGGCCGAACCGTCCTCGCGCACCACCCGGGCGGCGCCGTCGACGACCAGCCCACCTTGCGTGTGGAACAGCGCTGGGAGCACCTTCACCGCCGCGTACGGCGCCGTCAGCGGTGCTTCGTACGGCCGGCCGAACCGGTCCTCGATCTCACCGCGTGCCGCGGCTCCCGCCTCGGCCAGCTCGGCGACCACCGCGTCGGCCGGCAGGTCCAGTGCGCCGGCCAGGGCGGCCGCGTCGTCGGCCCACACCTCCACACCGGCCTCGACGCACTGGCGGAAGTCGGTGAACGGCAGGCACAGGTCGTGCACGCGCCGGTCGTAGACGACCCAGCCGACAGCGCCTGGCCGGGCGGCCAGCCACGGGCCGAACTCCGAGTAGCCGCTGGTCTCCTTGCCGAACCGGTGTCCCGTGCGATCGAGCATCACGCCGCCGTGCATGATCGTCGCCCAGCCCAACAGGGTCGACGCACCCGCTGCCAGTGCACCGTGGCCCTGATAGGCGTCCAGGAAAGCCGTCGCGGCGCCGAGTCGCTGCCCGATGCGTAGCGCGTCGCCTCGGGAGGTCTCGCTGCCGTGGTACGTCGCAGCCGCGATGTCGGGCATGTACCGCTGGACGAGAGTGCGGTCGGCGCCGTAGCCGTTGGTGGCCAACAGCACGGCAGGCGCGGTGATCGTCTCCTCGTGGCCGTCCGGATCCGTGACGACCGCAGCGCCGACCCGGCCGGACGAGTCGAGTCGGACATCGGTCAGCCGCGCCGGCACCAGGAAGTCGATGTTCGGGTGGGCCTGGGCGGCTTGCGACAGGTGCGCCAGCAAGACGCTGCCGTGCCGTTCCGGAATGGTGTGCTGGCGGTCGACCGAGTGACCCGGGTAGTGCAGGTCGGTCATCAGCTCGATCGGCACCCCGACCTCGTCGGCGAGCCAGTCGACCATGCCGGGGCTGACCCGCGCGAGCGCCGTCGCCAGCGCCACATCTCCTGCGCCCTTGGTCTTGCGCTCGACGTCGGCCGCGAACAGCTCGGGCGAGTCCTCGATGCCGAGTTCGCGCTGCCACCGGGTGCCGACGCCCGGGATCATCGCCGTGCACATCGATGTGTTGTTGCCGCGCAGGTAGTGCTTGCTGGCCTCGACCACGAGTACCCGGGCGCCGCGCTGGGCGGCCCGCAGCGCACCGATCAGCCCGCCACCCGCACCGGCGACAACCAGGTCGACATCCGGCTCGCCGCTCACAGGGCCCCCGCGGCGACCAGGCGCAGTGCGCGCGCCACCGGGTCGTAGACGGTGACCGGCCCGGTGGTGGCATCGGTGTCCACGGCCGAACAGCCGTTGAGCAACGTGCTCGCGCCCGCCTCGGCGGCATCGGCGGCCGCGCTTTCCAGCTGTGCCTGCCACAGGTCGTGGTCGGTCACGGCGGCGAAGTCGAGCTTGAGCAACCGGATGTCCGTCAGCACGTCACCGAGCCCGCTCTCCTCGGCTATCCGGCGCATCTCGTCGGCGATCGGCTGGTTGCGTACGACGGCCGCTGTCGGCCTGCCGAGTGCCCGGGCGTGCGCGAGATTGGTGCGCAGGATGCCGATGGCGGGGATCGAGAGCGTGCGTTGCAGCGTCGTGATCCCAGGGTCGAGCACGCAGTCCGCGAAGACGGCGTCGACCCCCGGCTGCGCGGCACTCAACGCCTCGATCACGAACTCCTCCGACGCCCGGCAGTCCTCTTCGGTCTCCAGCGACCGAGGCGCCGCGTCGGGCAGATCGTGCAGTTCGATGGTGACACCCGCGGGCGCGATGCGGTCGTAGCGGGCCTGGCGGCGGGCGAGTTCCTCCTCGCCGACGTAGAGCGGGGTCGAGGCGTGGATGCGCACTGTGAACTCCAGCGTTAGTCGGTGGGATGGTCGATCGACGCCAGCGTCGACCGGGCGGAAGGCGTCGTGAGCAGATCCGCCGCAGCGGCACGGATCCGCGTCGCCGTGTCGCTGTCCAGCAGACCGGTGAGCAGCGCGGCGACGTCGGCGGAGTCGAGCGGCTGGAAGGCGGCGTCGCCGACGGGATCGGTCACGGCTTCGCTGTCGGTGTGGCCGTCGCCGAAGGTCACGGTGACCCGCGCGCCACGGTGATCGGGCAGGCCCGCGTCGAACTCGGCGCTGCGCCGCACCCGGACCTTGCCCGCCAGGGCCAGCAACCCGGGATCGGTGAGCTCGTCGGGGCCGAAACCGCTCGGTTGGACCCGGCCGAAGGTGAGCGCCGATGCCACGACGAACGGAATGGAGAACATCGCGCTGAGCCGGTTGGGCCAGGTGGTCGACGTCAGTGCCGCAGCCATGCTGTAGGTGTCCACGTCGATCGTGCTGACCGCGCCGAGGTCGATCCGCTGCCGCAGCACGAGCGTCGCGTCCGCTGCCGGGTGGGTGAAGGCGCAGGACGAATGCCGTTTGAAGTAGCCGAGTTCGACCTCCCACCGGGTGCCGAGTTCGTCGGTGAGCCGGGCGGGGTCGAAGCTGCCGAGGATGTCGCCGAGGCTGTGGGCCGCGATGCCGGTGGCGGTGGCCATGCCGGCCGAGGCCAGCCGTGCCGCTGCAAGGCCTGCCGAGTTGCTCATGCCCATCCACTCGTTGCGTACCTGGTTGCCACTGGTCGCCGCCACGAACGGACCGGCGATCGGCATGCCCGCCGCGGTGTCGATCGCCGCACTGATCGCGTCGGCGGACAGGCCGAGCAGGCGGGCGCAACCAGCGGCCGCACCGGTGAGCCCCCAGTTGCCGTGTGGGTGGGTGCCGGCCCGCAGGCGGGTGGCGCGGCCGAACCGCGCGGCGACCTCGTAGGCGACGAGCAGCGCGGTCGCCGTGGTCGGGCCGTCCGCGTCGAGATGGGCGGCCAGGGCGAGCACCGCCGGGAAACCGTGTGCCGCCGGGTGCCCCGCGGCGAACTTGCTGCCCTCGTCCAGTTCGAGGCTCACCATCGCGCCACCGTTGAGCCAGGCGGCGACGTCCGGCGTGGTGCGTATCGACGTGCCCAGCAGGGGGCAGTGACCCGTCGGTGGGTCCCACACCTCGACCAGCGCGGCCCGCTCGGGCAGCCGCCCACCGACGGCTGTCACGCCCAGCGCGTCGAACAGGACGAGTTCGAGGCGGCGTCGCACGGCGTCGGGGACGTCGGACCAGTGGAGCGCCGCCGCCCACCCGGCGAGTTCGAGCTGGGCGGTGAGAACGGCGGATTCGTTGTCGCTAGTACTCAACAGATGTACCGCCTACCGGAACGACAATACGACGATGACGCCTCGAACGGTGTCATCCGCATGGTCCGACGTCAAGCTAACCGGAACGATACAGAACGTCGAATCGGGGGCTGCTGTTTTCCCTGGATGTGGTTCAATGCTCGAACATGCTGTGGTCGCGTGTCCCGCTGAACGGAACGCAGGGCGAGGTGTGCATGACGGAACAGGACCGGCTCGACGCGGCGCTCACCGCCGCTGCCGAGTTCGTGCGCACAGAGGCCGGCTTCGCCCAGGTCACCACCCTGGACGCGGCCGGTTTCCCCACGGCCCGAACGGTGAGCGCTTTTCTGTGCCCGGACTGGACCGTCGCGCTGGTGCAGCGCAACGCCCACCGCCGGCTGGCTCAGTTGCGCCGCAACCCGCGCATCCTGGTCGGCTGGTCCGGCTCGCCCGCCTCGACGTCGAAGAACGAGTCGCCCGCGGTGTTCGACCTCGACCTGCTGATTCCTCGGGTTGTCTTCGTCCAGGGCGTCGCCGTCGAGATGGACGAGGACCAGACCTGGGCCACCTACGCCGCGCACGACCGGCGGTTGCGCGAACAGGGCAACGGCCGGGCGCCCGAGCGCGACCGGGCCGACGTCGCCGCCGAACTGACCGGGCTCACGGTGCTGCCGCGCCGGGTTCGACTCGAAGGCTTCGGCGCGGGCCCGGAGCAGTTCACGTGGTCCCCGGCCACCGACCCGGGCCAGCTCATCGAAGGAGACGGAACGCCGTGCTGAAGACCATCCTGGGTTACGACATCGTCGACGGAGTCTCCGCCGAGGAGTACGAGCGGTGGCTGTTCGAGGTGCACGCGCCGGACCTGCTCGCGAACCCGCACATCGATCGGATCATCTTCAACAAGGTGCTGCGCCCCGTGACACGGACGTCCGGGGGAGCGGCCTCGGTTCCGCCGGGCGAGTCGTTCTACCGGATCGCCGAGATGCACTTCGCCGACGAGCAGGCGTACCAGCAGTACCTGGAGTGGTTCGAGCAGCACCCACTCGACCCGGCGCGCGGCCCCGGCGGTCGCACCGACTTCAAGTTCTACCTGGTTGCCGAGAGCACCGAGGTCGACCGCGACACGGTCTCCGTCGGCCGGTAGGCCACCAGGGGTGCCGCTATCGTGACCGGAATTCCACAAGGCAGGACAGGCGGGGCATGGCGACTGTGGCAGGAATCGTGACGGGGGCTTCATCCGACGGAACCGAGTCCAGTGGCAGGGTCGCCGACGTCCTGCTCCAGTTTCTCGGCGGCGCTCCCAGCCTG
This sequence comes from Jatrophihabitantaceae bacterium, assembly GCA_036502695.1. Taxonomy (GTDB): domain Bacteria; phylum Actinomycetota; class Actinomycetes; order Mycobacteriales; family Jatrophihabitantaceae; genus DASXRA01. Next base: position 5,028 of record DASXYE010000174.1, read on the forward strand.
GGTGTCTCGGCGATCGCCCGTGAGCTCGGCCTGAGCAAAGCTGTCGTGCACCGGATCATGCGGTCGCTGGTCGATCGCGGTCTGCTGCAGGTGGATCCCGAGACGCGGGCGTACGGACTCGGCCCCGCCGCGGTGGCACTGGGCGCCCGTGCGCTGCGTGACGCGAAGCTGCGGCCGACGGCGTTGCCCGAGTTGCGTGAGCTGCAGAAGCTCACGGGGGAGACGACGACCGTGTCGGTGCGGGTGCCGGAGGGTCGCGTCTACCTGGACCAGGTGGTCTCCGAGAAGGAGATCAGGATGACCGTCGAACTCGGCAGGCGGTATCCGCTGCACGCGGGCAGCAGCGGCCGCGCGATCATGGCGTTCCTGCCGCCGTCGGAGCAGGAGGTGCTACTCGCCGGCGACCTCGAACCGTTGACGCCCGACACGATCATCGACGCCGGCACCCTGAGGTCGGTGCTGCGCACCGTGCGTGCGACGGGCATCGCCGAGTCGGGCGGTGAACGTCAGCTCGGGGCGGCTTCCCTGGCCGCTCCCATCTTCGACCTGGACGGCAGGCCCATCGGGGCACTGTCGGTCTGTGGTCCGCTGTCCCGCATCACCGACGACCTGCGAGCCCACTTCGCGCCGCTCGTCACACGCAGCGCCGACACGGTGTCGCGGGCGCTCGGCTGGGAAGGCGGACTGCCGGAATGACCCACCTGGCCCCGGCCTGGCGCACTCAGCTCACCGACGACGAACGGGCCAGGATCAGCTCCGCGGGCTTCGGCAGGCGGGTCGGCATCGGCCCTCGTCCGGCGCTGGTGGTCATCGACCTGCAGAACTACATGGTCGGACCACCGGCAGGCGCTCCGGCCGCCGAGTACCCGTCGGCGTGCGGGGCTGCTGCCGCCGCCGCGGTCGATGTGCTGAGCCGTTTCGTGCCGGCCGTGCGGCGGCTGGGCGTGCCCGTCTTCTACACGAGGTTCGAGTTGGCACCGGACGGCTCGGACGGCGGTGTCTACCTCCGCAAGCGCGACCTGATCCGCAGCGACGGCTGGTGCCTGACCGGTTCGACAGGGGCGCGACTGGTGCCCGCGGTCGCGCCCGCCGATGGAGATGTGGTGCTGGTCAAGAAGAAGCCGAGCGCCTTCGCCGGCACGCCGCTGCTGCCGATGCTGATCGACCGAGGGGTGGACTCGGTGTTGTTGGCCGGTGGGTCGACGAGCAACTGCGTGCGGGCGACCGCCGTCGACGCGATGTCGGCGAACCTGCGGGTGACCGTCGTCGAGGACGGTGTGTTCGACCGGTTCGAGCGCTCCCACGTCACGGCTCTGTTCGACCTCGACCGCCAGTACGGCGATGTCCGCCCGGCCGCCGACATCGAGAGTGAGTTGGCGGCCCGGGCATGACGTCCGCCACCGGCCCGGAGCGCGACTACGTCGGATACGGCGCGGCGGTGCCGGTGCTGCGCTGGCCCGGCGACGCGCGCCTCGCACTGAACATCGCGGTCAATGTCGAAGAGGGATCGGAGCGTTCTTTCCAGCGGGACGATGGGCGCAACGAGGGCGTTGGGGAGTTCGCGCGGACGGTGGAGGCCGGAGTCCGTGACCTGGCCACCGAATCGGTGTTCGAGTACGGCAGCCGCGTCGGGATCCACCGTGTGCTGCGGATTCTCGCCGAGTTCGACGTGCCGGCCACGATGTTCGCAGCCGCCGTGGCGCTGGAGAACAACCCGGCCGTCGCCGAGGCGATCGCCACGGTCGGCCACGACGTCTGCGCCCACGGATACCGCTGGACCGAGGACTGGCAGGTCGACCGGGAGGAGGAGCGGACGCGGATCGCCGCGGCCTACGAGTCGATTCGCCGCAACACCGGAACGCCGCCGAGCGGCTGGTACAACCGCTGGATGGCCAGCGTCCACACCCGTGACCTGGTCGCCGAACACGGCGGATTCCGCTACGACTCCAACGCGTACAACGACGACCTTCCATATTGGACACAGGCAGCCGGACGCGACCATCTGGTCGTGCCCTACACGCTGACCACGAACGACAACCGCTACATCAGCGACGGCCTTTCGCCGTCCGGGTTCGTCGACTACTGCGTGCGGGCCATCGACCTGCTGGCCGACGAGGGCGCGACGGCGCCGAGGATGGCGTCCATCGGCCTGCACGCCCGCTGGTCCGGCCAGCCGGCCAGGGCGTCGGCGCTGCGCGAGATCCTCGCCCACGTGATCGGCAGGGGCGACGTCTGGGTGGCCCGCCGCGCCGACATCGCCGCCGCGTTCGTCGCCCAGGTTCCCCCGCCGACGTAGCCAGCCGGACGACCCCGGTCGCGATCGGCTCGTGCCGGAAGACGGAGGGCGAACGCCTGGACAGTTCGGCGAGCATGTGGGATGCCGCACACAATGCGTACACGCGACGTCACTTTCGGGAAGCCGATTGCGACGAATCGGTAACAGCGCCGACCGGCCTCGCCGAAGCCGCCCCCACCTATCCGAAATCGTATGAATACTGTTGTCGGAGCGGATAGGGAGCACCGCGGGAACGGACGGGGGGAACGGCTACTTGGCACACTTCCGTCCACCATTCGTGCTCGCACGGATGGCCGCATATCGCACGGTCCTGGTAGCCGTTCTGGTGATCACGCTTCTGGTGGGTGCGGTGCTCGCCGCCTTTGCCGTGTACGACGCGAGGGGGCTGCGTGAGGCCGCTTTCGAGCGGCTGGCCGATGCGAACACCTCGATCACCGTGAGCACCTTGAGTTCGTCGGCCGCGGAGTCCGCTGCGCAGACCTCGGTCGTGCGCTCCGCGGCGACATCGGCCCTGGGTGCTGGCGCGGGCACCGTGACCGCCGTGACGTGGTCCAACTCCGTGAATCTGCCGGCCGGCTCCGTTCCTGGCGCGGGGCCGACCGATGAGGATCAGGCGCTCCTGGCCGGCTTCGGCTCGCTGGGCAGCTCCGCGAAGCTGCTGAACGGGCGGTGGCCCGGCGCCGCGCAGGCGGGCGGGACCGTTCCGGCGGCCGTGCCGGAGGCGGTCGCTGCCTCGCTGCGGCTGGCCGTGGGATCGACCCTGGACGTCAAGGACACCATCACCAAGGGCAGCGTCCGCATACAGATCGTCGGGATCTACCGGCCGCTCGGTTCGGCGAGCGCCTACGCGGTGCTGAACCAGATCCCCGCCACCGGCGTGCGGCCCGCGCAGCCCTTCTTCACCTTCGGACCCTTCGACGTCGACCCGGCCGTCTTCGCCAACGGTCTGGTGACGACGAATCAGACCGGCTGGGACATCCAGCCGTCGCCGCTGGTCCTCGCGAGTCGGGGCCCGGGTGCCGACGCCGCCGCGATCCACACCCTGACCTCCGCGCTGCAGAACTCCGCGACCCTCGGCACGCCCCAGATCACCACGACACTGCCCGCGCAGCTCTCCGCACTGGCCACGGCGCGGAACACGGCCAGCGCCGAACTCGCGGGCGTCGCACTCATCCTCCTCGCGCTGACCATCGCGGCGCTGATCATCACGGCCCGGCCGCTCGGTGCGCAGCGCGAGGCCGAGACCTATCTGCTCGCCCTACGTGGCCGTAGCCGTCGGCAGGCCGCGCTCGCCAACGTCGGCGAGGCGACAACGCTCGGTGCGGTCACCATGCTGGCCGCCGCGCCGGCCGGCACGCTGCTGGCCGTCTTCCTCGGCCGCAACGGGCCGCTGGGTACCGGCGGCGACGTCGGCAACGGAGTACCGGGCGCCGACGATCCGGCCGCGGCGGCAGGGCCTGCCCTGAACGTGGGACTGCCGCCCGGTGACGCCTGGCTCGCCGTCCTGGGCGTCGCGCTGTTCGCAGCCGCCATCCTGATCATCGCCGCCGCACGCAGGTTCTCCTCCAGCGGTCGGCTGGAGCGGGTAGGCCGGCAGTCCCGGCTGGCCGGCGCCGCACGGGCCGGACTCGACCTGGCCGTGCTCGCCCTCGCCGCGGCGGCCTACTGGCAGCTGCGCAGCCTGTCCGCCGGCACGCCTGCCGACGCGCTGCTCGTGCTCGCGCCTGCCCTCGCGTTGCTCGCCTGCGGCCTGGTCTGCCTGCGGCTACTGCCATTGCTGGCCGGTTTCGGCGACCGGCTCGCCGCTCGCGGCCGCCGCATCGGCTCCGCGCTGGCGGTCTGGCAGATCAGCCGCCGCCCCCGGCACCATGCCGGTCCTGCGCTGCTCATCGTCCTCGCGGTCGCCAGCGGGACCTTCGCGCTGGGCCAGCACGCCACCCGGCAGCACTCGATCGGCGACCAGGCCGACTACACATCGGGCGCACCGGTCCGGCTCGACATCGAGGGGTCGAGCTTCGCCCCGGCGGTGTCCGGCGCGGTCGTCGCCGACCGGTCGGTTCGGGCCGCCACCCCGGTGATCCAGACCACCGGCTACAACGGCAGCGTGGTGCTGGCGATGGACAGCCGCACCGCCCCGCGGACCGTGCTGACCCGCCCGGACCAGTTCTCGTCGTCGCCTGCGGCGCTGTGGGCTGACCTGCGCAAAGGCGCACCGAAGGAAACGATCCTGACCGGCCGTCCGACGGCCGTCGGCCTCACCGCGACGCTGTCCCGTCCGAAAACAGGTGGCGGCATCGGCGGCGCGCGGGTCGTGCTCACCGTCGAGGACCCGCTCCACCGCCTGACCGCGCTCACCGCGCGATCGCTGCCCGATGACGGACTCCAGCACCCGCTGACCTTCCCGATCCCGCCGGGCGCGGACTACCCGCTCCGCGTCGCCCAGGTCGCGCTGACCTACGTGGCGCCGCAGGCGCGGACCGCTAACGAGACCCTCACCGTCAGTGCGCTCGGCTCGGCCACCGGTTCGACCGCGCTGCCACTGGGCAGGTGGACCGAGCAGATCGGCTCCACCGACCTGCAGCAGGCGATCATCGCGGTGCGGTCCGGCGTCTCGAACCAGCCGGCAGCGGACGCCCGGTTGACCGGATCGCCGACGAGCAGTGGATCGGGTGGCTGGTCGCTCGGCTTCACGCCCGGCTACGGCCAGGTGCCGGTCCAGAGCGAAACCGGATATGTGCTGCATCCGGCGCAGGTGACGCTCACCGTCGCTCCCACCGCTCCGGCTGCGCTGCCCGTGCTGGCCACCGACTCGTTCCTCTCCTCGAGCGGGCTCGGGATCGGCTCGATCGCCCAGATCACCGCGGATGGACTGAACATCCCGGCCCGGATCGTCGGCAGCGTCGCGGCCTTCCCGACCATCGGCGCCGCCGAGGCGACCGGCGGCCTGGTGGTGGATGACAACGCGTTGCAGTACCGGCTGCTCGACGAGGGCGCGCTGCCACTGACCGCGACCTCCTACTGGCTGGACACGGCCGGTGAGGCGGTCCCGGCCGGCCTGCCGGCGGGCGGGGTACGGATCACCACCCTCACGGCGACCCGGTCGGCGCTGGCCGACGACCCGCTCACCCAACTCATCCAGCAGAGCCTGATCGTGCTCGGGATCATCACCGGCATTCTGGCGCTCGCGGCCCTGTGGGCGGCGGTGGCCGCTGCCCGGCGCGAGCGTGCCGGACAGGAGGCGGTCCTCATCGCGCTCGGCATCTCGGGGCGCAGACAGGCGCTGCTGCAGGCCGCCGAGATCATCACGGTCGCCGGCCCGGCCGCCGTCGCCGGTCTCGGCGTCGGCATCCTGCTCTCCCGGCTGATGCTGCCCTACCTCACGCTGACCAGCGCCGCGACGATTCCGGTGCCCTCCGTCGTGATCGTCGTGTCCTGGCTGCCCTCGCTGGTCCTGGCCGCTGCGATGATCGCGGGCCCCGCCCTGGCCGCCGCGCTGGCAGTCGTCGCCACCCGGTCCGACGCCACCGCGCGACTGCGCTCGCTGGAGGTGATCGCGTGACAGAGTTGGACAACGAGCAGCGCACCACCTCCTCGCGGCGCACCATCATCGGCAGCGTGGTCGGGAGCGGGCTCGGCGCGGCCCTCGTGCTGGCGCTGCTGGCCGGCGCGGGAGCCTTCGCCGCCACCGTGGTGCCGAGGGAGAACGCCCAGGCGCAGAGCACGGCGCTGCGCACCGAACTGGCCGCGGCCTCCGACAACTCGTCGCTGTCCGGTTCATCCGATCTGGGCAGCCTGCAGCGGAGCCTCTTCCCGGCCGCCCCGGACAACCTGGTCCCCGTCAATCAGCTCACCGAGCCTGGAACGTCGCTGCGGACCGAACTGACCTCACTCGGTGTACCGCTCTCGTCAGCTCGGGCGGACTACTGGCTGGGTCTCGGCACGAGCCTGAACAACGTCGGGTTCCCGACCCCGACGCCTGCGCAGGCATCGCTGTTGCAGATCAAGACGGCGCTGAACTACCGCACGAATCTGTCCGACCACGCCGACCTGATCCGGGGTGCGATGCCGGACAGCGCGACGAGCCCCGCGGGCGCGGCCCGGCCCGGCTCGTTCCAGGTCGCGGTCAGCGAGCAGACGGCAGCCACCTTCCACCTGAACGTCGGTGACACGCTGACGCTGGCCGCCGCGACTCCACTCCGGCTGCGGATCACCGGGATCCTCAAGGTCCGCGACCCGGCCGACGAGTTCTGGGGCTACGACCCGTTGGCGGCCGTGCCCCAGCTCATCAAGCCGCAGGACGGCGCCGCGTACTGGCAGTCCGGCTTGTTCGTCGGCCAGGGCGAGGTTGCCGCGCTCGAAGAAGCCTTCAGCGGCAAGGCAATGCCGCTGGTGTACAACGTGCCGCTCGACCTCTCGCACCTGACCAGTGCTCAGGCGCAGCCGCTCGCCGACAAGATCGTCACCGCCACCAGCTACGCGGCCGACCTGCCACTGCCCGGCTCACCGACGCCGCTGGCGGTCGACCTGGCGGCCCCACTCTCGCAGCCGCTGGCCCAGTTCCTTGGCCAGCGGCAGGCCGTGAACGCGGTGCTGTCCATGGTGATCGGCTCGCTCGCGGCACTCGGCGCCGCGGTGCTGTTGCTGTGCATCCTGCTGCTCGGTGAACGACGCTCGGCCGAGTTCACGCTGCTGCGCACTCGCGGCGGCTCCGGTAGGCAACTCGCGCTGCTCGCCGCGAGGGCCAGCGCGATCAGCGTGCTGCCGGCCGCTGTCGGCATGGTGCTGGGCGCCGTGCTCGTGGACAGTCCGCTCCCGGTCCTCGCCGACTGGTGGGTACCGGCACTCATCGCCCTGGTCGCCCTCGCGGGGCCCGGCGTCGCGGCGGCGATCCGCTACCGTGCGCGGGCCGCGAAGTCCACGGACCGCTGGTCGGCGGCGGGAGCCGGTGTCCGGACGCCGCGGGTGGGTGCCCGGCGCGAGCGGATCCGCCGGGCCGTCGGCAGTGCCGCGGCGGTCGTGCTGTGCGTCGGCGCGGTAGCGGTGCTGCGCTACTACGGCAGCGGATCGAACCTGCTGGCGGCGCTGGCCCCGTTCCTGATCGCGGTCCCGATCGCCATCGGCATGTACTACCTGACGCCGCCGGTCGTCCGGACCCTGACCCACGCGGCCGCGCGGCGGCGCGACGCCGTGCCGTTCATCGCGATGGCCCGTGCCTCCCGAGGTTCGACGATCGCCTGGCTGCCGTCGCTCGCGCTCGTCCTCACGTTGGCCGTCGTCGCGGTCGGCTCGATGGTGCGTGACACGGTCGTCGCGGGCGAGTCGGACGGCTCGTGGGTGTCGGTCGGCGCGGACGACGTGATCACCGCCCCGGGTGCGCCCAGCATCGGATTCGACCCGGCCGCCGTGCATGCCCTGACCACGCTGCCCGGAGTGGCCCGCAGTGCGACGGCCGGTCTGCTCAACCCCGGCGAATTCACGCTCGCGCCGGTCTCCAGCGACCTGCCGACCAACACTGTCGTGCTCGTCGTGGACGGGGCGCGGTACCAGGCCCTGACCGAAGGCACGCCTGCCGCACAGCTGCCCGCCGGCCTGGCCGAGCCGGCTGACCGGCACGCGCCGGTCCCGGTCGTCGTCTCGGCCGCGGTAGCCGCGGACCTGGCCCCGGGCGGCTCGATGGTGATCAACCAGGCCGACTTCCGGATCAGGAAAGTGGGCATCGCCACCGCGACCGCCGCGCTGCCGGGCGCCGACGACTTCGTGATCCTGCCGTCCTGGGCGTTGAGCCGCTACGGCATCACCGCGGCGCCGCAATCCCTGCTGATGCTCGACGGCGCGATCGACGCGAAGACGCTCGCAGCGACGCTGCACCGGGTCGCTCCCGGCGCCGACCTGATCCAGCGCGCCGCCGAACTGTCCGCGCTGACCCACGCGCCCTTCCAGGCGGACACCTTCAACACGCTCGACCTGTCGATGCTCGGGGCTGCACTGCTCGCGGTCGTCGCGCTGCTCGCCGGCCTGACCATGGGTGCGCGCTCGCGTGAGCAGGCGCTGGCGCGGCTGGCCACCATGGGCCTGAGTCGCCGGCAGGCCAACCGGCTGGTGCTGCTGGAGAACCTGCCGGCGCTGGTGGCGGCGCTGATCGGCGGGGTGGTGTGCACGGTGGCGATCGGGGCGTTGATCGGTCCGGGCATCGACCTGGGAGTCTTCACCGGCACAGCGCAGGCGGTCCGGCTCCGGGTCGATCCCTGGGTACTCACGCTCGCCGGCGTGGCCATCGCCCTGACCACAGCGGTGACCTTGGCCGGGCACACCGCTGCGGCGCATCGGCGTGGCGTGACCGCGGCCTTGCGACTCGGGAACGGTGAGTAAATGGTGAACAGTGACGAGGAGGCTGCCGTGCGTTCACCTGGTGATGCGCGGACCGCGCCTGCGGCGGGTCTGGCCGAGCTCGGTGCGCTGGCGCGCTCCGGTCGCACCGAGTACGGCACCGACGCCCTGGTCGTCTGCGACCAGCTGGTGCGGATCTTCTCCGCCGAGGGCGTCGAGGTGCAGGCGTTGCAGGGCCTCGATCTGTTGGTCTCCGAACGTGAGCTGACCGCGTTGGTCGGCGCTTCCGGCAGTGGCAAGTCGACACTGCTGAGCATCCTCGGCGGCCTGGACAAGCCGTCGGCCGGCACGGTTCGCGTGGCAGGGCACAATCTCGCCGAACTTGGCCCGCGCGACTGGCTCGACTATCGCCGCCACACGGTCGGCTTCATCTGGCAGCAGACCGCACGCAACCTCGTGCCGTATCTGACCGCCCATCAGAATGCGCAGCTGCCGATGCGTTTTGCCGGCGTGCGGCGCAAGGCATGCCGGGAGCGGGCGCTGGAATTGTTGGAGACCGTCGGGGTCGGCTACTGCCGGGACCGCTATCCGCAGCAGATGTCCGGCGGTGAGCAGCAGCGCGTCGCGATCGCCACCGCCTGCGCCAACGACCCCCGGCTGCTGCTGGCCGACGAGCCGACCGGCGAGCTGGACTCGCACACCGCCGGGGAGGTGTTCGGCGCGCTGCGCGCGGTGAACCGGGACCTGGGCACCACGGTCCTGATCGTCACGCAC
>DASXYE010000175.1:0-1682 GCA_036502695.1 Jatrophihabitantaceae bacterium
GAACGCGAGCCCGGCGGCAGGGAAGGACCAGACCAGCGGGGTGAAGTAGGTCAGCACGACGACGCCCGCCGAGACCCAGACGGACATGCACCACGGGCAGGAGACGATGGCCGTCGTCAGCGCGTAGAGCGTGTTGGCGAACGGCGCGGCCGGGCCGGCAAACGGGCAGCCGTCGCCGGCTCGGTCCAGGCCGAACAGCCAGCGGCGGGCCGGTTGGGTGATCGTGTCCTTCACCGCGAGCCGGGTTAGTCGGTAGACCGCGAGCGCGTCGACGACCAGCCAGATCGCCGGGGACCAGTGCAGCCAGGACGTCACGCGGCACCGTCCGCGAGGACCAGCGCCCGGACGTCTTCGTCTTCGCGGAGGTCGGCCAGGGCGGCACGCTCCGCCTCGGTGCCGATCGGCCGCCCACGCAGCACCCGCGCCAGCGTGATGACCGCGTCGAGGAGACCGACGGTCACGCCCTCGTCGGTGCGACAGTCGACCACGTAGGAATTGGTCACGCGGCCACCGCCCAGTGCCACGTCTCGCGCCGGTAGGTCGACGGCATCTCGTCGCAGGGATAGACGTCGCCGCTCGCGCCGTGGTGCTCGATGCCGCCGTGGATGGTCACACCGACGCCGTCAAACTCGGTGAGCTCGACGGTGCCGTCATCGGCCAGGATCGCCGTGACAACCGCCGCGTGACACTCGCTGGTGCCAGACGGCCCGGTCGTGGCGAGGTGCACCATGGCGCCGACCCATGGACGGGGACCGTAGATCATGCTCGGACCCACCTGCCGCCGCGAACCCAGCCATGGTCGCCGCACGAGCACAGCAGCGACGGCGAGACGGTCAGCGGATCCCACGACTCGACGGTCCACACCGGCCTGTTCGGCTCGATACGGGCCTGAACGTCACCGGCGAACGTGATGCTGCCGGTGCAGGACTCGCCGTCCTTCGTCTGGTGCTCGACGATCGCCGCGTACCGCTCGACGTCCGGGACGCCGTCGTACTGCGGGTTCAGCTCTCGGTCCGGACGCCAGCAGACATACCGCAGGGTGTGGCCGTGACCAAGGTTCAGGTCGGGGACATCGGTGCTCACGCTGGCACCCACCTGCCTGAGCGAACGAACCCGTGGTCACCGCAGATCCGGCACAGCAGCGATGGGCTGATGGTCGGCGGGTCCTCGGACTCCAGCGTCCAGCCCTCCGGCTCGCCAAAGTAGATGTAGCCGCCGGGGCAGGTGTCGCCGTCCTTGCCGGGATGGTCGATCTGAGCGCCGTGCAGCTTGCCCTCGTACCGCCTGTAGGTCAACGCGTGGCTGCGGCCGAGGGCGAGGACTTCGGCGCTCACACCGTCACGCCCAGCCGCGCCAGATCCATCTCGCCGAGCGAGCCGAGCGCGGTCCCGCAGCCGCAGCGCGCCCGGACGATCGTGAACGTCTGGCCGTCGGCGCCGATGAGCGTCCACGCCCCCGGCGCGTGGGATTCGAGGGTGGCGACCCGCCCGGACCAGGCGAGGTCGTTCTGGTAGCCGCGCGCCCGCCAGATCGCGCCCCGGCCTTCGACGTCGACGAGCATCCGGCAGGTCGCCCAGACCTCACCGGCCGCCTCGATCCGCCCGGTGATATCGCCGTCACCCCGTCGCAGCACCGCCACCGCCCGCCCGACCTGCGATCGCGCCCGATGCGATCACTGGGGT
>DASXYE010000176.1:0-8396 GCA_036502695.1 Jatrophihabitantaceae bacterium
CTCAGCGCGTCGGACAGGGCCTGGGCCTCGCCCTCGTGCCGGGCGTAGTAGCTGCCGTCGATCGACACCTGCACTTCTTGGATGGCATCGGCCAGCGGCATCGTCTGCCAGCCGTCGATCTTGACCAGGGCGTCGAGGAACTTGCCGGTGGCGTAGTGGATGTCTTGCAACTGGGCCGGCGAACCCCAGCCCTGCGACGGGCGCTGCTGCAGCACGCCGACCGAGTCGCGGTCGCCCCCGGGGAGGTTGGTGAGCTTGCTCTCCTGCAGTCCGGCGGCCAGCGCCAGCACGGCCGCTCGCTCGGGCAGGTCGCGCCTGATCACGACGCCGACCATGGTGGCAGCCACCGACGCCTGATCCGGCTCGACCGAGTAGTCGCCGATCTTGCACTCCTCGCTGGTCGAGTGCGTCTGCGCGACCCGCCACAGCACGACCAGTCCGAACGCAATGGCGGCGAGCACGGTGAGAACGACGAGAGTGGCGACGAGGCCGCGGCGAACAGCGCTGCTCATGGGCGCTCAGGCGTTGGCGTGCAGGGCGGCGTTGAGCTCGATACCGCCACCGGTTCGGGGCCGGGCCTCCAGCGCACCGGTCAGGCTGTTGCGCCAGAACTGCAACCCGGTTCGACCTGACAGGGTGGCCGCCTTCGCCACGGTGCCGTCCGGCAGGGCGATTTTCGATCCGGCGGTGATATAGCAACCGGCCTCGACGACGCAGTCGTCGCCGAGCGAGATGCCCACCCCGGCGTTCGCTCCGATCAGGCAGCGCTTGCCGATCGAGATCACCTCGGTGCCGCCGCCGGACAGCGTGCCCATGATCGACGCGCCACCGCCCACGTCGCTACCGTCGTCGACGACCACTCCGGCCGAGATCCGTCCCTCGACCATCGACGCGCCCAGCGTGCCGGCGTTGTAGTTGACGAAGCCCTCGTGCATGACGGTGGTGCCCGGGGCGAGATGCGCGCCGAGGCGGACCCGGTCGGCGTCGGCGATGCGTACGCCGGTCGGCACGACGTAGTCGGTCATCCGCGGGAACTTGTCGACGCCGAGGACGTGCACGGCGCCGTGGCGGCGCAGGGCCATCCGGGTCTGCTCGAAGCCCTCGACCGCGCAGGGGCCGAGCGAGGTCCACACGACGTTGGCCAGCACGCTGAAGATGCCGTCGAGGTTGAGTCCGCGCGGCGGCACCAGCCGATGGGAGAGCAGGTGCAGGCGCAGATAGGCGTCGGATGTGCCGGCCGGCGGCTCGTCGAGGTTGATCTCGGTGAGCGTGACGTCGATGCGCACGCCACGGTCGGCCACGTCCCCGGTCATCGAGGTCAGCTCGTTCAGCGACGCGGTCACATCGGGCGTATCGCCCAGCGCCGGCTCGGGAAACCAGGTGTCGAGCACCGTTCCGGCGGCGCTACCCGAGGTCACGGTCGTTGCCAGGCCGTAACCCCATGCGCGGCGGGCGGACACGGACGCGGCAGGCACAGTCACCCGGCCACCCTAACCGGCGCGCCTCGCGTAGGTTCGGTGAGTGCTTGAGCTGAATCAGTCGGGTGCGGCGGTCACCGCGGACCTGGTGGACGTGCCGTCGGAATCCAAGGACGAGGCCCGGCTGGCCGACCTGATCGAGGCAGCGGTGCGCCGGTATCCGGCGCTGAGCGTCGAGCGCGACGGCAACGTCGTCCTGGCCCGCACCTCGTTGGGTCGCGCGCAACGCGTGGTGCTGGCCGGGCACATTGACACGGTGCCCATCGCCGACAACGTGCCGTCCCGGCTCGACGGCGAGCGGCTCTACGGCTGTGGCACGTCCGACATGAAGGCCGGGGTGGCCGTGCAGCTGCGGGTGGCCCACCTCGTCGGATCCGGCGCCCTCGATCCGCGCGTCGACCTCACCTGGATCCTGTACGACTGCGAGGAGATCGAAGCCGCGCACAACGGGCTGGGCCGTATCGCCGGCACCCGGCCCGAGGCGCTGGCCGGTGACCTGGCGATCGTGCTCGAGCCGACGGCCGGGCTGGTCGAGGGCGGCTGCCAGGGCACCATGCGGGCGCAGATCACGGTCAGCGGCGAGCGGGCGCACAGCGCGCGGTCCTGGCTGGGCGTGAACGCCATCCACGGGGCGGCGCCGATCCTGGCCCGGCTGGCCGCCTACGAGGCCCGCACGGTGGACGTCGAGGGCCTCACGTACCGCGAGGGGCTCAACGCCGTGGGGATCGCCGGGGGAGTCGCCGGCAACATCGTCCCCGACCGGTGCACGGTCACCGTCAACTTCAGGTTTGCCCCGGATCGCTCCGAAGCGGATGCGGCCGCGCACGTGCGCGAGGTGTTCGCCGAGTGGCTGGTCGAGGTCGTCGACTCGGCGCCGGCGGCCCGGCCGGGACTGGACTCGCCGTTGCCGCAGGCGTTCGCCGCGGCCGTCGGCGGTACCCCGCGATCCAAGTACGGCTGGACGGACGTGTCCCGGTTCGCCCAGCTGGGCATCCCGGCGCTGAACTTCGGCCCGGGCGATCCGAACCTGGCGCACAAGCCCGAGGAGTACGTCGAGGTCGCGCGCATCGCCGACGCTGAGGCCGCCTTGGTCCGGTTTTTGAGCTGACGGCCCGGCCCGGTGTGCCCACGTTTCATGATCAAGAGTGAGAAGTGGCTGCTATAGCGACCACTTCTCGCTCTTGATCATGGTGGGTGAGCGACGGCGAGGCCTCGTCGCACTCGGACTCGGCGCCGTTGAGAGGATCACGGTATGAGCGACGCGAGCCGGACCGAATCGACTCCGGGGCAGATGCCCGAGCGCCAGCGCGGCCCGGTCATCCTGCGCCGGGCCCAGGTGCAGTCGGGCACCACCGATCAGCGGCTGCTCGACTCGCGCGGACCGTCCGACTGGGTGCACACCGATCCGTGGCGGGTGCTGCGGATCCAGAGCGAGTTCGTCGAGGGATTCGGGTTGCTGGCCGAGCTGCCCCAGGCGGTGTCGGTGTTCGGCTCGGCCCGCACACCGCGCGAGCATCCCGAATACGCCGAGGCCCGGGAGTTGGGCCAGGCGCTGGCCCGGGCCGGCTACGCGGTGATCACCGGCGGCGGGCCGGGCACGATGGAGGCGGTCAACCGCGGCGCGTCCGAGGCGGGCGGCATCTCGGTCGGGCTGGGCATCGAGTTGCCGTTCGAGCAACGGCTGAACGACTGGGTCGACATCGGCATCAACTTCCGCTACTTCTTCGCCCGCAAGACGATGTTCCTCAAGTACGCCCAGGCGTTCGTGATCATGCCAGGCGGGTTCGGCACGCTCGACGAGCTGTTCGAGTCGCTGACCCTGGTGCAGACGCGCAAGGTCACGCGGTTCCCGGTCATCCTGTACGGGTCGGCCTACTGGGCCGGGTTGCTCGACTGGATCCGCGGCACGATTCTGCCGGCCGGCAAGGTCGGCGCCCCGGACGTCGACCTGCTGACCGTTACCGACGACGTCGACGAGATCGTGACGCGCATCGTCGGCTCGGCGAAGGAGCAGGCCGCCGTGGCGGACGAGCGCGGCCACGACGCCGAGTGATGGCCGCGATCTGCGTGTTCTGCGCCTCGTCGGAGCAGATCGATCCGAAGTACGTCCTGCTGGCCGAAGAGGTCGGCACCCGACTGGCCGCGGGCGGCCATACCCTGGTGTCCGGTGGCGCCCGGGTCTCGATGATGGGCGCCGTCGCGCGGGCGGCCCGGGCCGGCGGCGCGCACACGGTGGGCGTCATGCCGCAGGTGCTGATCGACATCGAGGTCGGCGACGTCGAGTCCGACGAGCTGACGATCGTCGACACGATGCGCGCCCGCAAGCAGCTGATGGACGATCGGTCGGACGTGTTCGTCGTCCTGCCCGGCGGCATCGGCACGTTCGAGGAGCTGTTCGAGGTGTGGACGGCGGGATCGATCGGCCTGCACACCAAGCCGGTGTTCGTCCTCGATCCGGACGGTTTCTACGATCCGCTGTGGACGTACCTGGAATCCCTGGTGGACAAGGGGTTCGTCCGCCAACATGCGCTCGACTACCTGCGGCGAGTGTCCACAGTGGACGAACTCTTCACTGTCATTGAAGCGTAGCGATGAGCGCTCGCGCGAATCCGGCGGATGAGTTAGGCGAGCCCGCGGCGGGCGATGGCCGGCGGGCGGGTGCCCTGGATGCTGGCGACCATGTCGAGGACCTGGCGGGTGGCCAGCACGTCGTGCGCGCGGAACACGCGGGCGCCCTGCCAGGCCGACACGGCCGTGGCAGCCAGCGTCCCGGCCAGCCGCTCGTCCGGCGGCAGGTCGAGCGTCTCGCCGACGAAGTCCTTACGGGACAGGGCAACCAGCACCGGCCATCCGGTGGCGACCAGCTCGTCGAGGCGGCGGGTCAGCTCCAGCGAGTGCCGGGTGTTCTTGCCGAAGTCGTGCGTCGGGTCGATCAGGATGCCGTCCTGGCGCACGCCGGCGGCCACCGCCCGGGCCGCGGCCTCGGTCACCGTGGCGATGACGTCGTCGACCACGTCGTCGTAGCGAACCCGATGGGGGTCGGTACGCGGCGCCAGCCCGCCGGTGTGACTGCACACCAGTGCGGCCCCGCTGTCGGCGGCGACGTGCACGAGGTCCGGGTCGGCCCCGCTCCAGGTGTCGTTGATCAGGTCGGCACCGGCGGCGATCACCTCGCGGGCGACGGCCGATCGCCAGGTGTCGATGCTGATCACCAGCTCCGGGAACCGGCCGCGGATGTCCTGCACGAGCGGCAATACGCGGCGTAGCTCCTCGGCGGTGTCGACCGGCGGGCCGTACCCGGCCCGGATGCCACCCACATCGATGATGTCGGCCCCGTCGTCCACCGCACGGGCCACCGCGGCGCGGGCGGCGTCGAGCTCGACGTTCGCACCGCCGTCGTAGAAGGAGTCCGGCGTGCGGTTGACGATGGCCATGACCGCGAACTCGCCCGGCGCGAACGTTCGCCGGCCCAGCCTCAGATGCACCCGATCACAGTGCCACATCGGCGCCACCTGGACACGCCCTCAGGGGGACGTGCCACGATCAACGGGTGCTGACGCTGCTCCTGTACGCGCTGCTCGCGATCATCGTGGTCGCCGGCCTGTTCGCGCTGGCGGTGTTCGTGCTGCCCAAGGGCGAGCAGTTGGCCCCGCCGGCGCCGGACACCCGGCCCTGGGACGCCTTGCCGGATCGGCAGTTGGTGGCCGACGACGTCGTGGCGGCGCGGCTGCCCGTCGCGCTGCGCGGGTACCGCTTCGCCGAGACGGACCTGCTGCTCGATCGGTTGACCGACGAGCTGCGGATGCGCGACGACGAGATCGCCCGGCTGCGCGGCGCCCGTCCCTCGACGACCGGGCTGCCGAGCTACGGCCCGGTGTCCCAGTACGAGACGGGGGAGTCCGAGCCGCCGGCGGAGGCATCGCTTCCGTCCGAGGTGCCCGAGCCGTCGCCGTGGTCGGCCGAGGAACTGTCGTCCACCGCGGAACTGCCGCCGGTCGAGGTGCCGCGGCCTACCGACGAGCTGCCGCCGGCCGCGGAGCCGCGGCCCACCGTGGAACCGCCGCCGGCCGAGGAACTGCCGTCCACCCAGGAACTGCCGCCCGTCGAGGCTCCGCATCCGGCCGAGGCGCCGTCGACGTCCGACGAGGTCCGCAGCGCTCGGCCACATGACTGAACCGGACGGCCGGCGCCGGTGCGGCTGGGCCACGTCCGCGCCGGAGTACGTCGCCTACCACGACGACGAGTGGGGCCGGCCGCTGCGCGGTGACCGGGAACTGTTCGAGCGGCTGTCGCTGGAGGCGTTCCAGTCCGGGCTGTCCTGGCTGATCATCCTGCGCAAGCGGCCGGCGTTCCGGGCGGCGTTCGCCGACTTCGACATCCCCACCGTGGCCGGCTTCGACGAGGGCGATGTCGAGCGACTGCTCGGCGATGCAGGAATCGTCCGGAACCGGGCCAAGATCGACGCCACGGTCAGCAACGCCCGGCACATCGTGGATGCCGTGCCGGAAGGGCTCGACACCCTGCTCTGGTCGTTCGCGCCGGCCCGGCACAAGCGGCCCCGCCGGCTCAGTGACGTGGCCTCGACGTCGGACGAGTCGACCGCGATGGCCAAGGAACTGCGCAAGCGGGGCTTGAAGTTCGTCGGCCCGACCACGGCCTACGCGCTGATGCAAGCCACCGGAATGGTCGACGACCACATCGCGACCTGCTGGCGAGCCGATACTTCTCGTTGAGTGGCGGAAGTTGCTCGGGCTCATTTGCCCGTGAAGACCGGGGTTTGCTTGGCGACGAAGGCGGCTACGGCGTTGGGGTGATCGGCCGTGGCGCCGGTGCGCTCTTGCATCTCGGCTTCCTTGGCCAGCGCCTCGTCCAGCGTGGATGTTGCCGCAAACGCAAGGGATTCCTTGATCGCCGCGTAGGCGGTGGTGGGCCCGGCGGCGAGGCGGGCCGCCAGCTCGTGAGCGGCGGGCAGCACCCGGTCGGGTTCGACGACGGCGTTGACCAGTCCCATCTCGAGCGCGGCCTCGGCCGAGACGGTGTCGCCGAGCAGTGCCAGGGCGGTGGCCCGGGCCGAGCCGATCAGCCGGGGCAGCGTCCAGGACGCGCCGCTGTCCAGGGACAGGCCGACGCCGGCGAACGCGAGCAGGAACGACGCCTTGGCACTGGCGATGCGAAAGTCGCAGGCGAAGGCGAAGCCGGCCCCGGCGCCGGCGGCCACCCCGTTGACGGCGGCGATCACCGGCTTGGGCAGGTGTGCCAGCCCGGACGTGATCGGGTTGTAGTGGTCGACGACGGTGCGCAGCGGCTGCGGGTCGCCCGAGTCGAGCATCGCCTTGTGCTCGCGCAGGTCCTGGCCCACGCAGAAGGCCCGCCCGGCGCCGGTCAGCACCACGGCGCGAACCGAGTCGTCGGCGGCGAGGTCGCGAACCGCCGCCACCAGCGCCTCTTTCAGCTCGATCGACAGTGAATTCATCGCGTCCGGCCGGTTCAGGGTGACCGTGGCGACGCCGTCGGAGTGATCAACCAGCAATGCGTCCGTCATGGCCCAGACGCTATCGGCCGGGCGCGATTTCGCCCATCCCCAGCCTTGATCATGACCCTGGGCTTTGGCCCTGACGCGTCGTGCGGGAGAATGTCCCAAGCTCGGGGCCGGGTATCCAGCCTGGCGCGGGCGTTTTCGGTTCGGACGAACGTATTGTGGCGTTCATCGAGGAGGCACGAATGGCGGCCATGAAGCCGCGGACGGGCGATGGCCCGCTCGAGGTGACCAAGGAAGGGCGCGGCATTGTCATGCGCGTTCCTCTCGAAGGTGGCGGGCGTCTCGTCGTCGAGATGTCAGCCGACGAGGCGGCCGCACTCGGCGACGCGTTGAAATCGGTGGTCGACTGATCGCGGCTGATCACCACATATGACCGCACCGGCCCCGGTGCCCGTACGCGGGTGTCCGGGGCCGAGTTCTGTGCAGAGGACGGGGCCACATGACTGACGTGCGCATCGCCGTCGACGAGCCGACTCCGGAGTTGCTCGCCGTCGGTGTCGGTACCGGCGGGTTGACCCTGGACGCGGTGCCGACCCAGGTTCTGCCACTCGCGGCGCGGTCGCTGGTCGAGGCGTTCGTCGCCGAGAACGACCCGTCGGCCAAGCCCGGGAGCGTCGTGTCCTTGCCGCTTCCCGGCGAGTTGCCGAATCGGGTGCTGGTGGTCGGCATCGGCGAGGGCACCGGCGGCGATCTGCGGCTGGCCGGGGCGGCGATCGGCCGGGCCGTCCGGGCGGACGCCGACGTGAGCATCACGGTCGCCGTGCCGGGCCTGGCCGGTGCCGAAGTGGCCGCGCTGGCCGAGGGCATCGTGCTCGGCGGGTACCGCTTCGACGCGCGCGCTCGCCCCCGTCCGGTCGTTCGGGCCGACCTCGTCGCGGTCGACGACGCAGCGGCGGTGGCCCGTGGCGCCGAGTACGGCCGCGGCGCTGTGTGGGCGCGCGAGCTGACGAATACCCGGACGTCGACGAAGACCCCGTCCTGGGTGGCGGCCCAGGCCGTCGCCGAGCTGACGCCGCTCGGGGTGCGCGTCACGACCCGCGATGCGTCCTGGCTGGCCGAGCACAAGTTCGGCGGGGTGCTCGCCGTGGGCGGCGGTTCGGCGGCGCCGCCGTGCCTGATCGAGGCGGCCTGGCGCCCGCGCGGGGCTTCCGGTCGCCACATCGTCCTGGTGGGCAAGGGGATCACGTTCGACACGGGCGGCTACAACCTCAAGCCCGGCGCCAGCATGAAGACGATGTACACCGACATGGCCGGCGGCGGCGCGGTGCTGGGCGCGCTGCGCGTGATCGCGGCGTTGCGCCTGCCCGTGCGGGTCACCGCGCTCGTGCCGCTGGCCGAGAACTCCGTGTCCGGATCGGCGATGCGTCCCGACGACGTCA
>DASXYE010000177.1:0-4774 GCA_036502695.1 Jatrophihabitantaceae bacterium
CCCCGCCCGCTCCGCCGCCGGTAGCACCGGCGCCGCCGGTCGAGTCGCGGCCGCCGCAGTCCTACGTCGGCCGGCGCCGCTCCGCGGGTGAGCCCGACCCCCGCTACCCGTCGGCCGGCCCGCCGAGCCCGACCAACGGGGCGAGCAACGGCAGCGGCCACTACGACGACGCCCGCCGGATGCCCTACGGCGCCCCCTTCAACGGCGCCCACGGCAACGCCAACGGCAACGGCGCCAGTGGCAATGCCGCCAACGGCAACGGCAACGCAGCCAACGGCAACGGCAACGCAGCCAACGGCAACGGCGCGAGCCCGTACGGCGCCGCCAACGGCGTCCACGGTGCGAACGGCAACGCAGCCAATGGCATCGGAGCCCACGGCAACGGTGCGAGCGCGTACGGCAGCAGCAACGGCACGAGCCCCTACGGCGCCACCAACGTTGCCCACGGCGCGAACGGGCACTCCACGAACGGCACGCACTCGAACGGTGTCGCCGGACCGGCCAACGGTCACGCCGCGCCGGCGCCGGCTCCTGCGGTGGGCGGACGACGCCGCCGGGCCGAGGGCGAGGTCGACGACGTGCTGGCGCGATTGCTCGGTCGCTGAGCCTTCGGACAGCGACGGGATCGGGCACTTTCCGCGAGCCGTTATCCTGGTCCGATGCCCCGGGGTGATAGACGCGCAGATCACGGCGCGGGCACCCCGTTACCACCCGAACTGGACCCCCGGCGCGGGCGGCCCGGTTCGCCGCAGCAGCTTCGGGTCAGCGACCTGCAGGCGCGCAATCCGGATGCGCCGACGCACGGCCGGCACCGCCGTGGCGGCGGATCCGGGCGTAGCGAGCCCCCGAGCCGTAGCGAGCCTCTGGGCCGTAGCGAGTCTCCCAGTCGAAGCGACCGCCCCGGTCGGACCGCTGCCGGCGGTGGACCCCGCAAGCCGGTCAGCAACCTGCGTCGCGGCTCGATCATGGGCGGACGCATCGTCATCGCGATGCTGTCCGTGGCCGCGCTCGTCGGCAGCGGCATCGCCTGGGCCACGTACCGGCAGTTCACCCAGGGCATCCAGCACGGCGCGCAGCTGCCCAGCCTGCCCAAGAACGCCAAGCGCATCGACAACGCCAAGGACCAGAACATCCTGCTGCTCGGCAACGACAGCATCGCCGGGGCCACAGCGGCCGAGGTTGCCGCGCTGGGCACGACCACCGATCGCAACGACTCGGCCACCGACACGATGATGGTCTTGCACGTGCCGGCCGACGGGTCGAAGGCATCGATCATCTCGTTCCCGCGCGACAGCTGGGTCAGCATTCCCGGCCACGGCATGGACAAGATCAACGCCGCCTACGTCGACGGCTTCAACGATGCCGCGTCGCAAGGCGTGAACGACCTGCTGAGCAAGCAGAGCGCGGGCATCTTGCTGTCGGCGAAGACGATCAGCAACCTGACCGGGCTGCAGATCGACCACTACGTCCAGGTCAACCTGCTGGGCTTCTACGAGATCAGCGAGGCCGTCGGCGGGGTGGACCTGTGCCTGAACGAGGCCCAGAACGCGTCCACCGAAGGCGACTCGACACATCCGAACGGCTACTCCGGCATCAATCTCAAGAAGGGCTGGAACCGGGGCGTCAAGGGCAAGCAGGCGCTGGCGTTCGTGCGCCAGCGGCACGGCCTGCCGCTGGGTGACATCGACCGCATCACGCGGCAGCAGTACTTCCTGTCCGCCGTGTTCCACAAGGCCACGTCCGGCAGTACCCTGCTCAACCCGTTCCGGTTGCAGAAGCTGCTCAACTCGGTCAAGCGGTCGCTGATCACCGACCCGAAGCTCAACATCCTCAGCTTCGTCTCGGAGTTCTCCAAGATCGCCGGCGGCAACATCACGATGGGCACCCCGCCGTGGAAGTTCGGCAAGGAAGGCGATCAGGACGTCGTGGTCGTCGACCCGGCCGCGGTCAAGACCTACGTCCGGAAGATGGTCGGCGCACCGACCGACAAGAAGCTCGCCGCCGCGAAGGTGGTGCCACCGGCCCAGGTCAGCGTGACGGTGCTGAACCAGTCCGACCAGAACCTGGTCGCGACCAGCAACGCCAAGACCCTGGGGTCGGCCGGCTTCCTGGCCACTGTGGGTGACACCGACCAGCACACCGACCAGACCACGATCGACTACCCGGACGGCATGCAGGCCCAGGCCAAGACGCTCGCGCAGTACGTGCCGGGCGCGCTGCTCGAAGAGTCGACGGATGTGTCGAAGGTGACCCTCATCCTCGGCAGTGACCACCTGCAGGCCAAGGCGAAGCCCACCAAGGCAGCGGCCAAGTCCAAGAAGACGCCCGCCAAGCCCAAGCCCTCGGCCACCCCGTCCGGCGTCACCAATGCCGCCCAGAACTCCAAGAGCTGTATTAATTAGCTGGCTATCCGGCTCCGGCGCGAAGCGCAGCGCGACCCAACCACGGGGAACGTAACCACCAACGCGATGAGCGCTCGCGCGAAGAGCCCGGCCGCGCGCGAGGAAGGAGCTTGCGGCTCGCGTCTGCGTGCGGCCCACCGTTCTTTGGTGGGCCCGCGCGGATGCGATCTGGGCCGGATTAAGAGTTAAAGGGCCAGTCCGCCTGTTGGGCTACCGCGGCGTTCTGCTCGGCGCGGCGCTGTTGCAGCAATGCGACCGTGGTGAGTTCGGCGGTGATGTCCACGCCGGTCTGATCGGCGAGCAGGTACAGGCCGTAGGCCAGCTCGCCCAGTCGCCCGGCCCAGTCCGGGGTGGGTCTGAACGGTCGTCGACCGCGCTCGGTGGCGCGGGTCGCGGTGGCGGCGAGGATGCCGAGCTGGGTCTGCAGTTCGAGCAACAGCGCGGGCGCCGTCGCGTGCAGGCCGGCGGCATCCGAGCTTTCGGCTACGAGGTGTTGCACATCAGTACTCATCAGCGGCTCCGGTTGCGAGCACCCGGCCAACCCGACGTCCCCGAGTTAGCACCACAGTCACGGTGGGACAACCTAGCCGATTGCCGACCGTAGCGCCCGTCGCGCGTAGGCTCGGCTGGCCTAACTCTTATCTGTGAGGACGCCGTTGACCGCTGCTCGACCCGCGCGGCTGCGCGTCGGCGTCATCGGTGCTGGCCGGGTGGGCGCCGTGCTGGGCGCTGCTCTGGCCCGGGTGGGACACGAGGTCGTGGCGGTCAGCGCCGTGTCCCGGGACTCGGTTCGCCGCGCGGAGCGGCTGCTGCCGGGGGCCGCGATCCTGCCACCGCCGGACGTCGTGGCCGCCGCCGAGTTCGTGCTGCTGGCGGTGCCCGACGACGCGCTGCGCCCGCTGGTGAGCGGGCTGGCCAGTACGGACGCATGGCGGGCCGGCCAACTCGTCGCGCACACCTCCGGGGCTGTGGGCGTCGGCGTGCTCGATCCGGCCGCCGCTCGCGGGGTGTTGCCGCTCGCGCTGCATCCGGCGATGACCTTCGCTGGGCGGCCCGAGGACCTCGACCGTCTCGCCGGCGCCACGTTCGGGGTGACCGCCCCGGACGAGCTGCGCCCGGTGGCCGAGGCGCTGGTCGTCGAGATCGGGGCCGAGCCGGTGTGGGTGCCCGAGCTGGCCCGCCCGCTGTACCACGCGGCGTTGACGGTGGGCGCCAACCACCTCGTCACGATCGTCAACGACGCCCTGGACCTGCTGACCCGGGCCGGCGTCGAGCATCCGGCCCAGCTGATCGCGCCGCTGCTGTCCGCGGCTCTGGACAACGCGCTGCGCCTGGGCGACGCCGCGCTGACCGGGCCGGTGTCCCGCGGGGACGCCACGACCGTGCGCACCCACCTGGCCACCCTGGCCGAGGACGCCCCGGAGCAGGTCGCCGCCTACGTCGCGATGGCCCGCCGCACCGCCGAGCGAGCAACGGCCGCCGGCCGGCTGAGTCCCGAGCAGGCCAAGGCGATCGAGGAGGCCCTGTCGTGAAGGTCATCCACTCGCGGGCCGACCTGGCCGGCGTCCGCGACGAGCTGGCCGGCCCGGTCGGGCTGGTGCCCACGCTGGGCGCGCTGCACGCCGGGCACCAGGCGCTGATGGAGCGGGCCCGGGCGTTCAGCGAGTCGGTCGTGGTGAGCATCTTCGTCAACCCGATGCAGTTCGCGCCGACCGAGGACCTCGCCGTCTACCCGCGCACCCTGGAGGCCGACGTCGCGCTGTGCGAGCAAGCCGGCGTGGACGTGGTGTGGGCGCCGTCCGTCGAGGACGTCTACCCGGGCGGCCCGGCGCAAGTCGCCGTCGATCCCGGACCGCTGGGCGCCGAGCTCGAGGGCGTGTCCCGGCCGACCCACTTCGCCGGGGTGCTCACCGTGGTGGCCAAGCTGTTCGGACTGGTCCGTCCGGCGGTGGCCTACTTCGGCGAGAAGGACTACCAGCAGCTGGCCCTGATCACTCGGATGGCCGGCGACCTCGAGCTCGGCGTGGGCATCGCCGGCGTGCCGACTGTCCGCGAGTCGGATGGCCTGGCGCTGTCGAGTCGCAACGTCTTCCTGTCCGCGTCCGATCGACAGGCCGCGCTGGCGCTGTCCCGGGCGTTGTTCGCCGGCCAGGACGCGGCGCCCGGTGGCGCCGGCGCGGTGCTGGCCGCCGCCCGGGCCGTGCTCGACGCCGAGCCGGGCGCCCACGTCGACTACCTCGAACTGCGCGGTGCCGACCTCGGCCCGGCGCCGGCGCACGGCAGCGCCCGGCTGCTCGTCGCGGCCAAGGTGGGAAGCACCCGGCTGATCGACAACGTTGCGATAGCACTATGACTCTGCCGAACGTAGCGAC
>DASXYE010000178.1:0-7664 GCA_036502695.1 Jatrophihabitantaceae bacterium
CACGGGTCACCTGCAGCACGCCGGATCCGGCGGCGACCCGCACCGACTGCTTCAGCCGGCCGGTGTTCTCGTAGGTGATGATCCGGCCCAGGCTCTGGTTGACCACGACGACGATCCCGCCGGACGTGATCGGTGGGTCGAACTGCCCGCTGCCCAGCTGCACCGTGATCGGTGCCGCCCCCGGCTTGCCGGTGCCGACCGTGCTCGTGTCGACCAGCACCAGCCGGGTGCCCCGGGCCGGCTCGGCGCGCAGCACCGGCAGCCGCCCGCCCGCGTCAGAGTCGGCGACATGCGCCTGACCCGCCGCCGCGTGCAGGTCCGGGCCTAGCGGGGCAGTCGGGCCGAGCCCTTGCGTCGTCAGCGGCGCGATGGTGCCGGTCGACAGGTCGGTGAACGCCGGCCGGTCGTCCAGGCTGGTGAGCGTGCCCTGATGGCCGGCCGGGATGATGGCCGGGCAGGTCAGCGTGCTGGCCCGGGGTGCCAGCTCGCACAGCGCGCGCTGGTCCGGGCGCTGTACCCACACGGCGCCGTCGGTGGTGGCGATCGGGGTGTCGAGCCGTCCGCCGGTTGCGACCGAGGCGGGTGGTTGCCCGAGCCGGACGATCGTGCCGCGCTGCCGGTACACCAGGAACGGGCCACCCGGAACCTCGAGCACGTCGGGACGTTCGCTCGTGCCGACCGACAGCGTCGATTCGACCGCCAGCGACGACTTGCCGAACACCACCACCCGGCCGTTGCGCCGGTCGATCACGTACCCGTGCTGGTCGTCCTGGGTGACCTGGTTGGCCGGCCCGAGCCCGGGCAGTGACACCTTGCCGTCGGCGTGCTTACTGTCGCCATTGACGTGGACGACCGCGCCGATCGTGCTGTTGTAGACCCAGTGTCCGGATTGCCGCAGGGCATGGGCCGGAGCCGAACCGCCCAGCCCGGTGGCGGCCGCGACCACGACGACGGCGACGCACCCGGCCGCCCAGAGCAACACCGAGCGGCGTCCCGAACGAGTGGTCGCCACCTCGGCTCACCCCCTCGAATACGCGTCGATCGTAACGACAATCCGGGCTAGCCGGTCGGTTCGAGCTTGAGCACGGCGGTGCCCCCGTCGATGCTCTCGACGACGAGCGACAGGCCGTTCTCGGTGAGGTGGGCGTCCTCGCCCATGGTGGCGGTCAGCGCACCGTTGTCGGTTGACGAGTGGCACTCGCCGGAACAGGTGCCGTTGCTCGTGGTGCCGATGTCCTGCGCGGTGATCGTGATCCGGTCGGACGTCACCTCGGTCAACGTCAGGTCCTGGACGGCCATCGACCGAGGGACGGTGATGGCCGTACCGGCGGGGACGGCGATCTCGCACTGGCCGTCGGCGCAGGCCGCGACGTTGCCGCCGTCCGCGGCCTGCACGTGACCCTTCGTCGACGAGTCGCACCCGGCGACGGTCAGCGCGGCAACGGCCGCCAGGACCGCGGCGTACGGCATCGCGCGCATGATCTCCCCAGGTCGGTGTGGGAAGTCAGCCTATAGCCGGGCGGACCGTCGCGAATCCGGCGACGATCCACGGGCGGTCCAGCGGGCTCTTTCGAGTTGTCCCACCTTCGCCGGGCAATGACGCGGCGACAGTGGGACAACTCGCGGCTACTCGGCGGGCCTTATTCGGCGTAGCGCAGCCAGAGGGCGCCGAGCGGCGGGACCCGCAGCCGGACCGAGGCGGGCAGCCCGTGCGACTCGCCCTCGACGGCGTCCACTCCGCCGAAGTTGCCGACCCCGGAACCGAAGTACACCTCCGCGTCGGTGTTGATCACCTCGTCCCAGCGCCCGGCTCGGGGCAGCCCGAGCTGGTACTGCTCGTGCGGGACGGCCGCGAAGTTGGCCACGCAGGCGACGATCGAGCCGTCCACGCCGTAGCGCAGGAACGAGAACACGTTGCCGGACACGTCGTCGGCGTCGATCCAGCCGAACCCGGCCGGCTCGTGATCTTGCGACCACAGCGCGGACGTCTCGCGGTACACGCAGTTGAGGTCGCCGACCAGCCGCGCCACGCCGCGGTGATCGGGGCTGTCGAGCAGCCACCAGTCCAGCGACCGCGACTCGCTCCACTCGCCGCCCTGCCCGAACTCCTGCCCCATGAACAGCAGCTGCTTGCCTGGATGGGCCCACATGTACGCGTACAGCAGGCGCAACGTGGCCATCTGCTGCCACCGGTCGCCCGGCACCTTGTTGAGCAGCGAACCCTTGCCGTGCACCACCTCGTCGTGCGAGATCGGCAGGACGTAGTTCTCGGAGTAGGCGTACATCATCGAGAACGTCATCTCGTGGTGGTGGTACTGCCGGTGGACCGGCTCGTGCCCGATGTAGCCGAGCGTGTCGTGCATCCAGCCCATGTTCCATTTGAAGCCGAAGCCCAGTCCGCCCAAGTGGGTCGGTCGCGTGACGCCGGGCCAGGCCGTGGACTCCTCGGCGATGGTCACCGTGCCGGGCACCCGCTTGTAGACGGTGGCGTTCACCTCTTGCAGGAACGAGACCGCGTCGAGGTTCTCGCGGCCGCCGTAGATGTTGGGCAGCCACTCGCCGTCCTTGCGCGAGTAGTCGAGGTAGAGCATCGAGGCGACGGCGTCGACGCGCAGCCCGTCGATGTGGAATTCCTCCAGCCAGTACAGGGCATTCGCGACGAGGAAGTTGCGGACCTCGCTGCGTCCGAAGTCGAACACGAACGTGCCCCAGTCGGGCTGCTCGCCGCGGCGCGGGTCGCCGTGCTCGTACAGCGGCGTGCCGTCGAAGCGGCCGAGCGCCCAGGCGTCCTTGGGGAAGTGCGCCGGCACCCAGTCGACGATGACGCCCACCCCGGCCTGGTGCAGCCGGTCGACGAGGTAGCGGAAGTCGTCCGGATTCCCGAACCGGGACGAGGGCGCGTAGTAGGACGAGACCTGGTAGCCCCACGAACCGCCGAAGGGATGCTCGGCCACCGGCAGGAACTCGACGTGGGTAAACCCGGTCTCGCGCAGGTGCTCGATCAGCTCCTCGGCCAGCTGCCGGTAGGACAACCCTTGCCGCCACGAGCCGATGTGCACCTCGTAGATCGACATCGGCGAGGTGCGCCAGTCCGTCGTCGCCCGCTTCGACAGCCAGGCTGTATCTCCCCATTCGTAGGACGGCGTGAACACCATGGACGCGGTGGCCGGCGGTACCTCGGTGGCGAACGCCATCGGGTCGGCCTTCTCGCGCCACGTGCCGTCCGCGCCGAGGATCTGGAACTTGTAGTAGGCGCCGTCGCCGACACCGGGCACGAACAGTTCCCAGATGCCGGACGAGCCGAGGGAACGCATCGGGAAAGCCCGCCCGGACCAGTAGTCGAAGTCGCCGGCGACGCGCACCCCTCGGGCGTTCGGCGCCCACACCGCGAACGACGTGCCGGTGACGGCGCCGCCCAGGGTGTCGTAGGACCGTACGTGCGCGCCGAGGACCCGCCAGAGGTTCTCGTGGCGGCCCTCGCCGATCAGATGCAGGTCGATGTCGCCCAGGGTCGGCAGCCACCGGTACGGGTCGTCGACCACGAACGAGTCGTCGCCGTAGTGCACCTCGAGGCGGTAGTCGGTCGGCGCGCCCTCGACCAGCGCGGCGAACACGCCGTCGTGCACGCGCTGCAGCGTGGTGCGCTCGTCGCCGATGACGGCCGTGACGGCGCTGGCCTCGGGGCGCAGGGTGCGGATCACGGTGCGCCCGTCGGCGGTCGGGTGCGCGCCGAGGATGCTGTGCGGATCGTGATGCGCCCCGCCCACGAGCTTGTCCAGCTCGGCCCGATCTATCATCCCGACCGGGGGTCGGGTGCGCTCGTCGCTGCTCATGCCGCGTCGCCCGTGCTGAGCTTGGCCAGCGACGCGAGCTGGATCGCCAGCCAGGTCGGCCGGTGCCGAGTCTCGTACACCGCCTGGTACACCGCCTTGTCCGCCTCGAAGCCGCGGATCACGGCCTCGTCGCCGTCCAGGTCGTGCCCGGACGCCTCGGTGTATCCGGCCCGAAACGCCGTGCGGTTGCGCTGCGCCCATTCCTCGGCGCGGTACTCGAGCTGGGCCGTGCCGGGGGAGTCCACGAGCTGGTGGCGCGCGGCGTAGTCGAACGAGTGCAGCATGCCGGCCACGTCGCGCAGCGGGGAGTCGAAGGCGCGCCGGCTCTGCAGCTCGGCGGTCGGCTCGCCCTCGAAGTCGAGCACCACGAAGCGATGAACGGTGCGCAGCACCTGGCCCAGATGCAGATCGCCGTGGATGCGCTGGGTTGTCAGTGCCGCCGTCTTCGAGGCGCTGCTGAACGCGTCGAAGGCCTCGCGCAGACCGTCCTCGACCTCGGCCAGCTGCGGCACGATCTGCAGGGCGCGGTCCAGCCGGACGTGCATCGCCGCGGCCCGCGCGGTGAGGTCCTCACCGGCCAGCACCGACGTGCCGAACGCCCGGGCCAGGTCGGCGTGTACCTCGGCCGTGGCCACGCCCAGCCGCTCGGCCTCGCCGGCGAAGTCGCCGCCGGCCTCCTCGGCGTGCAGATCACCCTCGGCCATCAGGTCGCGGACGCTGGTCTTGGCGAGTTCCCACCCGTCGGTGGCGGTGACCATGAACTCCTGCAGCATGGCCAGGCTGGTCGGTTGCTCGTCCAGATCGGCCGTGACGCTGCCGATCAGCCGGGCGATGTGCCGGGCCCCCAGTTCGGTCAGCGCCCGGTGCACCTCGATGTCGGGGTTGATGCCGGGCTCCAGCCGCCGGAACACCTTCAGGATCGCCTGATCGCCGTACACCAGCGACGTGTTCGACTGCTCGGCGGTGGTGACCAGGCTGGACTGCCCGACCGGGACGTCGTCCGCCTCGGCGAGCCGCTCGAAGCGCAGTGGGCCGAGCGTCGCCTCGTCGCGGATTCCGATCAGCCACTCCTGGGTGACGTCCTTGTCGTGCAGTGCGTCGTAGATCCAGTACGGCTCGCCGTCGATGGCCACCGAGCCGAGCAGCACGTGCTCGAGTGTGGCCACCAGCTCCGGGCGCAGCACCAGCGGCAGCTGGTAGGTCTCGGTGGTGCCGTCGTCGTAAGTGACGTCGGCCAGCCACACCGATACCTCCGGTGGTCCGGACGCAAGCAGCGCGATGCGGCGCACGGTGACCGCTCGGGTACCGCGGCCTTTGCCGGCGAACCATCGCTGGGCCGGCAGCCACTGGACAACAAGGGGCTGCAGGTCGTGCTCGGGCAAGGTCACACTGTTACCTCGGATTCGTCACTCGGCTGCGGGATCGGCTGGGGACGGGGGATGCGAAGCCAGTAGAAGCCGTGCCCGCTCAACGTGAGCAGGTACGGCAGCTCGCCGATCGCCGGGAAACGGGCGTTCCCCATCAACTCGATCGGCTCCGAGCCTTCCCAGGGCCGCAGGTCCAACTCGACCGGCTGTGCGAACCGGGACAGGTTGTTCACGCACAGCACGATGTCGTCGCCGAACTCGCGCACGAAGCTCAGCACACTGGGATTACTACCCCCGATATCGGCGAACGAACCCAGACCGAATGCGGGATTGGCCTTGCGCACCTGGATCATCCGTCTGGTCCAGTGCAGTAACGAGGACGTGTTGCGGGTTTGCGACTCCACGTTCGTGACCTGGTAGCCGTAGATCGAGTCCATGTTCACCGGCAGGTAGAGCCGGGCCGGTTCGCACGTCGAGAAGCCGGCGTTGCGGTCGGGCGTCCACTGCATGGGGGTGCGGACACCGTCGCGATCACCGAGCCAGATGTTGTCGCCCATGCCGATCTCGTCGCCGTAGTAGAGGACGGGGGAGCCGGGCAGGGACAGCAACAGCGCGGTGAACAGCTCGATCTGGTTGATGTCGTTCTCGAGCAGGGGGGCCAGTCGCCGGCGGATGCCGATGTTGGCCTTCATCCGTGGATCCGTGGCGTACTCGTTCCACATGTAGTCGCGCTCTTCGTCGCTGACCATCTCGAGGGTGAGCTCGTCGTGGTTGCGCAAGAAGATGCCCCACTGGCAGTTGTCCGGGATCTGCGGTGTCTGCGCCATGATCTCCGAGATGGGGTAGCGCGATTCGCGGCGGACCGCCATGAAGATGCGCGGCATCACCGGGAAGTGGAACGCCATGTGGCACTCGTCGCCGCCCCCAGCTGCGTCGCCGAAGTACTCGACGACATCGCCCGGCCACTGGTTGGCCTCGCACAGCAGGATGCGATCGGGGTAGTCGCGGTCGATCTCCTTGCGCAGCCGCCGCAGGAACTCGTGCGTCTCGGTCAGGTTCTCGCCGTTCGTGCCGTCGCGGACGTACAGGTACGGCACGGCGTCCAGCCGGAACCCGTCGACGCCGAGGTCGAGCCAGAACCGCAGCGCGTCGATCATCGCCTGCTGCACGCCCGGCTCGTCGAAGTTCAGGTCGGGCTGGTGGCTGAAGAACCGGTGCCAGAAGTACTGCTTGCGGATCGGGTCGAACGTCCAGTTGGACGGCTCGGTGTCGACGAAGATGATCCGCGCGTCGGGGTAGCGGGTGTCGTCGTCCTCCCAGATGTAGTAGTTCCCGTAAGGGCCTTCGGGATCGGACCGCGATTCCTGGAACCACGGGTGCTGATCGGACGTGTGGTTCATGACCACGTCGATGATCACCCGGATGCCGCGCTGGTGGGCGGCGTCGAGGAAGGCCTGGAAGTCGTCGATGGTGCCGAACTCGGGCAGCACGTCGGTGTAGTCGCTGACGTCGTAACCCCCGTCGCGCAGCGGTGACGGGTAGAACGGCGGCAGCCACAAGCAGTCGACGCCCAGCCACTGCAGGTAGTCGAGCTTCTCGAGCAGTCCGCGCAGGTCCCCCGTGCCGTCCCCGTTCGAATCGCTGAACCCCCGAACCAGCACCTCGTAGAACACGGCACGCTTGAACCACTGCGGGTCCGCCACGGCGTTGTGCCGGTGATCGGCGCTGGACTGGACGGTCAACGATGCCTCTCAGTGGTATGGGGCCGTATGGCCACGTTACGACCTGGGGCAACCCCGGGCGTGGACGACATCGTGGCGGAGCGGCTGGCCGGGCCGGGGTTGCCACGCGGTTCGGCGTGATGATCGCAGGCGGTGGTTACCAGGCGTCGGGCTGGACGGCGAAGATGTGCGCCGGCTGGATGTGCGGGTCGAGGCGGACGAAGTTGTACTGCCCCCAGCGGTAGGTCGCGCCGGTGAGCAGATCCTGCACGGTGAACTCGTCGGCCCAGTCGATGCCCAGCTCGGGCAGGTTGAGCGCCGTCCACCCTTCGCGGACGTTGTGCGGGTCGGTGGTGCACGCGACGAGCACGGTGTCGCCCGTGGCCGGATCGCGCTTGCTGAACACGGTGATCGCGTCGTTGTCGACGTAGTGGATGTGCAGGTTGCGCAGTTGCTGCAGCGCCGGATGCTCGCGCCGGATCCGGTTGAGTGTGGTGAGCAGCGGCGCCAGCGAGCGTCCGTCCGCCTGTGCCCCGGCGAAATCCCGCGGCCGCAACTGGTATTTCTCGGAGTCGAGATACTCCTCGCTGCCCGGCTGCGCCGGCAGGTGCTCGTACAGCTCGTAGCCGGAGTAGACGCCCCACGACGGCGAGAGCATCGAAGCCAAGATCGCCCGGATCTTGAACGCGGCCGGGCCGCCGTGTTGCAGGTACTCGTTGAGGATGTCCGGGGTGTTGACGAAG
>DASXYE010000179.1:0-6566 GCA_036502695.1 Jatrophihabitantaceae bacterium
TCGATGCCCAGCACCTCGCTGAACCGGCCGGCGAACAGGTACGACGAGCTGCCCACGATCTCGTTGAAGGACCGGAACCGCGCCTTCTTGTCGAACACCACGACGCTGTCGTACACGTGCATGCCGTCGAGATGGGTCGCCCACACCGACGTGCGGTCGATGTCGCTGCTGTGCCGTGAGTGCATGTCGTCGACGCGGCCCTTGGACCATTCGAGGAACGTGTCCGGGCTGCCGAGCCGGCCGCCGAACTCCGACCAGTACGAGGTGTGCGTGTCCTCGACGATGTAGGTGCCACCGTCGTTCAGCAGCGGGAACAGCGTCTCGATGGAGCTGATCTGCTGGCGCATCGCGTGGCCGCCGTCGTCGATGATCACGTCGAACGGGCCGTACTCGTGGTCGATGCGGCGCAGCACCTCGGGATCTTCCTGGTCGCCCAGCACGACGGGGATGCGGTCGCCGACCGCGCGCACGGCGGCCTCGTCGATGTCCAGACCGACCAGCCGGGCGCCCGGGCCGAGATAGTGACTCCACATGTCCAGGCCGCCACCGCGGTACACACCGATCTCGAGCACCTTGATCTGCCGCCCGCGAAAGCGCTCCAGATGCCGGGCGTAGATCGGGAAGTAGTGCACCCACTTGTCCAGCACCGGGCCGGCGCGGTTGGCGACGAAGTGCGCGTACAGCGGGTTCTTGGTCATCTCGAGCCAGTCGGGCCCGAGGTAGAACGCCGCCCGGTAGCACTCGTTGATCAACGCCTGATCGGCCTTGGCATCCCGCAGGATGTCCCCGATCGCCTGCACCTGCAGCATGGGCGCCTTGTTCTCGGCGATGGCCGCGCACATCGCCCGCCGCAGGTCGTCGTCGATGTCCTCGGCGGTGACGGCGATGTTGACCGCTCGGTCGGGGAAGCCCGTTGACAAGGCGTGCAGGAGGGCCGTGAGCATCTGCCCGGAGATCATGCTGTCTTCCCCTTACCGATTCGGTCGTTCGAAACTGACATCGATTCCGGCGCCAACGCCCACGATCCGAAGATTCGCGTCAACCCGGGCTCGGTCGATGCGGCCTCGGCCCGCACCCGCAGCTCGTGACCACGATCGACGTAGTCATAGCTGTGGCCGCGGTCGACGACCGCCGTCGAGACCAGGAACATACCGGGCTGAAGCGGGAGGCGGTCGATCCGGAAGTCCACGTGTCCCGCCCCGGCACCGACCTTGAACGCCTGGTCGCCGTATCCGGAGTTCGGGCCCGACACGTTGATGCCCGACTCGTGCCAGAAGCCGAGCCCGAACACCGCCTCCGGGATGTCCTTCGTCGCCTCGTAATGCATGCGAACGGTGCACGGCTCGCCCGCGGTCAGGAACGGCACCGCCGCCCCGGCCCCGTCCAGGTACTCCAGCTCGTTGACGCGGATCTCGCCGGACCCCAGCCGGATCGGCCCGCTGCTCTCGTCGGCGTCTCCGCCGCGCGCCGCCTCTTTCTTGTTCACGTCCTGCAGGTACTCGTCGACGACGTCGCGCACCTCGCCGATGGCGCGCATCCGCCCGTGGTCGAGCCACAGCGCGTTGTCGCACAGGTCGGTGACCACGCCCAGTCCGTGCGAGACGAGCACGATGGTGGTGCCCTGCCGGCGCAACTCGAAGAGGTGATCGAAGCACTTGCGCTGGAACTCCTCGTCGCCGACGGCGATGATCTCGTCGACGATGAGGATCTCGGGGTCGACGGTGACCGCGATCGAGAAGCCCAGCCGCACGTACATGCCGCTGGAGTAGACCTTGACCGGCGAGTCGATGAAGTCCTCGATGCCGGCGAAGTCGATGATCTTGTCCATCGACGCGTCGATCTGCTTGCGGGACAGGCCCAGGATGGCGCCGTTGAGGTAGACGTTCTCGCGGCCGGTGAGCTCGCCGTGGAAGCCCGCGCCGAGCTCGAGCAGCGCCGAGATGCGGCCGTTGACGGCGACCGAGCCCGACGTCGGGCGATAGATGCCGGCGAGCATCTTCAGCAGCGTGGACTTGCCCGAGCCGTTGTGGCCGATCAGCCCGAAGGTGGTGCCCCGCTCGACTTCGAGGCTGACGTCGCGCAGGGCCCAGAACTCCTCGTGCCGGCCGCCGCCGCGCACGAACCGCTCCTTGAGCGAGTCGCGCCGCTCGGTGGCCAGCTTGAAGACCTTCGAGAGGTTGGCGACCTCGATCGCCATCTCGGTCATAGCTGCTCCCCCAGGTCGCGGCCGAATCGCTGGTACACCCACGCGCTGAACGCGACGAGGACGGCGGTCGCGCCGAGGATGTACAGCCAGCTGTCCCACCGGCCGGCGGTCAGTCCGTAGGTCAGGTCCCGGAACAGCAACACGAACTGGCTCATCGGGTTGCTCATCAGGATGCGGTGTGCGGTCGGGTTGGCGATCAGCGAGTCCTGGTAGAGCACCGGCGTCGCGTAGAACAGCAGCTGCAAGAACACCGCGATGATGTGCGCCAGGTCGCGGAAGTACACGTTGGCGATGGCCAGCACGAGCGAAACGGCCGACACGAAGACCGCGAAGATCGCCGCCCAGAACGGGACGAGCAGCCACGACCAGCCGACGTTGCCGAAGATCAGCAACACGACCAGCACCAGGCCGACCTCGATGGCGCTCTGGATGGCCACCCCGATCACCGAGCCGAGCACCGGAGCGTAGGACGGAAAGTAGATCTTCTTCAGCAGGACACCGGTGCCGAGCAGGCCGCCGACCGCGGTGTTCAGCCCGTTGGCGAAAAAGCCCCAGGCGGTGAGCCCGACGAACAGCCACACCGCGAAGTTGCCCTTGCGGCCGTCGGCGAAGTCCGCCGGCTTGGCCTTGAGGATGTAGTGCGCCACCAGCGTGTACGTCAGCAGCGAGGCGATCGGCAGCAGCAGCGACCACACCCAGCCGATCGCGGTGCCCTTGAACCGGGCCTTGAGGTCGCGCTGGGCGAAGTTCCAGACCAGGCTGCGGTACTGCAGCAGCGGTGGACGGACCTTCGCGGCGGCGGTGATGGTGGTCATGACCCGGTGCCTCGCAATGCGTCGCTGGACGTGGCGAATGCGCGCTGCAGGGCGTCGCGCCAGTGCGGCATCGGCGTCAGCCCGGCGCCGCGCCAGGCGGCGTCGGACAGCACCGAGTACGCCGGCCGCGGCGCCGGGCGCGGGAACGCGTCGGTGGTGGTCGGCTGCGCCCGTTCCGGGTCGGCGCCGAGTTCGTCGAAGATGGCCCGGGTCAGCCCGAACCACGTCGTGTCGCCGGAGTTGGTGCAGTGGTAGATGCCGGCCGGGGCGTCGCTCTCGGCGAGCTCGACCAGTCCGGCCGCCAGGTCGGCCGACCAGGTCGGCGAGCCGCGCTGGTCGTCGACCACGCTGACCGTGTCCCGCTCGCGTTCCAGGCGGGCCATCGTCTTGACGAAGTTGCCGCCGTCGGCGCCGTACACCCACGCGGTGCGCACCACGAAGCCCCGCTCGGGCAGCAGTTCGCGCACCGCCTGCTCGCCGGCGAGCTTGGTGCGGCCGTACGCCGAGCGCGGCGCCGTCGCGGCGTCGACCTCGTACGGCTGCTCGGCGTCCCCGGCGAAGACGTAGTCGGTGGACACGTGGATCAGCTTCGCGTCGAGCCCGGCGCCGGCCAGCGCCGCGGCCAGGGTGGCCGGCCCGGTGGCGTTCGCGCGGTAGGCGGCGTCCTCGTCGGACTCGGCCGCGTCCACGGCGGTGTAGGCCGCGGCGTTGACCACGACGTCGGCGGGGAAGTCGGCGAGCAGCTTGGCCACGGCGACCGAGTCGGCGATGTCCAGCTCGGCGTGCCCGACGGCGCGCACGTCGTGCCCGGACCGGTCGGCCCGGTCGGACCGGTCGGCCAGCGCGCGTTGCAAGTCGGCGCCGAGCTGCCCGCCAGCACCAGTTATCAGCCAGCGCATGACGCGGCTACTGCCCGCGCTCGGCGTAGCGCGCTTCGACCGCCTGCTTCAACGGACGCCACCATTGCTCGTTGTCCGTGTACCAGCCGATGGTGTCGGCCAGGCCCGCGCGCATGTCGGTGAAGGCCGGCGCCCAGCCCAGTTCGGTGCGCAGCTTGGACGCGTCGATCGCGTAGCGCAGGTCGTGGCCGGGCCGGTCGGTGACGTGGTCGTACCAGTCGGCCGGCTTGCCCATCAGCTCGAGGATCAGTTCCAGCACCTGCTTGTTGTTCTGCTCACCGTCGGCGCCGATCAGGTAGGTGTCGCCGATCGCGCCGTCGTCGATGATGCGCCACACCGCGTCGTTGTGGTCGTGCACGTGGATCCAGTCGCGAACGTTGGCGCCGGCGCCGTACAGCTTGGGCCGGATGTCGCACAGCACGTTGGTGATCTGGCGCGGGATGAACTTCTCGATGTGCTGGTAGGGCCCGTAGTTGTTCGAGCAGTTCGAGATGGTGGCCTGCACCCCGAACGAGCGGACCCAGGCCCGCACCAGCAGGTCGGAGCCGGCCTTGGTCGACGAGTACGGCGAGGACGGGTTGTACGGCGTCTGCGGGGTGAACTTCGCCGGGTCGTCCAGCTCGAGGTCGCCGTAGACCTCGTCGGTGGAGATGTGGTGGAACCGCACCTCGTGCCGGCGCACCGCCTCGAGCAGCGTGAAGGTGCCGACCAGGTTCGTGTGGACGAACGGCGACGGGTCACGCAGCGAGTTGTCGTTGTGCGATTCGGCGGCGAAGTGCACGACGAGGTCGGAGTCGGCCACCAGCTTGTCGACGACCCCGGCGTCGGCGATGTCGCCCTGGACGAGTTCGACCCGGTCGGCGACGGTGGCGAGGTTGGCCTCGCTGCCCGCGTAGGTCAAGGCGTCGAGCACCGTGACCTGGGCGTCAGGTCGCGTGGCGATCGTCCGCAAGACGAAGTTCGCGCCGATGAAGCCAGCTCCACCGGTGACGAGAACACGCATGACGCGAGGAACCTCCGTGATGGGATTGCGGTACTGAGCGGCCAGTATCCCAGAACGGCACGTACCCGCCCGCCACCCGCCCCCGACGCGTCGGGTCTTTCGCGCCTCCCCGGATCTACGCCGACCCGCGGTTAGCCTCGGGTGGTGGCAGACGATCTTCGAACCCTGCTGCGGAGCTACCGGTTCCGGGTGGCCGCTCGGCTGGCCGTCGCGATCGTGTCGCTGCTGGCGTTGATCGGCAGTGGCCTGGCCTGGGCGACCTACCAGAACTTCACGGCGAGCATCAAGCACGGCGATCCGGTGCCGGAGCTGGCCAGCGGGCAGCAGGACGCCGACGGCAAGGACCAGAACATCCTGCTGCTCGGCAACGACAGCCGGGCCGGGGCCACTCCGGCCGAGCTGCGAGCACTGTCGACGCAGGACGACGGGGGCAGCGTCAACACCGACACGATGATGGTGCTGCACATCCCGGCGAATGGCGGCAAGACGACGGTGATCTCGTTCCCGCGCGATTCCTGGGTCACCATCCCGGACAACGGCAAGGGCAAGATCAACGCGGCGTACGGGGACGGGTACGTGGCCGCCAAGAACGCGGGACGGGCGGAGACCGCACGGGAAAGCGCCGGCATCCGGCTGCTGATCCGCACGATCAGCGGGCTGACCGGCCTGCACATCGACCACTACGTCCAAGTGAATCTGCTCGGCTTCTACCGGATCAGCAACGCCATCGGTGGCGTGGACGTGTGCCTGCTGCACGCGCAGAACCCGTCCACCGACTCCGACGAGTTCGGCCACGGCTACTCGGGCATCAACCTGCCAGCCGGCCACTCGGTGATCAAGGGTTCGCAGGCGCTGGCGTTCGTGCGGCAACGGCACGGGCTGCCCGGCGGTGACCTGGACCGGATCAAGCGCCAGCAGTACTTCCTGTCCGCGGCGTTCCACAAGGTGCTGTCCGGGGGCACGCTGCTCAACCCGTTCAAGCTGCACGGGCTGCTGCACGCGATCAGCTCGTCGCTGCTGACCGATCCCGCGCTGAACCTGATCTCGTTGGCCCGCCAGTTCCAGGACCTGTCCGCGGGCAACATCTCGTTCGCGACGATCCCGAACGACGGTCCGCAGCTGATCTACCCGGACGGGGTGGCCACCTCGGTGGTGACCGTCGACACGGCCGCCATGCCCGGATTCGTCAACCGGCTGCAGGGCAAGCCGGCCGATCCGTCCCTGGCCGGTGCTGCTGCGGCGTCGCCATCGTCGGTGACCGTGGACGTCCTGAACGGCACCTCGACCGCCGGCCTGGCCGGCCGCAACGGCGACGCGCTGCGGGCCGCCGGCTTCCATGTGAACACCGTCGACTCGACCGATCCGACGGCGGCCACCACGGTCGAGTACCCGAACGGCGCGCAGCCGGCGGCCAAGGCCGTGGCAGCAGCAGTGCCGGGCGCCCAGCTCGTGCAGACCTCGTCGGTGAGCCGGGTAACGCTGGTGCTCGGCAGCAACAACGTGCAGGCGCGGGGGCTCGGGGCAACACACGCGGGCGGCTCGGGCGGTGCCGGAGGTGCCGGCTCGGGCAGCTCGGGCAAGAAGGCGGCGGCCCCGCCCCCCGGCCAACCCGACTGCATCAACTGAACATTCGGGTGGCGGGC
>DASXYE010000180.1:0-7248 GCA_036502695.1 Jatrophihabitantaceae bacterium
CGTGCCGGCGGTAGACGACGGTCGGTCGCCCGGAGTCGACGTCGGCGAACAGGTAGAAGTCGTGGCCGACCAGCTCCATCTCGAACAGGGCCTGGTCGACCGTCATGGGCTTGGCCGCGTGCTCCTTCTCCCGCACGATGCGGCCCGGACCGTCGTCGATCTCGTCCTCGTCGGCCTCGACCGCGGGCGGCTCGAGCAGCGTGGCGACACTCGCCGTGGCCGCGGCGAGCGAGGTCGGTGTGCGCCGTCCGTGATGCACGCGGCGGCGGTCGGCGGCCTGACGGAACCGCCGCTCGAGCTTGTCGCTCGCGGCATCGAGCGCCTTGTAGAAATCCTCGGCACACGCTTCGCTGCGTACGACCGGTCCCCGGGTACGGCAGGTGATCTCGACGTGCTGACAGCTGCCGTTCTGCCGCCGATTGCGCTCATGATGCAGTTCGACGTCGGCTCGGATGATCTTCTGGTCGTATCGCTCGACCTTGCCGAGCTTCTCGGTGACGTGCAATCGGAAATGCTCTGGGACCTCGACGTTGCGCCCGTGTACCACGACGTCCATACGCCCTCCACGGTTGTCGCAGCGGCCACCGCCGCCTCGCACGCCAAGCGTCATCGGTGGACCGTGCGCGGGAGCGATAGATCGCCAACTCGGTCAGGTCAGGACCACGCTAGCTGGGAGTTCGCTCGCGTGCCAGATGGGAGACACGCCTAGTTAACGTGCACCCAGGGCACTCTTCGTGCGCGCTCAGCGACGGCGAAGCGGGGTGGCCGCCAGCGCGACGCCGCCGAGCACGGACCAGCCGGCGGCGCGCAGGGCCCGCGTCGCCTCGTGCAGGGTGGCTCCGGTGGTGACGATGTCGTCGACGAGCACCGCCGCGGGGCACCCCGGAGGCGGACGGGCCGCCGCCATCGCGCCGGCCAGGTTGGCGTGCCGGGCCGCGGCCCCCAGACCGGACGAGTCGTGCACGACCCGGACGAGCCGCAGGGTCGATTCGACCGGGATCGGCCGGCGTGCCCCGGCGATCCGGGCCAGCCGCTGCACGTGATCGCCGCCGCGCCGGCGGGCCGCCGCGCGGGCCGACGGCACCGGAACCAGCACGACGGGACTCCCCCGGCGGTCCAGGGACAGCAACACCGCCAGCGGCAGCAGCGCGGCCAGCGGCCGCGCCAACTCGTGCCGGCCCCGCTCCTTGTAGGCCAGCACCGCCGAACGCAGCCGCTGCTCGTAGCGTCCGGCGGCGAGCACCGGCCCGTCGAATCCACCCAGGCGCAGCGGTGGCCCGGACGGACGGCAGCCGGCACACAGCACCGCGCCCGGCCGCCCGCACCCGGCGCACCGGCGGGGCAGAACCAGATCCGTCAGCGCAGCCAACACCCGCCCGAGCCTGCCGCCGCAAACCCCACCGCGGGGCCCACTCACCCAATCTGTGGACAACCCCATCCCTGTGGACAACGCAACCAAGAACGCGATGAGCGCTCGCGCGAAGAGCCCGCCGGCCGCGGCGCGGGCGCGACGAAGGAGCGCTCGGGTCCGGGATTGCCCCCGAGCTTGCGAGTGGGGCGAGACCGGAGCCGAATCCGGCGGATCAATCTAAGTAGGAGTCCTGGTAGATCGGGGCGCGGCCCCGGGTGGTGTGCCGAGCCGGATCCGCCCAGTCGGCGTCCGGGTCGAGCTCGCGCTCGAACACGTAGCCGCCGGCCGAGATCCAGGCCGGCAGCGAGTGGCCGGCCGTAATGCTGTCCGCCAGCTGCGGTTGGGGCAGCCCGGACGTGGCGACGTCGGTCACGTCCGAGCCGTCGACGTTCACCGACCAGATGCCGTCCTTGACCCCCGAACGGCCGATGGCCCACAACGTCGTCCCGTCGTTCCAGGCGACGTCCTTCAGCCGGTAGCTCGGCGGCAACACTTCCTGGATGCCGTCGAGCCTGGCGCTGCTGCCCTGTGTCTCTACCGAGTCGTTGCGGACGATCGAGGCCACATCCAGGTGGGACTGGCCATTCGTGTCCCGCACGATCATGGCGATGCGCGAGCCCTCCGGGCTGAGCCGCATTGCGGTGATCGTCGACCCGGCCGGCAGACCGGTCGAGACCTGCTGCGGCGTGCCGTTGTAGTCGACGCGGTACAGCGCGGCGGCGCTCGCGATCCATACCTCGCGCTGCCCGGCCAGCCACGACGGGCGAGTCAGCGGCCCGGGCTTCAGGTCGACCCGGTGCAGCTGGTCGATCCGTTCCTGCGGGTCGCCGGCCTGCCCGAGCCAGAGTGTCTGCTTCAGCTTGGGCCCCACACATGCGGCTACGGAGTAGTCGCTGTCGGAGCGGGCCGAGCTGACCGCGACCGAGTTCACGTCGAAGTCCAGATGGGTCCCGAGCGGGCCGTCCAGCGGCTTGCCCGCGCCGGTGACCAGGCGCCCGGAACCGTCGAGGTAGAACACCGGCAGGTCGTTGAGCGGGTCGAAGAAGTGCACCTGGGCACTCGGCGCCGGGCGCGGATTGAGCTTGATGAAGTCGTCTTTGCTGATCGGGTCGTCCAGGCCCGGAATGTCGACGGGAATGCCGCCGTCGGTGAGGCTCAGGTGCACTTGCGGTTGCACGCTGTCCAGCGTGTCCAGCAGCTGGGCGGCCAGCCCGAGCTTGACGTCGTCTTCGAGACGGGAGCTGCCCGGTATGTCGACCCGGGCCGTGAGCCCGTCCAGCACGATCGATGGCGGCGTGGCCGGCGGCAGGCTCGGCAACCCGGTGTGCACGGCATTGACCAGTTCCAGCCGCGGCCCGCTGGCGAGCTGATTCAGCGCCCAGGTCGCGAGGGCCGCCTTGTTGGCGGCCAGCGCGCTGTAGCGCACGTCCGGCACGAGACGCTTCCCGCGCAGATCGAGGAAAGACAGCCGCACGGGCGCGTAGAGGTTGATGTTGCCGAAGTCGGTGGCATAGACCACCAGCCCGTCCGGCAGGTCACTGATCCGGAACTGGCCTTTCACCTTCTCCAGGGTGTAGTCGTGTTCCCAGGCGGCCGGCCCGCCGGGCGCCGGGGTGTAGATGCCATCGGTGTCCAGCGAGCCGATCCACGTGCCCCGTACCCGAACCGTCACCGAGTGCGGCCCGCTCGGCCTGGCCACGTCGACCTGAGCGTCCTCGACGCTGCCCTGCAGGATCGTGACCGTGGTGTCGGGCCACTGGCGCTGCTCGTCGGAGGTGAGAAACTCGCGGGCCCCACGCGGCTGGAGCGACTCGGTAGCGTTGGCCCGCAAGAAGCCCTGGACGATCTCGCGTGGCTCGGCGTTCGGCGGCGGGGTGTTCGTCGGCGGCTCGCCGGAGGTGGCCCCGATCGCCGGCCCGATCGCCTGCGGGGACGAGGAGCCGGGCACTCCCGAGCACGCGCTCAGCCCGACGACCGCCGCAGCGACAGCAAGACTCGCGAGCACCCGCTTCATGAGCTGCTGCCCACGGCGTCGGCCGGTTCCAACGGCAGCGGCGAGGACGACAGCGGCTGTCCGACCCGTCGCGGCAGCGTCAGCCGGAACTGCGCGCCGGCGCCGCGCTCGCCCCACGCCTGTAGCCAGCCACCGTGCAGCCGGGCGTCCTCGAGGCTGATCGCCAGCCCCAACCCGGTGCCGCCGGTGAGCCGGCTGCGGGACGGATCGCCGCGCCAGAACCGGTCGAACACGAACGCCGCCTCGCCGGGCCGCAGGCCCACCCCGTGATCGCGCACCGTGACCGCCGCCGCGGCGTCGTCGGCGCCGACCGTCACCAGCACCGGGTGGCAGTCGCCGTGGTCGATCGCGTTGCCGAGCAGGTTGCGCAGGATGCGCTCGATGCGCCGCGAGTCGATCTGGACCGACACGCGCGCATCCGGCAACTGCACCGTGATCTCGC
Source organism: Jatrophihabitantaceae bacterium (assembly GCA_036502695.1). GTDB lineage: Bacteria > Actinomycetota > Actinomycetes > Mycobacteriales > Jatrophihabitantaceae > DASXRA01. The sequence continues at coordinate 3,868 of DASXYE010000180.1, forward strand.
AGCCGTGCCGGGTGGCCAGCATGCGGTGCGCGTCCACCGCGCGGGTGACGACCGAGCGCAGGTCGATGTCGTCCGCCTCGAGCCGGGCCACGCCGGCGTCGTACCGGGAGATCTCGAGGAGGTCGCCCAGCAGCACCTCGAACCGGTCGAGCTCGGCCTGCAGCAACTCGGCCGAGCGCGCCACCTGCGGCGGGAAGTCGCCGCGCCGGGCGTGCAAGACCTCGGCGGCCATCCGGATCGTCGTCAGCGGCGTGCGCAGCTCGTGCGACACGTCGCTGGTGAACCGGCGCTGCAGCCGGGACAGCTGCTCCAACCGTTGGATCTGGCGCTGCAGGCTGCCGGCCATCGCGTTGAACGCCTCGCCCAGCTGGGCGATGTCGTCGTGGCCCCGGACGCGGATGCGCTGGGACAGGTCACCGCCGGCGACGCGCGCGGCGGTCCGGGCGGCGACGCGCACCGGCCGCACGACCTGCCGGGTGACCAATACGGCGATCATCGCGACGAACAGCACCAGGCCGATCCCGGCGAACAGCACGGTGCGCTGCACGAGGGCGATCGTGTCCTGCTCGACGTTCAACGGGAACAGGTAGTACAGCTCGAACAGCCCACCCCTTCCCTGCACCGGCTCGCCGATGATCAGCCCGGGCACCAGCGAGCCGTTCGGGGAGGACCGGATGCGTTCGTACTGGATCGCGCGACGGCCCTGCTCGACGAGGGCGACCAGCCCGGCGGGCACCGGCTCGGAGTCGAACACGTCGGCGTCGTCCAGCGGCACGTCGGTCTTGATCACGACCCGATACAGACCGGCGTCGGCCCGGCTCGAGGCCAGTTCGCGCTTGAGGGTGTGGACCGCGTTGACCACGCCCTGGGGGTCGCCGAAGTTGGCCCCGCCCAGCGCCGTGGTGGCCGGCGTCCGCGCCGTGTCGACCTGGGCGATGGCGGCGCTGCGCTTGGCTCGCAGCACGCCGTTGGAGATCTGATCGACCAGGAACAGCCCGATGATCAAGACGAGCGCGCCGCTGACCACCAGCGTGGTGACCGCGACGCGCAGTTGCAGCGATCGCCCCCACTCCCGGGCAAGCGCCCGGGCCCCGCGCGCCGAGAACGCCCACGCCCGCGCCCACCCGCGCTCGGCCAGCGGCCCGAGGCGTGAAACCCAACTGCCTCGCGATGAACGCTCGCGCGAAGAGCCCGCCGGCCGCGCCCATCCCGCCCGCGACCAACCGCTCACGGCGGTCCGGCTTTGTACCCAACGCCGCGGACGGTGAGGACGATCTCGGGCTTTTCCGGGTCGCGCTCGACCTTGGAGCGCAGCCGCTGCACGTGCACGTTCACCAGCCGGGTGTCAGCCGCATGCCGGTAACCCCACACCTGCTCGAGCAGCACCTCTCGAGTGAACACCTGGCGTGGCTTGCGGGCCAAGGCCACGAGCAGATCGAACTCCAACGGGGTCAGCGCGATGGCGCCGCCGTTGCGGCGGACCTGGTGGCCCGGCACGTCGATGCTGACCGGCGACTCCGGTGGACCGATCGTCAGCGACTCGCTCGCGATGTCGTCGTGGTGGCGCAGCCGGGCGCGCATCCGGGCCACGAGTTCCTTCGGCTTGAACGGCTTGACCACGTAGTCGTCGGCGCCGGACTCCAGGCCCAGCACGATGTCGACGGTGTCGCTCTTGGCGGTCAGCATGATGATCGGGACGCCGCTCTCGGCCCGGATGGCCCGGCACACGTCCAGACCGGACAGCCCGGGAAGCATCAGATCGAGCAGCACGATGTCCGGCTTCGAGTCCCGGAACGCGGTGACGGCCCGGTTTCCGTCCGGCACGAACGCCGGATCGAACCCGTCAGCGCGCAGCACGATGCCGAGCATTTCGGCCAGGGCGGAATCGTCATCGACGACGAGGACGCGTGGCTTCACAATCACATCCTGACATCTTTTTGCCGTGCAGGAAGTGAACAGCTTGCCAGATTATGCGGGGAACGATGGCATAGGGGCCGGCAAAGTCGGACGAACCAGAACATGATCAATCCGTAGCGGTTTCGAGACCAACATGCAATGCGGCGCACACAGCCGAGCCTCACGGGCCTAATAGAAAGTTGTCCGCGCTTGACGATGCGATAGCACCGCCAAGCGCGGACAACTCAACCATCAACGCGATGAGCGCTCGCGCGAAACCGCCTCCGGCGGATGAATCAGTACCGGTAGTGGTCGGGCTTGTAGGGGCCGGCCACGTCCACGCCGATGTAGTCGGCCTGGTCCTTGGACAGGATCGTCAGCTTGGCGCCGACGGCGTCCAGGTGCAGGCGGGCGACCTTCTCGTCCAGGTGCTTGGGCAGCACGTAGACCTTCTTGTCGTACTCGCCGATCTTGGTGTGCACCTCGATCTGGGCGATCGTCTGGTTGGCGAACGACGCGCTCATGACGAAGCTCGGGTGCCCGGTGGCGTTGCCGAGGTTCAGCAGCCGGCCCTCGCTCAGCACGATGATCGAGTGGCCGTCGGCGAACTGCCACTCGTGCACCTGCGGCTTGACCTCGATCTTCTTGACGCCGGGCACCTTGGCCAGGCCGGCCATGTCGATCTCGTTGTCGAAGTGGCCGATGTTGCCGACGATCGCCTGGTGCTTCATCCGGCCCATGTGCTCGGCCATGATGATGTCCTTGTTGCCGGTCGTGGTGACGAAGATGTCGGCCTTGTCGACGACGTCGTCCAGGGTCACGACCTCGAGGCCGTCCATGGCCGCCTGCAGCGCGCAGATCGGGTCGATCTCGGTGACGACGACCCGGGCGCCCTGGCCGCGCAGCGACTCGACGCAGCCCTTGCCGACGTCGCCGTAGCCGCAGACGACCGCGAGCTTGCCGCCGATCATGACGTCGGTGCCGCGGTTGATGCCGTCGATGAGCGAGTGCCGGCAGCCGTACTTGTTGTCGAACTTGGACTTGGTGACCGAGTCGTTGACGTTGATCGCCGGGAACAGCAGGGTGCCGTTCTTCTCGAACTCGTAGAGCCGGTGGACGCCGGTGGTGGTCTCCTCGGTGACGCCGATGATCGAGGACGCCATCCGGGTGTACTTGCCGGGCTTCTCGGCGACCGAGCGGCGCAGCGTGTCGAGGATGATCGTGTATTCCTCGGAGTCGTTCTCGTCGGCCTGGGGCACCGCGCCCGCGGCCTCGAACTCGACGCCCATGTGGATGAGCAGGGTGGCGTCACCGCCGTCGTCGACGATGGAGTCCGGGCCGGCACCGTCCGGCCAGGTCAGCATCTGCTCGGTGCACCACCAGTACTCGTCGAGCGTCTCGCCCTTCCAGGCGTAGACGGCGACGCCCTGCGGGTTGTCCGGCGTGCCGTTCGGGCCGACGACGACGGCCGCGGCGGCGTGGTCC
>DASXYE010000181.1:0-1962 GCA_036502695.1 Jatrophihabitantaceae bacterium
CCCGGACGCCGTCGGCGCCCCGAACAGCGCGGACGGCGTGGACTGCCGGGCCGGACCGTCCTTGCCGGTGACGACGACCTCGCGCAGCACGGCCAGCAGCTGATCGCGCATCTCGTCGGCCGACTGGAACCGGTCGTTCGGGTTCTCGGCCGTCGCCTTGGCCAGCACCCGGTACAGCGAGTCGTACTGCTGGAAGATCGCGACGTCGTCGACGGGCGGCAGGCTCTTGACGTAGGTCGACTGGTAGCCGCGGAACTCGAACAGCAACACCGCGAGCGTCCGCCCGATCGTGAAGATGTCGCTGGCCACGCTCGGGCCGAGTGTCGCCACCTCGGGCGCCTGGAAGCCGACCGTGCCGTAGATCGCGCTGTCGTAGTCGTCGACCCGGCGCACCCCGCCCAGGTCGATCAGCTTCACGGTGTCGCCGGACTGGATGAGGTTGTCCGGCTTGAAGTCGCAGTAGATCAGGCCCTGGCTGTGCAGGTAACCGAACGCCGGCAGGATCTCGACCACGTAGGCGATGGCCTGATCCGGCGGGAACGGGTTGTAGCGGCCGTTGTTGGTGGCCATCCGGTCCTTGAGCAGCTCCTTGAGCGACCGGCCGCCGACGTACTCCATGACGGTGTAGCCGGCATTCTCGAACATCGCGAAGTTGTAGATGTTGACGATCAGCGGGTGCTGCACCTCGGCCAGGAACTGCCGCTCGGCCACCGCCGCCTGGTAGGCGTCGATGTCGCCGGTGTTCAGCAAGCCCTTCAGAACGGTGGGCCGGTTCGACACGTTGCGGTCCTGGGCCAGGTAGATCCAGCCCAGACCGCCGTGCGCGAGCGCGCCCAGCACCTCGTACTGCTGGCTGACCAGGTCGCCCGGTTGCAACTTCGGCTCGAACGAGAACTCGGTGCGGCACTTGGGGCAGAACCCGTGCGTGCGTCCGGGTTTTCCGTCCCGGCTGCGTCCGACGGCGTTGCCGCACTTGGCGCAGTAGCGCTTGTCCTCGGCGACGTGCGGATCCTTCATGATCACGTCGCGCGGGTTGGCGACCGGGGCCGGCGGCACGGACGTGATGCCGGCGCCGAGGTGCTGCGAGTGGGTGCGCGCCGAGCCGAGCTTGCGGGTGGGGCGGGTGCTGCCGGCCCGGGCGGATCCGATCGGGGAGCTGGACAGCCGCGACGCGCTGCTGGTGCGCGTGCTGCCGGTGTGGGTGCTGCCGGTACGGCTGCTGGGCGTCGAGCCGCCCGGGGCCGCGTTCGCCTCGGCGTGCTGGGCGGCGGGCTGCTCGGCCGGGGTGCCGCAGACGTTGCAGTAGCCGTCCTCGATCTCGCCGGTACAGCCCGGTTCAGTACATCTCATTGCGTCTCCACCGGGGGTTCGACCACGGCTACGGCGCCGACGGCGACTTGAACAGCCTGGCTGTATTGTTCGAGGGCCGCTCGGGCGGCGCGCAGATCGCAGGGCGCCTGCCACAGGATGGTCCGCAGGCTCGTCCACTGCGCATCGAGCGCCGGATCTTCGGCCAGCCCCCTGGCGCCCGCCTTCGTGTGGTACGCCTCGGCCAGGCCGCGCAGCTCGGCGCGCTCCGTCAGCGGTGCGGCGTAGCGGCGGCCCGCCTCGGCCAGCGCGGCCGCCGCTTTATCCAGCCGAGCTGCGTACTCGTCGAGGGCGGCCCGGGCGGCGGTCCAGGTGCCGGGCTCGTCCGGGCCGTACGGGATCGGCGGGACGGGGCCGAGTGCACTGATGTCGGGGACGGCCAGGTGCGGCGGCTCGGCGATCTTGTCCCGGCACAGCTCAGCGGTGGTGCGTGTCTGGGTGGCGGTCGTGGTCAGGTCGGCCACCCGGCCGGCCAGCCCGGCGGCATCGCGGCTGACCGAGGCGCGCAGCGACGTCTCCTTGATCAGGTCGCGTTCGAGTTGCTCGGCGGCGTCGGCGATGCGGGTGACCTCGTCGCCGAGCGTCTTCGCGTCC
>DASXYE010000182.1:0-8463 GCA_036502695.1 Jatrophihabitantaceae bacterium
ACCGCCATCCCGTGGCGGGTGCCGATCGAGGCCGAGCGGACGTCCAGCGAGTGCAGGGCCAGCACGCCGGCCGCCTTGGACAGCACGCCGAGCGAGTCGGGGGCGGCCACCACCACCTCGTCCCGCTCGATCTCGACCACGAGCGCCCCGGCGTCGGCCAGGTCCCGCCGACGTTCGTCGAGCACAGCCACCGCGGGCAGTCGCTGGCCGCCCAGCGTGGCGCCGACGCGGCGCACGAGGTCGGCGATCAGCGCCGCCTTCCAGTCGCTCCAGGCGGCCGGCCCGGTCGCGGCGGCATCGGCGACGGTCAGCGCGTGCAGCAGCCCGAGCAACTCGACCGATCCGCCCACAGCGGAGGTCACGATCGCGATCGTGGCCGGGTCGTCCAGGTCGCGGCGGGTGGCCGTGTCGGGCAGCAGCAGGTGATGCCGCACCAGGGCAGTCACGGTCGCGGCATCCCCGTAGGACAGGCCCATCCGACCCGCGATCGGCTCGGCCACCCGCGCGCCGACCTCGGAGTGGTTGTCGGGGTCGAAGCCCTTGCCGATGTCGTGCAGCAGCGCCCCGAGCAGCAGCAGGTCCGGACGCGCGACGTCACGCGTGTGCGCCGCCGCCTGGGCCGCCGTCTCGAGCAGGTGCCGGTCGACGGTGTAGCGGTGGACGGGGTTGTGCTGGGCGGCGAAGCGCACGGCGTCCCATTCCGGGATGAGGCGCACGAGCGACCCGGCCTGGTCGAGCGATTCCAGCACCGGAATGCCGGCCGCCCCGGCGCCGAGCACGGTCACGAAGTCGTCGCGGGCGGCAGCGGGCCACGGCTGGGGCATCGGCGCGGACTCGGTGGCCAGCCGGTCCAGCGTGAACGGCGCGAGCGGCAGGTCGTGCTCGGCGGCCGCCCGGGCCGCGCGCAGTACCAGCAGCGGATCGGCCCAGGGGTCGGCGTCGCGGGCCAGCACCACCTCGCCGTCCTGCGCCACGACATCCTTGGCCAGCGGCGTGCGCGCCGGCGCGGACGACCCGAACAGCCGGCGCACCGACAGTCCACTGTGGACGGGGCGGGCCAGCACCCGGCGCCACGTGACGTCCAGCGTGTGGCCGATCGTGCGGGCCGCCTCGTTCACCGCGCGCAGCACGGCGTCGGCGCCGGCCAACCCCAGGGCGGAGGCCACCCCGGCCTGTTCCTGCTGGTGCAGCACGTCCTGGTCGCGCTCGGTCAGCCGGTGCAGCTCGCCGCGAACATCCAGCAGGGCTGTATATGCCTCGCGCACCGGCACGCTGACGTCGATGAGCTGGGCCCGGGCCAGCGCGTGCAGCGCCTGCGCGTCGCGCAGCCCGCCGCGGGCGTCCTTGAGGTGCGGTTCGAGCAGGAACGCCGCGTCGCCGTTGGTGTCGGCGCGCTCGAGGGACAGCACGTGCAGCTCGCTGGCCCGCCGGACCGCGGTGGCCCGCCACAGATCCAGCAGCCGCTCGCGCACCCGGCTCGTCAACGCGGCGTCACCGGCGATGTGCCGCAGCTCGAGCAGCCCGAGCATCGCCTTGATGTCGTCGCGGGCCACCACCAGGGCCTGCTCGGGGGTCCGCACGGAGTGGTCCAGGCCGACCCGGCTGTCCCAGATCGGGTACCACAGCGAGTCGGCGATCTCCGGCAGCCCCCGCACCCGGCCGGTGTGCAGCAACACCAGGTCGAGATCGCCGTACGGGGACGGCTCGCGACGGCCCAATCCGCCCACCGCGGCCAGTGCCATCTCGGGCGGGACGGGCAGCATGGTCAGCCACTCGTCGTAGGCGTCGGCCAGCGCCCGGCGAAGCGGCGCACCGGCCAGTCCGGGCCGGCGCAATACGCCGGCCCGGACCTGTGCGAGATCAGATCGCGTCGGCGTCTCGCTCACCGGTTCGCACCCGCACGAGCGTCTCGACGCCGGTAACCCACACCTTGCCGTCGCCGATCTTGCCCGTGCGGGCGGCCTCGACGACCGCGTCCACCACCTTGCCCACGTCGATGTCGTCCACCAGGACGTCGACCCGAACCTTCGGGACGAGGTCGACCGTGTACTCGGCGCCGCGGTACACCTCCGTGTGGCCACGTTGGCGACCGAACCCCTGCACCTCGCTCACGGTGAGCCCTTGCACCCCCAGCACTTCCAGTGCGGCCTTCACGTCGTCGAGCTTGAACGGCTTGATGACCGCCGTGACGAGCTTCATGCGTCCACCCTCTCCTTCGCCGTCGACTCGGTCTGCGACGACCCGCCGGCCGCGGCACTACCGGTCAGTCCACCGGACAGCACCGTCGAGAAGGAGTAGGCGGTCTCGGCGTGTTCGGCCTCGTCGATTCCGCTGACCTCCGCTTCCTCGGACACCCGGAACCCGCCCAGCTTCTTGATGATCGTCCCGATGATGTAGGTCAGCACGAACGAGTACAGCATCACCGAACCGGCGGCCACGACCTGCTTCAGCAGCAGGTCGCCACCGCCGCCGTAGAACAACCCGCGTTGCACGACGGCGGTGCCGTCGGGCTGGTGAGTCACCGCGTAACCATGGTCGAAGCCGAAGAAGCCGATCAGCACGGTGCCGGTCACACCGCCGACGAGGTGCACGCCGACGACGTCGAGCGAGTCGTCGAACCCGAACCGGTACTTCAGGCTCACCGCCATGCAGCACAGCGCGCCGGCGATCAGGCCGATCGCGATGCCGCCGAGCGGGCTCACGAACGCGCAGGCCGGCGTGATCGCGACCAGCCCGGCCACCGCTCCGGACGCGGCGCCCACCGTGGTCGGCTTGCCGTCGCGGAACTGCTCGACGGCCAGCCAGCCCAGCACACCGGCGCAGGTCGCGACCGTCGTCGTGGTGAACGCCAAGCCGGCGATACCGTCGGCCGCGCCCTCCGAACCGGCGTTGAAGCCGTACCACCCGAACCACAGCAGCGACGCCCCGAGCAGCACGAACGGCACGTTGTGCGGCTTCATCGGATCCTTGCGCCAGCCGACCCGCTTGCCCAGCACGAGGGCCAGCGCCAGGCCGGCAGCACCGGCGTTGGTGTGCACCGCGGTGCCACCGGCGAAGTCCTCGGCGTTCAGCTTGTTCAGGATCCAGCCGGTGCCGAACACCCAGTTGGCGACCGGGAAGTACACGATCGTCACCCACAGGGCGACGAACAGCGTCCAGCCCCAGAACTTCGTCCGGTCGGCGATCGCACCGGAGATCAGGGCCGGGGTGATGATCGCGAACATCAGTTGGAACATGGCGAACACGAGGATGGGCACCCCGGCGGCGCTCCAGAACCCGCCTAACACTTCCGTATTACCGAGCCCGAAGAACTGATGGCTACCGCCGATCAGCCGGCCCAGATGCGGGTTGCCGAACGCCAGGGAGAATCCGTAGATAGCCCAGAGCACGCCTACGACGGCGATGCAGATGAAGTTCATCATCAGCATGTTCAGCACGCTCTTCGAGCGGACCATGCCGCCGTAGAAGAACGCCAGCCCCGGCGTCATCAACAAGACCAGGGCGGCCGAGGCGAGCACCCAAGCCGTATTTCCCGAGTCGAGCTTGATCGGATCCGCGGCAGCAGCGAGCAATAGCTGAGACACGAAGCGCCCCCGTTCAGAGGAGTGTGGGTGTGGGTACGCGGCGACGCGTTGTGGCCCACAGGTTGGTGCGCGGCTGTTAACTCCGATGGCCGTCCTCTGTTTCGGGCGTGTGAACACCGCAGCCAGGGATCGCGGTTTTGGTCACCAGACCGGATATATGAGGTCGGGTGACCAAAACCGGAACGGCCCCGGGCGGCGGCCCGACTACGGTTACCGGGTGGCACCACTCACCCACACGGAGGCCCAGCGTCGCGCGGCCCTCATCCAGGTCAGCAGCTACGACGTCCACCTGGACCTGACCCGGGGCGACGAGCTGTTCGGCTCGACAACCACCGTTCGGTTCACGGCGGTGCCGGGCACGGCCACGTTCGTCGACGTGGCCCCGCACGAGCTGCACGCCGTCCACCTCAACGGCCGCGCCCTGGATCCCGGCGAGCTCGAGACCGGCCGGCTGCCCCTCACCGATCTCGCCGCCGAGAACGAGCTGGTCGTCGAGGCCACCATGGCGTACTCGCACGACGGCGAGGGGCTGCATCGCCACGTCGATCCGGCCGACGGCCGGACCTACCTCTACGCGATGTCGTTCCTCGACGCGGCGCCGCGGTGGTTCGCGTGCTTCGACCAGCCCGACCTGAAGGCGCTGTTCACGCTGGATGTGACGGCGCCGCCGGAGTGGACGGTGCTGGGCAACGCCCCTGCCCAGGCCCTGGGCCCGGGGCGGTGGCGGCTCGCGACCGCCCATCCGGTGGCCACCTACTTCACGACGATCGTGGCCGGCCCGTACCACTCGGTGGTGACCGAGCACGACGGGATCCGCCTCGGCCTGCACACCCGGGCGTCGCTGGCCCGCGAGCTGGACGAGCAGGGCCCCGAGCTGCTCGCGGTCACCGGCCGGCTCTTCGACGAGTTCCATCGCCTGTTCGGGGTGCGCTACCCGTGGGGCGAGTACCACCAAGCATTCGTGCCCGACTTCAACGCCGGGGCGATGGAGAACCCGGGCTGCGTCACATTCCGGGACACCTACGTCTTCCGGTCGCGGGTTACCGACAGCGAGCGCGGCGTGCTGGTCACGACGATCGCCCACGAGATGGCCCATCAATGGTTCGGCAACCTGGTGACGATGCGCTGGTGGGACGACCTGTGGCTGAACGAGTCGTTCGCCGAGTACCTGGGTTACCGGGTGGGCGACGCGGTCAGCGACTACCGCCCGTGGGTGGAATACAGCGCCCAGCGCAAGCACTGGGGTTACGCCGCTGATCGGCGCCCGTCCACGCACCCGGTGGCGGGCAACGGGGTGGCCGACACGAAGAGCGCGCTGACCGACTTCGACGGCATCTCCTACGCGAAGGGGGCCGCCGTCTTGCGCCAGCTCGCGGTCCGGCTGGGCGACGACACCCTGCTGGCCGGGCTGCGCCAGCACTTCCATACCCATGCGTATGGCAACGCGACGTTCGCCGACCTGATCGGGGCCTGGGCCTCGGCCGGCGCGCAGGATCTCGACGCCTGGGCCGACGTGTGGCTGCGCACGTCCGGCATGGACACCCTGAACGTGACGGCCAACGGGGCTGCTCCGACCCTGCACCGTCGCGGCAGCGCCGACCGGCCGCACGCCGTCTCGGTGGCGACCTTCGACGATCGGGGGCGAGAGTTGGGCCGGCGCAGCGTGGTGGCGCTCGAGCCGGTGCCGGTGCCGGTTCCGACGCCGAATCCGGCGACGCTCGTGCTGCCGGATGCGAACGACGACACCTGGGCCAAGACGGCGTTCGACGCCGAGACGTGGCAGCGGATGCCCGCGCTGCTGCCGGCGATCGAGGATCCGATGGCCCGGGTCACCGTGTGGAACGCGCTGCGGCTGGCCGTCGCCGACGCCGAGCTCTCCCCCGACCTCGCGCTGCGGATCATCGAGGCGGGCTTGCCCGATGAGGTCGAAGTCGTGCTCGGCTCGACGCTGGCCTGGGCGACCGACCAGCTCGCCGCGTACTACGTGCCCGACGGGGCGCCCCGAGCCGCGGCGACGCACCGGCTGGCCGCCGTCGCCGAGCGCGCACTACAAGGCGCCGCGCCGGGGTCGAGCCGGCAGCTCACCGCCGCCCGGGCCTACGTCGGCACCGCGTCCGACGTCGCGGTGCTGCGGTCCTGGCTGGACGGCCGCGACGTCCCGCCCGGGCTGGTGCTCGACGACGAGCTGCGCTGGCTCGTCGTCGGCCGGTTGGCCGGCCTGGGCGGCGCCGATGCGTCCGCCCTCGACGCGGAGCTGGGCCGCGACCGCAGCGCCCAGGGCCGGGTGCACGCCGCCCGGTGCCGCGCCGCGCTGCCCACCGCCGAGGCCAAGGCAGCGGCCTGGCAGGCGATCACCGGCGACGCGCAGCTGTCCAACTACGAGCTCTACGCGCTGGCCGAAGGTTTCTGGCAACCCGGGCAGAGCGAGGTGACGGCCCCGTACGTGGACCGCTACTTCGCCGAGATCGCGCACACGGCCGGGCTGCGCAGCGGCTGGGTGGTGGCCCGTGTGGCCGGTCTCGCGTACCCGCGAACGGCCGTGTCGCCCGGCACCCTCGAGCAGTCGGATGCCTTGCTGGCCCGGTCCGATCTGGACTCCGGCATCCGCCGCTCGGTGGTCGACGCCGCCGACGACCTGCGCCGGGCGCTGGCATCGCGGCAGAAGTTCGCTTGACCCTGACGTGGCGTGAGAGTGCAGCCTGGACATTGTGAATACGAGCTACCCGGTCGGCCAAGTGGCGCACCTGTCCGGGGTCACGGTGCGCACGCTGCACCACTACGACGAGATCGGCCTGCTGTCCCCGACCGAACGCACCGCGGCCGGCTACCGCGTCTACACCGACGCGGACCTGCAGCGGCTGCGGCAGATCTTGTTCTACCGCGAGCTCGGGTTCGCACTCGATGAGATAGCGACCATCCTGGCCGACCCCGCGTCGGACGCGGCCGCGCACCTGCGCCGCCAGCACCGCCTGCTGCGCGAGCGCATCGGGCGGCTGCAGTCGATGGTCGCCGCCCTGGAGAAGGAGATGGAGGCGTACCAGATGGGCATGCAGCTCACGCCCGAGGAGCAGTTCGACGTGTTCGGTACCGACAAGGTCGGTGGCGAGTGGGCCGAGGAGGCCGAGCAGCGCTGGGGCGACACCGACGAGTTCCGCGAGTCGCAGCGCCGCGCCGCGACGTACAGCAAGGACGACTGGGTCCGGATCAAGCAGGAGAGCGACGCCGGCCTGCGGGCATACGCCGAGGTGATGCAGTCCGGCCAGCCGGCCGACGGTGAGCGCGCCATGGACGTCGCCGAGGAGAACCGCCAGTTCCTCAGGCGGTGGTTCTACGACTGCAGCCCCGAGATGCACCGCCGCCTGGCCGAGATGTACATCGCGGACGAGCGGTTTGCCAAGACGTACAACGACGTGGCACCTGGGCTCGCCGGATACGTGCACGACGCGATCGTGGCCAACGCCGACCGGGCCGGTTGACCGACTACGGCAGGTCGACGACCGTGCGCCATTGCTCCGGCGGGCCGGCCGTCTCGGCGACCAGCTCGGCGTAGACGTCGGCGATACGGTCCGGCGCGAGCGGCGTCCCCTCGGCGATGGCGCCGCGGACGGTGACCGTGGCGGCGTGGATGCCGTCCGGTCGCAGCTCGGCGGCCAGCGACCGGACCAGCACGCGCAGGGCCGCCTTCTGCGGGCCGAGGCTGGCCACGCCGGGCGAGGCATCATCGGCCGCGCCGGAACCGGTGGCCAGCACCGTGCCCCGACCAGCGGCCCGCATCGCCGGCACCACCGCCTGCGCGACCGTCAGCAGGCTGGCCGCCCCGACGGAAAGGTCGGCCAGCAAGTCGGCCGGCGCGAGCTCGAGCGCGGTGGTGTCGCGCCAGGCCGAGAGGTTGTGCAGCGCGACGTCGACCCGACCGGCGCCCTCGACGAGGCTGCCGATCGCGGCGGCCAGCTCAACCGAATCAGCCACATCAGCGCTGCGCCAGCCGGCGGTGATGCCGTCCGCGTCGAGCCGCTTGGCCAGCTGAGCCAAGCGCTGCTCGTCCCGGGCGATCAGCCCGACGTCGTAGCCGTCCCGCCCGAATCGCCGGGCCACCGCCTCGCCGAGCCGTGGCCCGCCGCCGACGATGAGGATCAGCGGTTGGCTCACGGACCGACTTTCGTGCGCGCGGTGACGAACGCGCGCACACACGTCTCGACGTCGTCCTCGGAGTGCGCCGCCGACAGCTGCACCCGGATCCGCGCCTTGTCCTTCGGCACGACCGGATACGAGAACGCGATCACGTAGACGCCCTCGCCGAGCATGGCGTCGGCAATGCGCCCGGCCCGGGTGGCGTCGCCGAACATCACCGGCACGATCGGGTGCTCGCCCGGCAGCAGGTCGAATCCCTCGTCGGCCATCCGCCGCCGGAATAATGCCGTATTGGCGCGCAGCGCGGCCCGCTGGTCGTCGCTGCCGGCCACCAGGTCGATCGCGGCCAGCGAGCCGGCCACCACCGCCGGCGCCACCGCGTTCGAGAACAGGTACGGCCGCGACCGCTGCCGCAGCAGCTCGACGATCTCGGCGTGCGAGCTGACGTATCCTCCGGACGCGCCGCCCAGCGCCTTGCCCAGCGTGCCGGTGACGATGTCGACGCGGTCCTGCACCCCGAACAGCTCCGGCGTGCCCGCCCCGGTCGGACCCATGAACCCGACAGCGTGCGAGTCGTCGACCATCACCAGCGCGTCGTGTTGCTCAGCCAGGCTGCAGATCTCGTCCAGCGGGGCCAGGTAGCCGTCCATCGAGAACACGCCGTCGGTGACGATCATCCGGCGCCGCGCACCCGCCGCGGCGGTCAGCTGCGCCTCGAGATCGGCCATGTCACGGTTGCGGTAGCGGT
>DASXYE010000183.1:0-5174 GCA_036502695.1 Jatrophihabitantaceae bacterium
TCCGCCAGCGGCGTGGCATGTAGGCGCGACTGCCGGCGTAGAAGCCGAGCGACCACGGGCCCTCGCGGACGTTGTCCAGCCGGGACACGGCCAGCGCGCGAACCCGCCGGCCGGTCAGGTACCACTCGATGACGATGACGACCAGCAAGGCGATCACCGCGATGTTCAGGAACGGGATGAAGTAACCGACGATCATCAGCGGGAACAGGATGAGCAGGTAGTTCGAGATCATCCGGTGCGAGTCGACGTAGTCGCGGGCGAGCTTGCGCACCGGCCCGCGGTCGCGCTTGGGCAGCGCGTCCGGGTCGCCGCGGCGCAGTGCCTCGCGATGGGCCTGCCCGCTCACCCGCTTGGTGCCGCCCGCGCCGCCAGTGCGGCTGCCGCGCGTCTGCTGGCGCTGCCACTGCACGGCTTCCTTGCGCGTCTTCGGGGCCTTGACCGGTCCGCGCACGGGCGTGGTGTCACGCCGTTTCGGGGTAGGCCGGCCCTTGGTGGCCGGGCCGCCCACGACATCCGGCGGCGGCTCCTCGAGAACCGCGTCGGTTTCGGGGGCGACGGGACGGCGGCGTAGCAGCTTCACCTAGTCGAGGGTAGTGGTCGTCTGCGGCAGGGCCAGCATCCGATCCAGAGCAATCCGCGCGTTGGCCGCCACCGACTCCTCGACGGTGATCCGATTGACCACCTCGCCACGGGCCAGCGACTCGAGCGAGTGCACCAGGTGCGGCAGGTCGATCCGGTTCATCGTCGAGCAGTAGCAGACGGTCTTCTCCAGGAACACGATCCGCTTGTCCGGGTGCTGATCGGCCAGCCGGCGCACCAGGTTCAGCTCGGTGCCCACCGCCCACGCCGATCCCGCCGGAGCGGCGTCGAGCGTCTTGATGATGTACTCGGTCGACCCGACGTAGTCGGCCTTGAGCACGACGTCGTGCTGGCATTCCGGGTGCACCAGCACGTTCACGCCCGGGACGCGGGCGCGCACGTCGTCGACGTTGGCCGCGCTGAACCGGCCGTGCACCGAGCAGTGGCCCCGCCACAGGATCATCTTTGCGTCGCGCAGTTGCTGCGGGGTGAGCCCGCCGCCGGGCTTGTGCGGATCGACCAGCACGCAGTCGTCGAGCGACAACCCCAACTCCAGCACGGCGGTATTGCGGCCGAGGTGCTGATCGGGCAGGAACAGCACCTTCTCGCCCTGCTCGAACGCCCACCGCAGCGCGCGCTCGGCGTTGGACGACGTGCACACCGCCCCGCCGTGCGCGCCGGTGAAGCCCTTGATCGACGCCGCCGAGTTCATGTAGGTGATCGGAATCGTCACGTCGGCCACCCCGACGTCGGTCAGCACGTCCCAGGCCTCGGCCAGTTGCTGCCCGGTCGCCATGTCGGCCATCGAGCAGCCGGCGGCCAGGTCCGGCAGGATCACCTGCTGCGTCGACGAGGTCAGGATGTCGGCCGACTCGGCCATGAAGTGCACGCCGCAGAACACGATGTACTCCGCGTCGGGGCGGCCAGCGGCATCACGCGCCAGCTTGAACGAGTCGCCCGTGACGTCGGCGAACTGGATCACCTCGTCGCGCTGGTAGTGGTGCCCGAGCACGAACAGCCGGTCGCCGAGCGCGGCCTTGGCGGCCCGCGCCCGCTCGACCAGATCCGGGTCGGAGGCAGGTGGCAGCTCGCCCGGGCAGTCGACCCCCCGCTCGGAATCGCGGTCGCTGCCCCGACCGAGCAACATCAGCGCCAGCTGTGTGGGCTGCGGTTCGGTGAACGTCACAACCCCAATCTACGTACTACAACAGCGAACGCGCCGTATCGTGGCCGCGCGCACGTCGAGAGGAAGATCGTGATCTCATCCCGATACCTGCAGGGTGGCTGGGTGCTGCTTCCGTTGCGCGGCTTCCTCAGCGTCGTGTTCCTCTATGCAGGCATCTCCAAGATCGCTGACCGGCATTTCCTGGACTCGTCGTCGCCGATCTCCATCCACTCCCAGATCGTGGCGGTGCGTGACATCAGCCCGGTCAGTGGCTTGCTCGGCCCGGTGGTCGACCACTCCTTCGCGTTCGGCGTGTTCACCTCGCTCGCCGAGATCGCGATCGGGCTCGGCGTGCTGCTGGGCCTGTTCACGCGGATCGCGGCGCTCGGCGGCATGGTCTTGTCGCTGTCCCTGTGGCTGACCATCAGCTGGGGCGCCGAGCCGTGGTTCACCAGTGCCGACGTGGTCTACCTGTTCGCGTGGACGCCGCTGCTCATCGGCGGCGCCCAGATGCTGTCGCTGGACGCGTGGCTGGCCCAGGTGCGGGAACAACATCCGGGCCGGACCGAGGACCGCACCCGCCGGGCGCTGCTCGCCGGGGGAGCCGCGCTGCTCGCCGGTCTGCTGGCCGGCGGATCCGCGCTGTTCCGCCGCTCGGACGATTCGACGCCATCGGCCGCCCCGCCCGCGCCGCCGTCATCGGCCGCGCCATCCGACCCGTCCGATTCGGGGTCGTCAGCCACGCCATCGGATCCGCCGAGTTCGGCCAGCCCGAGCGGTCCGGTCCTGGCCAAGGTCGCCGACGTCCCGGTGGGCGGCGGCAAGCAGGTCAAGGACCCGGGTAGCGGTCAGACCGACTGGGTGCTGCAGTTGCAGGCCGGCCAGTTCACCGCGGTGGACGCGAAATGCCCGCACCAGGGCTGCACCGTCGCGTTCGTCTCGCCGTCGACCGGCTTCGCCTGCCCGTGCCACGGGTCACGCTTCGACGCGACGGGCAAGCTGCTCAACGGACCGGCCACGACCGGGCTCACCGCGGTGCCGGTCGAGGTCGTGGGTGGCGAAATCCGATCGGTGCAGTCCTAGCGAGTACGATCGGGAATAGCTTCCTGGATCATCCAGGTTGCCTCGAAGTACGAGAACGCCCGTCCACGACCGGGGAGCCTGATGACCACCGACACCACCGCGATCGAGCTGACCAGCGCGCCGACCGAGGCGCCCGCGAGCACTGTGACGTTGACCGACACGGCCGCCGGCAAGGTGCGCGACCTGCTCGACCAGGAAGGCCGCGACGATCTGCGGCTGCGCGTGGCCGTCCAGCCGGGCGGCTGCTCGGGTCTGCAGTACCAGCTGTTCTTCGACGAGCGCACGCTCGACGGTGACCTCGACCTCGACGTCAGCGGCGTGCCGATCGTGGTCGACCGGATGAGTGCCCCGTACCTGGGCGGCGCCACGATCGACTTCACCGACACCATCGAGCAGCAGGGCTTCACGATCGACAACCCGAACGCGTCGGGTGGCTGCGCCTGCGGCAACTCGTTCTGCGGCTGATTTTCTTCCTAGAAACAGCCGGCCCGGACCGTCCCGGGTCGGCTGTTTTTCTCATCCGTGGCGGTGTTAGGTAGCGTGCACCCTCGTGCCGATACTCGTCAGCGGATCCATCGCGTCCGATCACCTCATGCACTTCCCGGGCAAATTCAGCGAGCAGCTGCTGGCCGAGCACCTGCACAAGATCTCGCTGTCCTTCCTCGTCGACGACCTGGTCGTGCGGCGGGGCGGCGTCGCCCCGAACATCGCCTTCGGCATGGCCGCCCTGGGTGGCGCGCCGGTACTGATCGGCGCCGCCGGCCACGACTTCGACGACTACCGCTCCTGGCTGGAACGGCACGGTGTCGACTGCGAGTCGGTGCACATCTCGCCCGACCACCACACCGCCCGGTTCGTCTGCACCACCGATGAGGAGATGTGCCAGATCGCCTCGTTCTACGCCGGCGCGATGAGCCAGGCCCGCAACATCGAGTTGCGGCCGGCGGTCGAGCGCACCGGCGCCGACCTGGTGCTGATCAGTGCCGACGACCCGGCCGCCATGGTCCGACACGCCGCCGAGTGCCGCGAGCGGGGTTACCGCTTCGCCGCCGACCCGTCCCAGCAGATTGCCCGGATGAGCGGCCCGGAACTGGCGGGGCTCATCGACGGCGCCAGCCTGCTGTTCACCAACGACTACGAGAAGAGCCTGCTCGAGTCCAAGACGGGCTACTCCGAGGCGGACGTGCTCGAGCGGGTCGACGTGCAGGTGACCACGCTGGGCTCGAAGGGCGTCGAGATCCGCGGTCGCGACCTGCCGGTCGTGCACGTGCCGGTGGCCCGTGAACGCGCCAAGGTCGACCCGACCGGCGTCGGCGACGGCTTCCGGGCCGGGTTCCTCGTCGCCCGCGACTGGGGGCTGTCCTGGGAGCGGGCGGCCCAGGTCGGCAGCCTGCTGGCCACCCTCGTGCTCGAGACCGAAGGCGGCCAGGAGTACGACGTGACCCGCGAGGTCGTCACCACCCGGCTGGCCGAGTCCTACGGCGACGAGTGCGCCGCCGAGGTCGCGCCGCACCTGGCCGGCGTCGCCTAGCTTCCGCGAGTTGTCCCACCTTCGGCGCGCCCTGGAACGCCGAGGGTGGGACAACTTCTGAGCGGTGGACGGTCAGTCGACCTCGAATGTGGCGGTGAGCGTGGCCGCCGAGCTGTTGCCGACGTAGACCTCGATCGTGCCCGGCTCGACGCGGAACTCGGCGTCGTTGTCGTAGAAGCCGACGTCCTCGGCGCTCAGCGTGAACGACACGTCGCGCGAGGCACCGGCCGCCAGCGTCACCCGCTGGAAGCCGCGCAGGCGCCGCACCGGCTGCACGATCGTGGCCACCGGGTCGTGCAGGTACAGCTGCACGACCTCGTCGCCGGCCCGCGATCCGGTGTTGGCGACGTTCACGGTCACCTTCAGCGAGCCGTTCCGGCGCAGCCGCGTCGACGACAGCCGTAGCTGCGCGATGCGGAACGTCGTGTACGACATGCCGAACCCGAAGTCGTAGAGCGGGCCGAGCGGCAGGTCCAGGTACTTCGACGTGTACTTGTTGTTCGGGTCGCCGGGCCGGCCGGTGTTCTCGTGGTTGTAGTAGATCGGGATCTGCCCCACGGCGCGCGGGAACGAGACCGGCAGCTTGCCACCCGGGTTCACCGTGCCGAACAGCACGTCGGCGATGGCGTTGCCGGCCTCGAGCCCGGGCGCCCACGCCTCGAGGATCGCCGGCGCGTTCTCGGCCAGGTACGGGATGGTCAGCGGCCTGCCGTTGATCAGCACGACGACGAACGGCTTGCCGGTCTCGACGATGGCCGCCACCAGCTCCTGCTGCACGCCCGGCAGGTCGATGACGCTGCGGGCCGAGGCCTCGCC
>DASXYE010000184.1:0-3502 GCA_036502695.1 Jatrophihabitantaceae bacterium
GTTGTTGCTGCTGTTGCTGGCGAATCTCGTCGTTCTCGGCGTCGTCCGGCGCCGGCAGCGGGCCCCGGTCGGGCGCCGGCTCTTCGCGGCGGGGCGCGACCGTGATCACCGGGCGCTCGCCGGCCAGCACCCAGGTGTCCTGCGAACCGCCGCCCTGGCTGGAGTTGACGACGAGCGAACCCTCGGGCAGGGCCACCCGGGTCAGCCCGCCGGGCAGCACCCACACGTCGCTGCCGTCGTTGACCGCGAAGGGGCGCAGGTCGACGTGCCGGGGCGCCACGTCGTCGCCGATCAGGGTCGGCACCGTCGACAGCTGCACCACCGGCTGGGCGATCCAGCCTCTCGGATTGGCCAGCAGCCGGGTTCGCAACCGATCCAGCTCGGCGCGCGAGGCCTGCGGACCGATCACCAGACCCCGGCCGCCCGCGCCGTCGACCGGCTTGACGACCAGCTCGTCCAGCCGATCGAGCACTTCTTCCAGGCCGTCCTCGAGCCGCCAGGTGTCGACGTTGGGCAGGACCGGATCCTCGCCCAGGTAGTAGCGCATCAGGTCGGGCAGGTAGGTGTAGATCAGCTTGTCGTCGGCGACGCCGTTGCCCACGGCGTTGGCGATCGTGACGTTGCCGGCGCGGGCGGCGGTGAGCAACCCGGGGCAGCCGAGCATCGAGTCGGGCCGGAACTGCACCGGGTCGAGGAACTCGTCGTCGACCCGGCGATAGATCACGTCGACGCGGCGCTCACCACGGGTATCGCGCATCCGCACGATGCCGCCGGCGCACACCAGGTCGCGGCCCTCGACGAGTTCGACGCCCATCGCCCGGGCCAGCCAGGCGTGCTCGAAGTACGCGCTGTTGTAGACGCCCGGGGTGAGCACCACGACGTTCGGCTCGCTGACGCCGGCGGGCGCCGCCCGACGCAGCGCGGCCAGCAGCCGCTGCGGGTAGTGCGAGACCGGCCGCAGCCGGACGCGAGCGAGCGTGTCGGCCCACTGCGGGCGCATCGCGCTGCGATTGGCCAGCACGTAGGAAACGCCTGACGGGACCCGGACATTGTCCTCGAGCACCCGGAACGTGCCCTGCTCGTCGCGGATCAGGTCGATGCCGGAGATGTGCACCCGCACCCCGTTCGGCGGCTGGATGCCGTACGCCTCACGGTAGAAGTGCTTGGACGACGTGATTACCCGTCTCGGTATGACGCCGTCGTCCACCACCCGGGCCGGGCCGTACACGTCGTCCAGGAACGCCTCGAGGGCGCGGACCCGCTGCCGGACGCCCCGCTCGATCACCTGCCACGTCGCGTCGTCGATCACCCGCGGCACGATGTCCAGCGGGAACGGGCGCTCCTCGCCGCCGACGTCGAACGTCACACCCTGATTGAGGTAGGCCCGGGCCAGCGAATCGACACTGGACCGCAGTTCGGTCACCCCGGCGTTGTTCATCGACTCGTACAGGGACCGATACGACGCGCGGGGGTTGCCGGCCGGGTCGATCATCTCGTCCCAGGCCGCGCCGAGGCGGTAGTCGTCGAACAGGTCGGCCACCCCCCGGAGCGTAAGGCGATGATGTGTCCGCAGTATTGCAGCCGCCGATCGGGTGGCCCGGTTTTGGTCACCAGTAGGCGGATATGACGACTGGTGACCAAACCGCGCTGGTTAGGCGCCCACCCGTCGGGCGGCCAGCTCGATGCGGTCATCCGGGGCCACGGCGGCCACCCGGAAGAACCCGGCCGACTGCTCGCCGTAGAACTCCCCGGGCGACACGACGATGCCGGCCTTGGCCGCCAGGTCGCGCGCGGCCGCCCAGGCATCGGTCGCCGGCGCCCACAGGTAGAACGCCCCGCCCGGCAGCGGCGCGTCGTAGCCGGCCGCCTTCAACACCTGCTGCAGCCGCTGCAGCCGGCCCAGGTACCGGGCCCGCTGGGCCTCGACGTGCGCGTCGTCGTCGAGCGCGATCACCGCGGCGGCCTGCACCGGTCCGGGCGGCATCAGCCCGGCGTGCTTGCGCACCTCGCGTAGGTAGTGGACGAGCTCGGCGTCGCCGGCGTAGAAGCCGATCCGGGCGCCGGCGAAGTTGTCCCGCTTGGACAGCGAGTGCACGGCGATCATCCCCTGGCTGCCGCCCTGCAGCACGGTCGAGCGCGAGCCCTGCCAGACGAACTCGGCGTAGCACTCGTCGGAGAACACCGGGATGCCCCGAGCCCGGCCCCAGTCGGCGACGGCGGCCAGGTCGAGCAGCTCGCCGGTCGGGTTGGCCGGCGAGTTCGTCCATATGCACAAAGCCCGATCGGCGTCGCTGTCGTCGATCTCGTCCAGCGTGCGGTACGGCACCGGACGGCACCCGGCGAGGATGGCACCCATCTCGTAGGTCGGGTAGCTGATCGCCGGGTACAGCACGGTGTTGCGGGACGGGTCGCGCAGGTGCAGGTACTGCGGTACGGACGCGACGAACTCCTTGGTGCCCACGCAGGCCGCCAGCTGCGACGCCGGGTCGACGGTGACGCCGGGGAACCTGCGTGCGATCCAACGGGCCGCCGCCGCGCGGAAGGCCGGCGTGCCGATCGACGGCGGGTACGTCCGGGCACCGTCCATTGTGGACAGTGCCGCGATCACCTCGGGCGGCGCCGGGTCGCAGGGCGTGCCGATCGACAGGTCGACGGCGCCGCCATCGTGCTGCCCGGCGATCGCGATCACCTCGCCGAGCCGTTCGTACGGGTAGGGCGGCGGAACGAAGCCGTTCACTGTGTGGTCTCCAGGTCGAGTAGTTCGGCGAGGTGGATCGCTCGGGTCTGCGCCAGCTGGTCGAGCTGGGTCCGGCACGAGAACCCGTCGGCAAGCACGACGGCGTCATGATCGGCGGCCCGGACGGCCGGCAGCAAGGCGTTTTCGGCAACCGCCACCGACACGTCGTAGTGGCCGCGCTCGACGCCGAAGTTGCCGGCCAGCCCGCAACATCCACCCACCGCCGTCATCTCGGCGCCGGCGTCGGCCAGCAGCGCCTTGTCGGCGTCCCACCCGAGGACGGCGTGCTGGTGGCAGTGCGGCTGGGCCACGCCGTGCGTGCCGTCCAGGCGCGGCGGCGTCCAGCCCTCGGTCGCCCGCAACTGCTCGGCGAGCGTCCGCGTCTGCTGCCGCACCCGGGCCGCCCGCGGATCATCGGGCAGCAGCTCGGTGACGTCGGAGCGCAGCACGGCTGTACAGGATGGCTCCAGTCCGACGATCGGCAGGCCGTCGTGCGGGGCCAGGGCATCCAGGGTGCGGCGCAGTTCCCGGCGAGCCCCGTCGAGCTGGCCGGTCGAGATCCAGGTCAGCCCGCAGCACACCGGTTGGTCGGTGATCCGCACTTCGTAGCCGGCGTTCTCGAGAACGCGCACGGCGGCCTGCCCGACTGCCGGCGTGAAGTGCTCGGTGAACGTGTCGACCCAGAGCACAACCGGTTCGCCGCCGGTACGCGGCGCCCGAGAAGCGAACCACGACCGGAACGTCTGCGGCGCGAACTCCGGCAAC
>DASXYE010000185.1:0-5745 GCA_036502695.1 Jatrophihabitantaceae bacterium
GGGCAGCCCCGAGGTGATCTTGCCGAGCAGGTCGTTCTGCAGATCAGGGTTGTGCCGTAGGACGAATCCGAGCACCGCCGCGGCGAGCAGCAGTGTGGGAAACAGCGCCAGGAAGCTGAAGTAGGTGATCGCGGCGGCGAAGTGGTTGCCGTTGTTGTCCTTGAACCGGTTCCAGGCCAGCACGATGTGCTTGAGCCAGAAGTATCGCTCGCCGACGGCGGTCCACCGGGCCTTGGCCGCGTCGCGGGTCCGGGTGATGAAGCCCGGCAGGTTCACGGCGCCCCGAGGGCGAATTCCGTGCGGGGCAGCCATTTCCCGTCGGGATGGCGTTCGAACAGGGTGAACCGCTCGACGGCGAAGCGCGCGACGAAGCCGGCCAGACCGTCGTAGGCCAGGTCGAGGCCCTCATCGGGTATGTCCTGGGCGACGGTGATGTGCGGGTGGTACGGGAAATCGACCTTGCGCTGCAGCGGTCCGCGCCGAATCGCCTTCTCCAGCACCTCGCAGTCCGAGACGCCCCGCGCCACCTGGATGAACACCACCGGCGACACCGGGCGGAACGTCCCGGTGCCGGACAGGTGCATGACGAACGGCGGTCGCGAACCCGCTGCGGTCGCGAGGTGTTCCTCGATCACGCCCATCCGGATCGGCTCGACCGGAGTGGGCGGCAGCAGCGTGACGTGCGGCCAGATCAGGTCGGCCTGCGGATCGCCGACGCGCCGGCGCCAGCCGGTCAATACCGTGGCGTGCGGTTCCGGGATCGCGATCGCAACCCCGAGCGTGATCGGCTCGTCACTCATATCCTTGTCCCGCCTTTCGCGAATCTCCTTGTGGACCCACTCGCAAGCTCGGGGTCCAACGCAGATCCGCACCGCTCCTTCGTCGCGGGCCGCGCAGCGGCGGCGGGGCTCTTCGCGCGAGCGCTCATCGCGTTCGTGGTTGGGTCTTCCTCGCTCATCGCTTTCCTGCTTCCGGCAGGAAGCCGACTCGGTCGTAGACGGTGCGCACCGTCTGCTCGGCGACGGCGCGGGCCCGCTGGGCGCCGCGGGCGAGCAGCCGGTCGAGTTCGGCCGGGTCGTCCAGCAAGGTGGCGGTCCGCTTCGCGAACGGTTCGCAGAAGGCCACCACGGCCTCGGCCACCGCGCCCTTCAACGCGCCGTAGCCCTGCCCGGCGAAATCGCCCGTCACGTCGTCGACCGTCCGGTCGGTGACCGCCGCCAGGATCCCGAGCAGGTTGGACACACCGGGCTTGGCCGCCGGGTCGTAGCGCACCTCGGTCTCGGTATCGGTGACCGCGCGCTTGATCTTGCGGGTCAGCACCGCCGGGTCGTCGAGCAGGTTCAGCGTGCCGGCGTCGCCCAGCGACTTGCTCATCTTGGCGGTGGGATCCTGCAGGTCGAGGATCTTGGCCGTCTCCTTGGGAATGAACGCGTCGGGCACGGTGAACGTCGGGCCGTAGTTGTGGTTGAAGCGCTGCGCCACGTTGCGGGTCAGCTCGAGGTGCTGGCGCTGGTCCTCGCCGACCGGCACCGCATCAGCCTGGTAGAGCAGGATGTCCGCCGCCATCAGCACCGGGTAGGTGAACAGCCCGACCGAGTAGTTGCCGCCGCGCGCGGCCTTGTCCTTGAACTGGGTCATCCGGCTGGCCTCGCCGTACCCGGTCAGGCATTCGAGCACCCAGGTCAGCTGCGTGTGCTGCGGCACGTGACTCTGCACGAACAGCGTGCACCGCTCGGGGTCGAGTCCGGCCGCCAGCAGCTGGGCCGCGGCGACGCGGGTGCGTTGACGGAGCTCGTCCGGGGCCGGCGGGTCGAGCGTGATCGCGTGCAGGTCGACGACGCAGTAGAACGCGTCGTACTCGTCCTGCATGGCGACCCACTGCTTCACGGCGCCCAGGTAGTTGCCGAGGTGGAACGACGACGCGGTCGGTTGAATCCCTGAGAGCACCCGTGCACGCCTCGTCGCCATAGCCCCCGATTCTGGCACCTCGGCGCAATGGATCAAGCCGGGGGCGGCGTGACCCGCACGCGTGCCGCACGGCGTCCGTCGACGGCCGTCACGGCGATCGAATGACCCTCGAACTCGACCTTGTCGCCCAGGCTCGGCAGGTGGCCCAACGCGGACATGACGTAGCCGGCGGCGGTCTCGTACGGGCCCTCCGGCAACTGCAGGCCGGTGAACTCGGCGAAGTCGTCCAGGTTCAGCCGGCCGTCGACCTCGACGGCGCCGCCCACGAGGCGGGCCGGGCCGGACTGGTCCACGTCGTATTCGTCGCGGATGTCGCCGATGACTTCCTCGATCAGGTCTTCGAGGGTGACGATGCCGTCGGTGCCGCCGTACTCGTCCATCACGATCGCCAGGTGATAGCCCTCGCGCCGCATCTCGGACAGCGCGGCCAGCACGTTCTTCGAGCCGGGCAGTTCCTTCACCTCGCGGGCCACGTCGCCGACCGTCAACCCTCGGGGAGCGCGCTCGTCGAGCAGCAGGTCGCGAATGTGCACGAAGCCCTGGACGTCGTCCTGGCCCCGTCCCATCACCGGGTACCGCGAGTGCGGCGACTCGGCGGCAACCTTGCGGGCCCGGCTGACCGTCAGCGACGCCTCGAGGAACGTCACCTCGGTGCGCGGCACCATCACCTCGCTGACCGTGCGCTCGCCGGCGGCGAAGACGTCGTCGATGAGGCGGCGCTCGTCGGGGGTCAGCGACTCGTGGGCGGCGACCAGGCCGCGCAGCTCCTCCTCGGTGATGGCCTCTCGACCGATCTTCGGGTCGCCGCCGAGCAGCCGGACCAGCACGTCGGTGCACTTGGACAGCAGCCAGATCACCGGCCGGGACGCCACCGCCACCCGTTCGAGCGTCGGGCTGACCAGCCGGGCGGTGCCGTCGGCGCGCTGCAGGGCCAGGCGCTTGGGCACCAGCTCGCCTATGACGAGCGTGACGAACGAGATCAGGAGCGTGACGCCGATGAAGCCGAGCGGACCGGCCAGCCCCTCGCTCATGCCGTGGTCGACCAACGCGTCCTTCGCCCGCTCGGACAGCGTGATCGCGCCGAACGCGCTGGACAGCAACGCCGTCAGCGTGACGCCGATCTGGACGGTGGCCAGGAACCGGTTCGGGTCGCTGACCAGCCGGGCGACGGCGGCGCCGCGGCGGCCGGTCTCGGCGATCGCCCGCACCTGGCCCTCCCGCAGGGACACCAGGGCGATCTCCGACGCGACGAACAAACCTTCGAGCAGGATCAGGGCCAGCACGATGGCGACGTTGAGCAAGGTCGTGCTCATGGTGCGGGCGAGTCTAAGGGGCGTACCGGACGCGCGCCCGCCCGCCTCGGCGGAATCTCATCCCGACCAAGCGCGGCGGCGATGAGCCGATCCGCCCGCGGCGGATCGAATAACGTTTGGATCTGTTTGAATATGTTCCATGCGCGTTCTGGTGACGGGTGGGGCCGGGTATATCGGCAGCGTCGTGGCGGCCATGTTGCTCGAGGCCGGGCACGAGGTGACCGCCCTCGACGACCTGTCGACCGGGCACGCCGACGCAGTGCCGCCGGGCGCGGAGTTCGTCAAGGCGTCGATCACGGATGCCGGGTCGGTGCTGGCCGAGCGCCGCTACGACGCGGTGCTGCACTTCGCGGCCCGGTCGCTGGTGGGCGAGTCGGTGGATCATCCCGACCGCTACTGGCACAACAACGTCGGCGGCACGCTGGCCCTGCTCGACGCGATGCGGGCCAACGACGTGCCGCGGCTCGTGTTCTCGTCGACCGCCGCCACGTACGGCGAACCGACGCAGGTGCCCATCGTGGAGGATGCGCCGGCGGCGCCCACGAATCCGTACGGCGCCAGCAAGCTAGCCGTCGACCTGGCGCTGACCGACTATGCGCGGGCGTACGGTCTGGCCGCGGTCAGCCTGCGCTACTTCAACGTGGCCGGCGCGCTGCTTCGCCCGGACGGTGGCCACGCCTTCGGTGAGCGGCACGCCGTCGAGACGCACCTGATCCCGATCGCGCTGCAGGTGGCGGCCGGCACGCGTCCCGCCCTGGACGTCTACGGCTCCGACTATCCCACCGCCGACGGCACCTGCATCCGCGACTACGTGCACGTCGTCGACCTGGGCGATGCCCACCTACGAGCGATGGCGGCGGCCACCGCCGGCCAGCACCGGGTGGTCAACCTGGGCAGCGGCAGCGGCTACTCGGTGCGCGAGGTCGTCGAGGCGGTCCGCCGGGTCACCGGCCGGGACGTGCCGACCCGCGAGGCCGCGCGCCGGCCCGGCGATCCGGCGGTGCTCGTGGCGTCCAACGCGCGGGCCGCGTCCGAGCTGGGCTGGCGTCCGGAACGCGACCTCGACCGGATGGTCGCCGACGCATGGGGGTTCGCAACCCGATGAACACGACGAGCGTCTGGCGAGCCCCGGGCCGGGTCAACCTGATCGGTGAACACACCGACTACAACGACGGTTTCGCTCTGCCGCTAGCTATCCAGCAAGGCTGTACAGCTACGGTGCAGGTTACGGACGGCACCGAGATCCGGGTGACGTCCACCCAGCGTGCGGACGATCCGGTGGTGGTGCCGGTCGCCGAGCTCGGCGGCGTCGAGGGCTGGGGCGCCTACCCGGTGGGCGTGCTGTGGGCGTTCGCCGAGCGCGGCGTGCACCTGCCCGGGCTGGAC
Organism: Jatrophihabitantaceae bacterium; assembly: GCA_036502695.1. Classification (GTDB taxonomy): domain Bacteria; phylum Actinomycetota; class Actinomycetes; order Mycobacteriales; family Jatrophihabitantaceae; genus DASXRA01. The sequence goes on from DASXYE010000185.1 coordinate 4,668, forward strand.
ATCCACCTGGACAGCAACGTGCCGGGCGGCGCCGGGCTGTCGTCGTCCGCGGCGCTGATCTGCGCGCTGGCCGCCGCGGTGAACGACCTGCTCGGACTGGGGCTGTCCCGGCCCGACCTGGTCACGCTGACCCACCGCACCGAGAACGACTACGTGGGCGCGCCGACCGGCGGCATGGACCAGATGGCCGCCCTGCTCTGCGAGGCCGACCACGTGCTGCTGTGCGACATGCGCGCCTGGTCCGGCACGCCGGTGCCGTTCGACCTGGGCGCGGCGGGCCTCGAGCTGCTCGTCGTGGATACGCACGCCCGCCACCACCACGCCGACGGCGAGTACGCCGACCGGCGCGCCGCCTGCGAGAAGGCGGCCGGCCTGCTCGGCGTTGCAGCCCTGCGGGACGTGTCCCTCGACGGCCTGGACGCCGCCCTGGGTCGGCTACCCGACGACGTGCTGCGCCGGCGGGTGCGCCACGTCGTGACCGAGGACGCCCGCGTGCTGTCGACGGTGGAGTTGCTGCGCGCCGGGCGGTTGCGCGACATCGGCCCGCTGCTGAACGCCTCCCAGGCGTCCATGCGCGACGACTACGAGATCACCGCGCCCGAGGTCGACACGGCCGTCGAGGCGCTGCTCGGCGCCGGCGCGTACGGTGCGCGGATGACCGGCGGCGGCTTCGGCGGCTGCGTGATCGCGCTGGTCCCACCGAACGGCGTCACCCGGGCCACGAATGCCGTGCAGCGGGCCTACCGCAAGGCCGGCTTCACCCCGGCGAGCGCCTTCACCGTCCACCCCTCGAACGGCGCCCACCCCGCCTGACGGCGTGTGGATAACCCGGGCAAGCAGCGGCCCGCTGAGTTACGCTCGCAATGTGCCGGACGAACTGGAGAGCCGCGTCGAGTCGCTGGAGAGCCGCGTGAGCGGACTCGAGCAGCGGCTGCGGGTGAGCGAGCAGGATGCCGCCGCGGCGCGAGTACTGGCCGGCGGCGCCGACCGCGACGTCGCCGAGATCCGCACCGAGATCCGCGAGTTCCGCGATCAGAACACCCGGCTGCACAACGCCACGCGCCAGGACATCACTGGC
>DASXYE010000186.1:0-7398 GCA_036502695.1 Jatrophihabitantaceae bacterium
CGTGCGGTAGACGATGCGGTAGGCGTCGACGCCGTAACGCACCTGCGACGCGTCGAACCCGGACTCCTTGAGATAGGACTTGATCTCGCCGGCCGACAGCTGCGGCAGCCGCGTGGTCGAGACGATCGTGCCGCGTCCGGCCGAGTGATTCGGCGCGGGCGCGGTCGTGGACGCGGTCGTGGCTGCGAGGGCGGCGCCGGACGTGGCCAGCACGGCTGCGGCACAAGCGGTGGCAGTGACGGTGTGTTTGAAGGTCATGCATCGAGCTAAGAACAGCGCTGGCCCGCGCTCGATGGAGCGACCTCTACATCCGAGAGGGCGTACCTCTACATCCGCGGGGGAGTTAGGTCCCGTTCGCCTTGACGAATCCGGACGAACGGCAAGATCCACAACTTCGGCAAGGACCTCGCGTACCTGTTCGAATTGGCGGACACGCTTCGGCCCGGTTTTGTTGCGGTCCGCAACACCGACGTGGCCCCGGTCACATTCCCGCAGCGGGATAGATCACACTGCTACCACACGGCCCGACCACGGCCCCACCCCGCTCCTCCGCCGCAAACATCGGGGCTGCAGCGGGGTGTCTGTTTGCGCGATCACCGATCTTATTCCCGGTCGTGGCTGTGAATCGGGAAAATTTCAGGTGCCGCAGCGTTAAGACTGCTTCCCCATGCAGTCGAAAACAGCCTCGACGAGGCATCCCAACGAGAAGCGCTCCCGAAGCCGGGCCACGCGGATCTTTTCGGTCCTCGTGGCCCTTACCGCGGCAACAACGACGTTGTCCGGCCCTGCGAGCGCGGACGTCCCCTCGTCCAGCCTCCACAACCCCAGGGGCACCCTCGGAGTTCGGACCTCCGGTCACCTCATCCGCTTCTACGGCCCCGCGACCGACATCGACTCGCGCAGTGGCATCCGTGTCGCGATCTACCTGGACGGCACCCTTCGCGAGACGCGGCACACCAGCAACGCCTGGTACTCGCAGACCTACGTCCGCTCGTACGGCACCCACCACCTCAAGGTCGTCGCCCTGAACGTCGGGCTGGGCACCAACACGGTCATCGGCGACCGGACGATCAAGCTGGTCAACCCGGCGACCCGCAACCCCCGCGGCAACGCGCACATGGCGCGCGGGCCGCACTCGGTCTACATCCGTGGCACCGCATACGACCCGGACAACACGAAGCACCCGCTGCTCGTCCGTGAGTACGCCAACGGCCACCGCGTCGCAGGAACGCGCGCCCGCGGCAGCCACCACGTGTACGTGCTGCGCGGCAAGCTGCGTCCGGGCATCAACCACGTGACGGTGATCGCCTACAACATCGGCACCGGTACGGGGAACAAGGTGATCGGGCGGCGGACCGTCCGGATCCCGGGACCTCCGTCGTGGGTCAACCACTACCAGGGCAACCAGCGCATCGCCGCGCAGTTGCTGGCCAAGCACGGCTGGGGCTCCGGCCAGATGTCGCCGCTCGTGGCGCTGTGGAACCGCGAGTCCGGGTGGAGCGTCCGAGCTGCCAACCCGTCCGGCGCCTACGGCATTCCGCAGGCGCTGCCCGGTTCGAAGATGGCCGCGGCCGGCCCGAACTGGCAGTCCAGCCCGACCACGCAGATCGCGTGGGGGCTGAACTACATCGCCGGCACGTACGGCTCGCCGAGCGCCGCCTGGGCGCACTCGCAGAGCAACGGCTGGTACTGACCCGGCTGAGTCACTGATTCGCTGATCCGGCGCAGCCCTGGTCGTCCGACGTGGCGGCCAGGGCTGCGTTGCGTTTGCGTGCGGCGGCGCTACCGTCCATCCATGGCGCGAACTCCGAAGGGCGCGACCGACCAGCGACTCGTCGAGTACGAGGCCGCGGTGGACGCTGCCCGCGGACCGATGGCCGTGCTGCAGTTGCTCGCCCAGGGTCGGGAGGCTCGGTCCCGGACGAGCGACGAACCGCTCGAGGTGGCGTTCGCGGCCACCACCGTGGACGGCGCCGACCCGCTGCCGGCGGCGGTGTGGGTCGCCCTGCGCCACGGCGACCTGGACGCCAGCGCGACGGCGCTGCTCGGGGCGTCGCGGACCGAGTTCGTCGTCGGCGAGCACGAGGAACTCGATTCGACGTATCGGCTGCGCACCGTCGAGGAACGGCGGGTGCTCCCCGACATCGGCGTCCTGCAGCTGCAGATGGCCGCCGTGCTGGACATCCCGTGGGACGTCGTCACGATGCTGTGCGAGTGGGGGCCGGACGATCCGCGCACCCAGCACGAGGTCGACGCGCTGCTCGACGCCCGGTTCGAGGTTGCGGGCGAGTTGCCGGCCCGGGGCAGCCGGCTGCAGATGAGCGCCGACGAGCTGGCCGCCTTGCTGCAACTCACCCCCGATCAGGGCAAGCTGCTCAACACGCTGGTCCGGCAGGCGGACGTCACGATCACATGCGCGTCCTGATCGCGCCGGACAAGTTCAAGGGCTCGCTGACCGCACCGGCCGCCGCCGCGGCGATGCGGCTGGGCGTGCTCGACGTCGTGCCCGACGCGGATGTCGTGACGATGCCGGTGGCCGACGGCGGCGAGGGCACCGTCGACGCGTTCGTCGCGGCCGGTGCCACGCCGCACGAGGTGGTCGTCGCCGGGCCGCTGGGCGATCCGGTCACGGCGCGGTTCGCCGTACTGGACGGCACGGCGGTGGTCGAGGCGGCGCAGGCCTGCGGGCTGGCGCTGGTCGGGCAGCCGTCGGCGCGAACGGCACTGGCCGCCGACACAATCGGGGTGGCCCAGCTCGTGCAGGCGGCGGCCGCTGCCCCTGGGGTAACCCGGCTGGTGCTCGGCATCGGCGGCAGCGCGTCGACCGATGGCGGTTCCGGGTTGGCTCGCGGGCTGGGCGCCCGGCTGCTCGACTCGGCCGGGGCCGAGTTGCCGCCGGGCGGCGGTTCCCTGTCTGAGCTGGCCCGGCTCGATGCGTCCGGGCTGACCCGGCCGTCCGTCGATGTACAGCTAGCCTGTGATGTTACGGCTGGGCTGCTCGACGCCGCCTACGTGTTCGCCGCGCAGAAGGGCGCCGGGCCGAACGAGATCGAGCGGCTGGCGTCGGGGTTGCGGCGCTGGGCCGAGGTGGCCGGCCTGCCGGACGTCCCGGGCAGCGGCGCCGCCGGCGGACTCGGCGCCGGGGCGATCGCATTCCTGGGCGCGACCGTCGTGTCCGGGGCGGACGTCGTGCTCGACCGACTCGGGTTCGCAACCGCCGTCCGGGGCGCCGACCTGGTGCTGACCGGCGAGGGCTCGTTCGACGAGCAGTCGCTGACCGGCAAGGCCCCGATCGGCGTGGCCCGAGCCGCGACGGGCGCCGGTGTCCGGACCTGGTTGATCGCCGGACGGGCGACGGTGCGCCCGCCCGAGCTGGCCGGTGTCCTGGCCCTGACCGACCTCGCCACCCCCGAGCAGGCCATGCGCGGCGCCGCGGCGCTCGTTCGGCGGCGCACCGCCGACGCGGTCCGGGCTGCGACACTGCCCGGATGACGATTCCCGATCCGGCGCTGGTGGTGCTGATCGGCGCCTCGGGATCGGGCAAGTCGACCTGGGCGGCCGCTCGCTATCGCCCGGCCGAGGTCGTGTCGTCGGATGCGCTGCGCGCCGTGGTGGGCAGCGGGCCGGCCGACCTGGACGCCTCGGTGGACGCCTTCGCCCTGCTCGAGCAGATCGTGGCCGCCCGGGTCGGGCGCGGCCTGACCACCGTGGTCGACACGCTGGGCACCGACGTCGCCCGCCGCCGAGCCTGGTTGGCCGCCGCGCGCCAGGCCGGGTTGCCCACCGTCGCCGTGGTGTTCCACGTGGATCCAGCCGAGTGCCGCCGTCGCAATCGCGTGCGGGACCGCCCGGTGCCCGCCCCGGCGCTGACCGCCCAGCTGCGGCGGATGCGCGACGTGCCGGCCGAGCTGGCCGTAGAGGGCTGGGATCTCGTCGTGGACGGGGCAACCTCGGCCGACGCGTCCACGCCCACTGACGCCGCTCCAGGGGCCGCCACGGCGCCACCCGCTGCTAAATCCGCCGCCACCAAGGGCCGGCCGCTGGGCGTTGTGCTGCAGATTTCCCGCTTCGACTGGGGCGACGACCTGGCCGGCTGGCTGCGTTCGATCGCCGACGCCGCGAGCGAGGCCGGCTTCGCAGGCCTGGCCCTGATGGACCACCTGATCCAGATCCCGCAGGTGGGTCGGGCCTGGGAACCGATTCCCGAGCCGCTGGTAACGCTCGGGCTGCTGGCTGGGGTCACGTCCGAGCTCGAACTCGGCACGCTGGTCACGCCGGTGACGTACCGGGCACCGGGCATCGTCGCCAAGTCGCTGGCCACCCTGGACGCGCTCAGCGGCGGGCGGGCGTTCTGCGGTATCGGCGCGGGCTGGTGGGCGCGCGAGCACGCGGGGTTCGGGTTGGCGTTCCCGGGCGCCCGCGAGCGGCTGGATCAGCTCGAACGCGCGATCCCGGTCATCCGGGCCTTGTGGGCCAGCGGCACGAAGCCCGGCGCCGGACTGCCCGAGACGACGTGCTACCCGCGTCCGGTCTCGGACATCCCGATCATCGTGGGCGGTTCCGGCGCCCGCACCCTGCAGATAGCCAAGCGGCACGCCGACGCGTGCAACGTGGCCTCCGATCTGGAGACGGTCGACCGCGCGATCAAGGCAATGGCCGGGCAAACGGCGGTCACCGTGCTGGACGTGCCGATCGTCGGACGCGACCGCGAGGACGTCGCGGCCCGGGTCGAGAAGCTACGAGGCCGAACGCCGGCGGCCGCCTTCGCCCGCCGCCACCATGCTGGGACGCCGGCCGATCAGCTCGGCCGCTACCGGTTGCTGGCGCAGCGGGGCGTGCGCACCGTGTTCGTCGCGTTGTCCGGGCTCGCCGGCCCGGACGACGTGCTGCGGTTCGCCCCCGTCGTGCGCGGTTTCGCCGAGGCGGGACCCACGTGACCCGCCCCGGCGATCCCGGATTTGCAGCAGACGAGCCCGTTCTTTCGCCGACGTTCCTCCCCAGACGCCGAAAGGCTCGCGTGCATCTAGTGCCCACTTGAGGCAGTCCTGAATAACCGGGCATCCGCCGCAGATGCCCTTGGCCCGGCGCTCTCGCCGGGCCAGCGTCGGGCCGCGTTCGCGATCGTTCGGGTAGAAGTCGGACGTATCCATGCCACTACAGGCAGCACGTTGCCGCCACGTCTCGCTGCGTGTCCCATGCTCGGACATGGCATCCCCTTGGTCGGCGCGACCCCGTTGGATCGGATCTATCCACTAGACGGGCGACGTGGCGGGTCGTGTCGCGAAACGGTCGAAGAACGTCTTGGGAGAATGCTCGGCATGATCAGGGTGCTCACCTACAACGTCCGGTCGCTGCGTGACGACGCCGCCGCGGTCAGCCGGGTGATCCGCGATGCCCGCCCGGACGTCGCCTGCATCCAGGAGGCGCCGCGGTTCTTCCGCTGGCGCTCGAAGTGCGCGGCCCTGGCCCGCCGGTCCGGGATGGTGATCGTGACGGGCGGCCGCGACGCCGGCGCCAACCTGGTGCTGTCCACGCTCGGCGTCGACGTCGTAGCGACGCGGGACGTGCTGCTGTCCAAGAATCGGGGCTACCACCAGCGTGGGGTCGCGATGGCAAGGCTGCGGCACGGCGGAACCGAGTTCGCGGTCGTCGGTACCCACCTGGACGGGGGATCGCAGCCGCACCAGATCGGCGAGTTGCACCGGGCGCTGACCACCTTCGCCCCGGACGTGCCGGCCATCGTCGCCGGCGACATCAACGCCACCCCGAACATGCCTGGCTGGATCGAACTCGCCGGGCGCGGCTCGGACGCGTTCGCCGTCGCTGGCACGGGCGACGGGTTCACGTCCAACGTCACGGCGCTGACCCGGCGCATCGACGGCATCTTCGCGGACAGCGGCATCACCGTGCGCAGCGTCCAGACGATCGACACCCCCGACGTCCGCATCGCCAGCGACCACCTGCCCGTCCTGGCCGAGCTCGAGCTGCCGTAACGACGTTCGGTTCGGCGTTCGGCGTTCGGCGTTCGGAACGTCATTTCATGCCTTCTTGACATGGAACGGCGTTTCCTGTTCGGTCTGCGAGCACAGCCTCCTGGAGGTGCCGGATGTCTGGACGACTCCCGCTCATAGCCACGCTCATCGCCGGATGCCTTGTCGCGACTGGGGTATCTGCCAAGGCCGACGTCGAACCACAAGCGATCGTGGAGACCGTCGCGGTCGCCGGCGCCGCGTGTGGCAACTCGGAACTCGGTGCGAGCTGCCAGGGCTACTTCCCCGACATCGAGCGGGATCCGACGTCCGGTGACCTGCTGATGGTCTACCGCTGGTCGAGCGCGCACACCAAGAAGGCGAGCGAGATCCGCATGGTGCGCAGTACGAACGACGGGGCGTCCTGGTCCGGGATGACCGTGCTGGCGCAGGCGACCGACACCGACTACCGCGATCCGTCGCTCACCGCCATCAAGTCGGGTCCGCACGCCGGCCGGCTGCTGCTGACCTACTACGTGGCCAACGCGACGACGGGTGCCGCCTCGGCGGCGCGGGTGCGTTACAAGGACTCGGGCATGTCGTCGTTCAGCGGCGGCACGATTGTCACGTCGTCGAACCTGACCGGCCCGTACACGACGTCGAAGGTGGTGCCGCTGGCGAACGGCCAGATCCTGATGCCGGTGTACGGGTCACCGACCGACGGCGGGCCGCAACGCGCCGCGGTGATCGTCAGCGTCGACGGCGGGGTGACGTTCGACGGCGCCGCGGCGGGTCGGCAGAAGACGGTGGCGAGCAGTTCGACGGTCTACTTCCAGGAACCGGCGATCACCGAGCTGCAGCCGGGCCACGTGGAGATGATCATCCGCGCGCAGACCAAACCCGGCGGGGTGACGACGGACGTCGCGGGCTACCAGTCCGACTCGTACGACAACACCTACCTGACGACGTGGACGGCTCCGATCCAGCGCGACGTCCGGATGCACGGGCCCGAGCTCGGGCTGATCCCCGGCACCAACCTGTATCCGGTGTTGTGGAGCGAGCCGAACTCGCCGACCAACAAGACGTACCGTCCGGTCAAGATCAAGCTGCGGCACACCGACGTGCTCTGGGAGGACACCCCGACGCACACGTTGTACAGCCCGGCTTCGGGTTGGGACGCCGGCTACTCGAGCACGATCGCGTTGAGCTCGACCCAGCTGATCACGGCTGTGTACGACACGTCCCGCCGCGGGGTGTTCACGTTGAAGTACAACACCACCGACGTCGACTAGTGTCCCGAGTCAGAAATTCGGGTGCAGGATGCGGCGATCAGGATCGAGGCTCGCAAGGCGGAGGAGGAGAGCTGTACTTGACTCGTCCTGCCGACGACGACAACGCGGCGAGCGTCGATCCTGGCGCCGCAGGCTGC
>DASXYE010000187.1:0-2841 GCA_036502695.1 Jatrophihabitantaceae bacterium
CGCTTGGCGCTGGTGCGAATGCCGGCCACGTCTGATCCACCGTCCGGCTCGGTGATGGCCAGCGATCCGATCAGCTCACCGCGCAGGGTAGGACGGACCCAGCGCTCGATCTGCGCGGCGTCGCCGGCCGTCGCGAGGTGCGGCAGGGCAATCCCGGACGTGAACAACGAAGCGAACACCCCGCCCGAGGCACCGGCGTAGTGCATTTCCTCGCAGATGGCCAGCGCGTCCAGGACGGTGCCGCCCCCGCCGCCGACCGACTCGGGGAACGCCGCGCCGAGCAGGCCAAGCGCAGCGGCCCGCTGATGCAGCTCGCGGGGAAGGAGGCCGCCGCGTTCCCAATCGTCCTGGTACGGCAGGACGTCCGACGCGACGAAGCGCCGCACCGTCTCACGCAGCAAGTCGTCGGTCACAGCAGCGACTCCGGTACGTCGACGTGCCGCGCCCGCAGCCACTCGCCAAGGGCCTTGGCCTGCGGGTCGAACCGCGCGTTGAAGGCGACCCCGAGACCCAGCAACCCGTCGATCACGAAGTTGACGGCGTGCAAGTTGGGCAGCACGTGCCGCTCGATCGGCAGTTCGGCCGCCTCGGGGAGCAGCTCGCGCAATCGGGCCACCGTCAGGGTGGACACCAGCCACGGCCAGGCCGTCTCGTCGCGCACCCAGACGCCGACATTGGCCGCGCCGCCTTTGTCGCCGCTGCGAGCATCCACGACCGTACCCAGGGGTACGGAGCGCGTCGGCTCGGACGTCCACGCCGGAACGGACGGCGACGCCGCCGGTTCGAGTGGCAACGTCGACGCCGCCGGGGCGATCGCCACCCGCGTCCCATCCGGCAGCACGGCTGTATGTTCGACGACCTTCGCGTCGACGTAGCCCGCCTGGAAAACCCCGTACGGGGCGGCCTCTCCGGGCGGTGCCGTCAGGTGGAAGCCCGGGTAGCTGGCCAGCGCCAGCTCGACGGCGGCATTCGAGAACGGGCGGCCGATGGCTTTCGGGTCGGGGCCACGCACCACGCACCGCAGCAGCGCGCTGGCCTGCTCCTCGGACGGAGCGTCGGGCCGATCGGTACGCACCAGCGTCCACTCCGCGTCGGGCTGGTCCAGCTGGGACTGTACGAGCGCGGCCTTGGCCGGAATATCCAGCCCGGTAAGGACGAACTCGACCTCGTTGCGGAATCCGCCCAGGGTGTTCAGCGACACCTTCAACGTCGGGGGCGGCGGCTCACCCCGCACGCCGGACAGTCGCACCCGGTCGGCCCCGTCCGGCGCGAGCATGATGCTGTCCAGCCGCAGCGTCACGTCCGGGTTGGCATAGCGCGCGCCGCTGACCTCGTACATCAGCTGCGCGGTGACCGTGCCGACGGTGACCGCGCCGCCCGTACCGGGGTGTTTGGTGATGACGCTGGAACCGTCCGCGGAGATCTCGGCGATCGGGAATCCGGGCCGGCGCAGGTCCGCGATAGACGTGAATGACGAGTAGTTGCCGCCGGTGACCTGGGTGCCGCATTCGATGACGTGGCCGGCCGCGACCGCCCCGGCGAGCGCGTCGAAGTCGGAGGGCGCCCAGCCGTAGTGGGCCGCGGCCACGCCGACGACCAGCGCGGCGTCGGTGACCCGGCCGGTCACGACGACGTCCGCGCCGGCGGACAGGCACGCGGCGATGCCCCAGCCGCCGAGGTAGGCGTTGGCCGCCAGCGGCTCGCCCAGGCCGAGGTCGGCCGCCCGCGGCAACAGGTCGTCACCCTCGACGTGCGCGATCCGCGCGGGCAGCCCGAGTCGCGCGACCAGTTCCCGAAGTGCGGACGCCAGCCCGGCCGGGTTCAGCCCACCGGCGTTGGTGACGATCGTGACCCCCCGTTCGAGCGCCAATCCGAGGCAATCCTCCAGCTGGCGCAGGAACGTCTTCGCATAGCCCAGTGCCGGATCGCGAGCCCGGTCACGGGCCAGGATCAGCATCGTCAGCTCGGCGAGGTAGTCGCCGGTCAACACGTCGAGCGGCCCACCCTCGAGCATCTCGCGCATCGCGACGAACCGGTCGCCGTAGAACCCGGAGCAGTTGCCGATACGCACCACGCCTCGAGGCTGTCAGGGCAAGCAGAAAAAAGCAAGCACGCACGCTTGTTTGGCCGGTAGGCGCAGCGCGAGTCGGCAACAACCGGTCGGCGCCGCCCGCCGTTCACCCGAGAGTTGCCGGGCGTCCATGTAAGAACGCGAAACTCCGCCTCGGTATCGGAGCGGTTGATCAGGGGGATCGGATGAGGCGTCGTTGGCTGGCTGTGCCCGTCGTGGCCGTGCTTGTCGGAGGAGGGGCGGCCGCCGCGCAGGCGCTGCCCGATCACCACCCCGACCACGGCGGATCCCAGCACGGGCCACTCGGCGCTCGCGCCGATCGCTACGACGCCCGCGCCGGCCACACCTTAACCGTCCACAGTGGACTGCTGGCGAATGACAGCGGCGACCCGGTCACGCTCGTGTCCCATACCGCACCGGCACACGGCACGCTCAGCCTCGACCAGGACGGGTCGTTCAGCTACTCGCCGGCCGCCGGGTTCACCGGTACCGACACGTTCGACTACACCGTCACCGACGCCGTGCGGCTGTATCAGACGCACTTGCCGCCGCTGGCCACGATCGGCGGCGTCCCGATCACCGGCGGCGCCTACGGCTCGTCCCTCGCGCCGGTGCCCGGCGAGCGCAACGAGTTCTACGGGCTGACCGACCGTGGACCCAACGTCGACGGTCCCAACGGTGAGAAGGTCGAGCCGCTGCCGACGTTCGATCCGGCCATTGGCAAGTTTCGCTTCGACGGCACGAAAGCCTTACTGGAAAAGGTGATTCCG
>DASXYE010000188.1:0-8279 GCA_036502695.1 Jatrophihabitantaceae bacterium
GTTGGAGACGACGTTGCTCGTCGCCAACAAGATCGCGCTCGGGCAGATCGAGTCGGGCATCGCCGGCGGCGTCGACACCGTGTCCGACGCCCCGATCGCCGTGAACGAGGATCTGCGCCAGGTGCTGCTGAGCGTCAACCGCGCCCGCTCGCTCGGCGGCCGGCTGCGCGCCCTCGGGGGCCTGCGACCCGGCCAGGTCAAGCCGGCCATCCCACGTAACTCCGAGCCGCGCACCGGGCTGTCGATGGGCGAGCATGCGGCGATCACTGCCGTCGAGTGGGGCGTCGGCCGAGAGGCGCAGGACGAGCTGACGCTGGCGAGCCACCGCAACCTGGCCGCCGCGTACGACCGCGGGTTCTTCACCGACCTGGTCACGCCGTTCCGCAAGCTGGCCCGGGACCAGAACCTGCGCCCGGACACGTCCTTGGAAAAATTGGCGAAACTGGCTCCTGTTTTCGGACGCGGTCCGGACGCCACGATGACGGCCGGCAACTCGACGCCATTGTCGGACGGGGCAGCCACCGTGTTGCTCGCCACCGACGAGTGGGCGGCCGAGCGCAACCTCCCGGTGCTGGCCCATGTCGTCGACGGCGAGACCGCGGCCGTCGACTACGTGCACGGTGACCGCCGGGCCGACGGCCTGCTCATGGCGCCGGTGTACGCGGTGCCGCGCCTGCTCGAACGCAACAAGCTGACCCTGCAGGATTTCGACTTCTACGAGATCCACGAGGCGTTCGCGTCGACCGTGCTGGCCACGCTGGCCGCCTGGGAGGACGCCGACTTCTGCCGTTCACGTTTGGGCTTGCCCGATGCGCTCGGCTCGATCGATCGGTCCCGCCTGAACGTGAACGGATCCTCGTTGGCCGCGGGTCATCCCTTCGCCGCGACGGGCGGACGGATCGTCGCCACGCTCGCGAAGTTGCTGCACGAGAAGGGATCGGGCCGGGGGCTCATCTCGATCTGCGCGGCGGGCGGGCAAGGTGTCGTGGCCATCCTGGAAGCAGCGTGAGCGCCGATCGGGATTTCCCCGGTCGGTTCGGCTCGGCGCTACCGACGAATGGCCGGGAAAAGATGATCATGAGGGGGTGCACGGCGTGAGCGACAAGTACCTGAACCTGGTCAACTCCCCGGCCGGCAAGGCGGTGGCGTCCCGGGTCGGGTTGCCGCGTCCGGCGGTGCTGCGCCGGTACCACCCGGGCACGCCGCTGTTGCCCGGTCCGGCGCTGACCAACAACGCCGACGTGGCCAAGGGCCTGGACATCGAGGTCCGGGACGCCGACGACGGCGAGACCCGATGGGCAGCCTTGCTGTATGACGCCACCGACGTGGCGGCGGTCAGCGACCTGGTCCCGCTGCGGGACTTCTTCGCCGGGACGTTGCGCCGGCTGGCGTCGTCCGGACGGGTGGTCGTGCTCGGCCGGTCCCCCGACGGCACCGACCCGGCCGTCGACGCGACCCGGCAAGCCCTCGACGGCATCGTCCGGTCGCTGGGCAAGGAGTTGCGCGGCGGGGCCACGGCCAACCTCGTCCTGGTCGAGGGCGACGCCTCGCCGGAGTCGGCGCTGCGCTTCCTGTTGTCCGGACGGTCGGCCTACGTGGACGGGCAGACGATCCGGGTCGGCCCGGGTGTGGCGCCGACCGAGGATCCGGCGCGGCCGCTCGACGGCAAGGTCGCCCTGGTCACCGGCGCAGCGCGAGGCATCGGCGCGGCGATCGCCGAGGTGCTGGCCCGCGACGGGGCCCGCGTCGTGGTGGCCGACCTGCCGATGGCCGGCGAGCGCCTGGCCGACGTCGCCAACCGCATCGGCGGCACCACCCTGCAACTCGACATCGCCGGACCCGAGGCATCGGCCACGCTGCTCGGCTACCTCGGCGAACGGCACGGCGGCGTCGACATCGTGGTTCACAACGCCGGCATCACCCGGGACAAGCTGCTCGCCAACATGAAGCCCGAGCAGTGGGACTCCGTGCTGGCCGTCAACCTCGAATCACAGCTGCGCATCAATACAGCCTTGCTGGGTAGCTCGGTGCTGCACGACGGTGCCCGGGTGGTGTGCCTGGCGTCCACCAGCGGCATCGCCGGCAACCGGGGCCAGACGAACTACGCGGCTAGCAAGGCCGGCGTGATCGGCATGGTCCGCTCGTACGCCCCGGCGTTCGCCCGGCGGGACGCCACGATCAACGCGATCGCGCCCGGGTTCATCGACACCGACATGACGCACGCGATGCCGTTCGCCACCCGCGAGGTGGCTCGTCGGCTCAACTCGCTGCAGCAGGCGGGCTTGCCGGTCGACGTCGCGGAAACCGCAGCCTGGCTGTCTTCCCCGAGTGCGGGCGGCGTCAACGGGCAGGTCGTCCGGGTGTGCGGCCAGAACCTGGTCGGCGCATGACCGACCTCGCCGCTCCCCCGAGCCTGATGGCCCTGTACACCAAGGGGATTCTCGCCCGCCATCACGGCGACCAGCTGCCTGCCACTCGACTGGTACTGCGCGACCAGGCCATCGACGCCGACCATCTGGCCGCCTACCAGAAGGTGTGCGGGTTCCGGGTCCGCGACGAGTTGCCGCCGACCTACCTGCACCTGCTGGCGTTCCCGCTGGCGATCCAGATCATGGTCGACCCGGCGTTCCCGTTCCCGCTGCTCGGCATCGTGCACCTGGCCAACGTGATCGAGCAGCGCCGCCCGGTGCGGCTGGACGAGACCGTGTCGCTCACCGTGCACGCCACCGATCTGCGCAAGCACGAGGCCGGCCACACCGTCGACCTGATCGCCGAGGCGACGGTCGGCGACGAGACGGTGTGGCGCTCGCGCAGCACGTACCTGCGGCGGGGCAAGTCGGGTAAGCGGTCCGGGCCGCGCCCGCCGCGCACGGCGTCCACCCCGCCGCCCGGCCCGGTGATCAACATCCGCGTGCCCGGCGACATCGGCCGCCGCTACGCCGCCGTGTCCGGCGACCGCAACCCGATCCACCTGCACCCGCTCACCGCGCGGGCGTTCGGGTTCCCGCGGGCCATCGCGCACGGGATGTGGCTCAAGGCCCGGATGCTGGCATCCGTCGAGGAGCGACTGCCCGACGCGTTCACCGTCGAGGTGGCGTTCAAGACGCCCGTGCTGCTGCCTTCGACGGTGTCGCTGATCGCCGGACCGGACGAAGCCGGAGCGTGGGCCCTTGACGTCCGATCCGCCAAGTCCGGGAAGCCGCATCTGGCCGGTTCGCTGACTCCGGCCTAACCGCGGGCAGCCACCGCCACCAGGCGGCGCCGACCAGGAAGGCCACGGCGTGCCCGGACGCGGTCATGTCGAAATCACGCACGAGCGGCAGCCCGACGAGCACGGCCAGTCCGGCAGCGGCCGCCCAGCGCATCCGCCGCACCGGCAGCAACCCCACCGCCGCTCCGATCAGCGCCCACTGCCCGTACGAGATGCCGACGTCGAGCTGCGTCGCGGCGCTCGCCGGCAGCTGGCCCCGGTGGATCTGCAGCCAGACAGCACCTTCGGTCACCAGAGTGGCGATCACGTGCCCGGACGCGAAGATGCCGAGCGCCCGGGCGGTGCCGACGCGGCGTTCGAGCAGCACCAGGCCGATCGCCAGGATCAGCAGCGTCAACGGCCAGCGGTCGTCGTCCAACACGACGGCGCTCGCGACGAACGACACGATCGGCCGGTGCGTCAGGTTCTGCACGTTGGTACTCGCCCAGCGCAGCATCGCGTCGGGCGAGCTGACGTGCTGCAACGCCAGACTGGTGCCGAGCAGGGTCGCGAGCAGCGTGATCGTGAACGGGATGGTCCGCAGCGCCCGAGTCACGCGCTCAGCGTGCTGCCGGTTCCCAGGTGCGACCTGTGAACGGCGCCGTCGAGCGTTGATCGGACGAACGCCCCGACCTCGGCGACGGCCGCCCGGGCCTCGCGCAGGATGCCGGCCTGCGCGTGGCCGCTGTGCCAGAGCTCGGGCAACTCGCGCAGCGTGACGTCGACGCCGGCCGCGCGCAGCCGATCGACGAAGCGCAGCACCTGTTCGTACAGCAGCTCGCCCGGCGCCACGTGGACGAGCGTGGGCGGCAACCCGGCGAGGTCGGCGTGCATCGGCGCGAATCCCGGATCGTGCGGGTCGACCCCGCCTCCGTACGCCGCGGCACTGAGGCGGCCCTGCGCGACGTTCACCACCATGTCGCGGGGTCGCGTCATCGTGTCGTCGGCCGGATCCGTCCACGGGGACAGCAGCACCAGCCCGGGCGGCGTGACGCCCTGGTAGCGCAGCCGCACGGCGGTGGCCGCGGCGAGCCCGCCTCCGGCACTGTCGCCGGCGATCACGGCCGGCCCGTCGAGTGCGAGGTAGGCCGCCACCGCGTCGTCCAGGGCGGCCGGGTAGGCGTGCTCGGGCGCGAGACGATACGCCAGCGTATAGACGACGGCACCGGCCTCACGCGCCAGGAAGGCAGCCAGCGACCGGTGCGTGGCCGGCGACCCGCTCGTGTAGCCGCCACCGTGCAGGTAGAGCACCGTACGCCGCCGTACGGTCGCGCCGACGGTGATCCGGTCGGCCGGCCGACCGCCGAGCATCACGCGGCGCACCACCGTCCCGTGCGGCAGGGGTTGCGAGCGGGCGGCCGTCTCGAGCAGTCGCCGTTGGACCGGGATCGGCACGCGCGGGTTGAACGCCACCCGGTAGAACGCCGCAGCGTTGGCCCGCACCAGCCGCCGGGGGAGGTAACGCGGCTTCATGCTTTGGCCTTCGGGGCGAACCGCTTCGTGAAGGCGGCGCCGATGCGCTGGTAGGCCGAGCCGACCAGCCGCACGTACGCGTCCAGGAAGCGGGCGTCCGCGCCGACGAGCACCCGGGCGTGACCCTTCTCGGCGGCGTTCAGGATGGTGCGCGCCGCCCGTTCGGCCGACGTCTTGGCCAGGCGCTTGTCGAAGAACTCGCCCAGCTGCGCGGCGTCGCGACCCGGTACCGCGCCGGCGTTGCGGGCGATCGCGGTCTTGATGCCGCCGGGGTGCACGCAGGTCACGCGCACCGGATGGTCGGCCACCAACATCTCCTGGCGCAGCGCCTCGGTGAAGCCGCGCACCGCGAACTTCGCCGCGTTGTAGGCGCCCTGCGACGGGACGGCCATCAGCCCGAACAGCGACGAGATGTTGACGACGGTGCCGTCGCCGGATGCGATCACGTGCGGCAGGAACGCCTTCGTGCCGTTCACGACGCCCCAGAAGTCGACGGCCATGACTCGCTCGATGTCGTCGAAGGTCATCTCGGCGATGTCGCCGGTGAATGCGATGCCAGCGTTGTTGATCACCACGTGGACTGCGCCGAACTCGTCGGCTACCGAGTCGGCGTAGGCCAGCACGGCGTCGCGGTCGGTGACGTCGAGGCGATCGCCGCGCACCCGGGCGCCCAGCTGCTTGACGTGGTCGACCGTCTCGGCCAGCCCGAGTTCGTCCACGTCGGACACCGCCAGCACGGCCCCGCGCTGCGCCAGGTCGTAGGCCAGGGCCCGGCCGATGCCCGACCCCGCCCCGGTGATGACGACGGTCTGTCGGTTGAACCGGCTCATGCGTCCACCTCCGCGGTGGTGTCGTAGGCGGCGTGGTCGAAGTGCCGGGTCAGCTGCCGGAACGTGAACGTGAACCCGGGCCAGAGCGTGGTGTTGCGCCCCTGCGCGTCGAGGTACCAGGACGCGCAGCCGCCGGTCGTCCAGATCGTGCGCTCCATGCGCTTCTGCAGCTCGACGTTGTACTCGTCCTGGGCCTCGCGCCGGACCTCGACGGTGGCGAGGCCGTGCTGGTCCATCGTGCGCAGCGCATCCATCAGGTAGTTCAGCTGCGATTCGATCATCAGCACCATCGAGTTGTGGCCCAGGCCCGTGTTCGGCCCGACGATGAAGAACAGATTCGGGAAACCGGACAGCGCCGCACCCTTGTAGGCCTGCATGCCCTCGGCCCGCCACACCTCGCCGATGGTGCGGCCGTCGGCGCCCTTGATCTTGTCGTAGGCCGGCGAGTCGGTGACGTGGAACCCGGTTGCCACGACGATGGCATCTACGTGGCGCTCGATGCCGTCGGTGCCCACGATGGTGTCGCCGCGGATCTCGGCGATGCCGTCGGTGACCAGCTCGACGTTGTCCCGTTCGAGCATCGGGTACCAGTCGTTGGAGATCAGGATGCGCTTGCAACCGATCTGGAAGTTCGGCGTGACCTTGCGCCGCAATTCCGGATCGCGCACGCCCTTGTGGATGTTGCCGAGCGCCAGGCGTCGCGCCGGTGCCGCCAGCTTCGGATTGATCGCGAAGCCGAGCACGAACGTCTCGCGAGCCCAGTAGATCGCCGTGCGGGCCAGCCGCTGCAGGCCCGGAACGTACTGGTACGCCAGGGATTCCGCCTTTGGATAGGTGCGGTCGCGACGCGGCATGATCCACGGGGCGGTGCGCTGGTAGACGTCCAGCTGCGCGACATCGCGCGCGATCACCGGGCCGATCTGGATGGCCGAGGCGCCCGTCCCGATCAGGGCCACCCGCTTGCCGGTCAGGTCCACGTCATGGTTCCAGCGGGCCGAGTGCATGATCTCGCCGCGGAACGTGTCGATGCCCTTGATGTCGGGCAGCGCCGGCTCGCACAGGGCGCCGATCGCGCTCACGAACACCTTCGCCGAGTAGACGCCCTGCGACGTCTCGACGATCCAGCGCCGGGCGGCGGGGTCCCAGTACGCAGACTGCAGTTCGCAGTCGAAGACGAACTTGTCGAGCACCCGGTACTTGGCAGCGACGTCGCGCAGGTACTGCTGGATCTCCCAGCCGTCCGAGAACGAGCGTGACCAGCGCGGGTTCAGCTCGAACGAGAACGAGTACAGGTGGGACGGGACGTCGCAGGCCGCGCCCGGATAGGTGTTGTCGCGCCAGGTGCCGCCGACCTCGCTGCCGCGCTCGATCACGACGAAGTCGCGCTTGCCGGCCTGGGTCAGCTTGATCGCCGCGCCGAGGCCGGAGAATCCGGCGCCGGCGACGAGCACGTCGACGTTTCGGGGCGTCATATCGGTCACGCTACGAGCTAACTGAACGCGAGTCAATAGATTGCTGAGCATGGTTCAATAGGCGTATGGCCAAGCGAGTGCGGCTCAGCCCGGACGCTCGGCGCGCCCAGCTCATCGAGCTCGGCGTGCGCATGCTCGCCACGCGCACCCTCGAGGACCTGTCCGTCGAAGCCATCGCCGACGAGGCCGGTATCTCGCGGGGATTGCTGTTCCACTACTTCCGGTCCAAGCAGGAGTTCCACCTCGAGGTGGTGCGGGCCTGCGCCCGCGAGCTGATCGAGCGCACCGAGCCGGATCCCGCCCGGCCTCCGCTTGAGCAGTTGACCGCGTCCCTCAACGCCTACATCGACTACGTCACCGAGAACCGCGACGTGTACGTATCTCTCGTCCGGGGCGCGGCCAGTGGCGATACCGACGTGCGCGAGGTGTCACACGAGACGCGCACCGAGCTGGCCAACCGGGTCATGAAGAACCTGGACGTCCTGGGCCTGCCGGCCGGTCCGAGCACCGAGCTGGCCGTCCGCGGCTGGGTGGCCTTCTGCGAGGAGGTCGTGGTCAGCTGGCTGGCTAGCGACGAGCAGCTGCCGCGCGAAGAGCTGCTCACCCTGCTGGCCAACGCGCTGCCCGGCGTGGTCTTGTCGGTGGACCCGCAATGGGTGCGCGACCTGTCCTGAGCCCTAGCATCGCGATCATGAGCCAGCCCGGAGCGGTCACCTCCCGCGACGGCAGTGTCATCGGCTTCACCACACTCGGCGCCGGCCCGCCGATGGTGCTCGTGCACGGCGCCGCCGTGGACCGTCGCTCCTGGGGCGCCGTCCGGCGCCGGTTGGCCGACCACTTCACCGTCCACGCCATGGACCGCCGCGGACGCGGGCTGAGCACCGCCGAGCGCCAGCCCTACGACCTTGCCCGGGAAGCCGAGGACGTGGCCGCCGTCGTCGAGGCGGCCGGTCGCGACGTCTACCTGGTCGGCCACTCCTACGGCGCCCGGTGCTCGCTGGAAGCCGCGCTGATCACCGACGCGATCGGCCGGATGTTCCTGTACGAACCGCCGATGCCCACCCCGGGCCACCCGGTGGCGACGCCGGACACGATGCAGCGATTGCGCACCGCCGATGATCCCGCCGTGCTGCTCGAGACGTTCCTGGTCGAGGGCGTGCAGCTGGCCCCCCGCGCCGTCGACGCGATGAAGGGCACCGCGGCCTGGCCGGCGATGGTCGGCAACGCGCCGATGATCGTGCGGGAGGTCGAGTG
>DASXYE010000189.1:0-6112 GCA_036502695.1 Jatrophihabitantaceae bacterium
CACCAGAGCGTCGTGCGCCTCCTGCGGGAACCGGGCATCCTCGTCCACCACAGCCGCGTACGGCGCAATCTTGTCCTCGGCCAACTGGCGCACCGCCTCGCGCAACATCACATGCTCGTCGCTCAGCCGGTAGATGTCGAAGTCGGGATTCGCCAGCGCCATACCGTCGATACTAGGACGTCCGACTAGTGCCGCGCGCCGCCCGCCGGGCAGTCCGCTGAGAAGTCAGCTGGGCTGTCCACGTCGGGCCCGTCGGCTAACGCCGCCGACGCAGCGCGGACGACACGGCCCGGACCGGCCGGGTCAGTCGCCAGGACGTCGAGGCGTGCAGGTCGGCGAGGGCCGACTGCTGAGCGTCGATCAGGGCCTGCATGCCGGCAATGGTTTCGTGCTGGCGGCCGATGGTGATGTCGCGCTCGGCGAGTGCGGACGCGTGCTCACGCGATGAGACGTCGGCCGCGTTCTGCACGGCCTGCAGCCGCAGTTCGCTGAGCTCCAGCTCACGCCGCACGGGGAAGACGACGGGTTCGGCGACCTCGCGCTCCACCTGCTGCAGCAGGCCCAGCCGGTCGTCGGTGTCGACCGGTTCGCCGCGGCCGAGCGTGACGAAGAACTCGAAGCCCTCGGTGTCCACGGACGCCGCGATGCCGAGGTGGTGGTACCCGAGCGCGGCCAGGTCACTCACGAGCAGCCGGAACGACGTCGGGGTGAACAACCACCGGTGCGTGTCGTGGTACTCCTCCTGCCGGCGGGCTTCGTCGATGACTTCGGGCATCCATTCGAGTTTCGGGAACTGCAGTGCGAGCGGCGCGAGCTCACCCTCGGCCCATCCGAACAGCTCACCGCGCCGGCACGCGTAGGCCTGGTGGTCGGCGATCGCGCCCACCGTGTGGAACCTCGAGTTGGCGTAGTGCGCCTCGAGCACATCGCCGACTGTCGAGACCGGACGAAACCGGTCCGAGCAGTACCGCTTGTCCGGAACGATCAGGGCCAGGCGCCCGGTGTCGGACAGCAGCTGCTCGCAGTCGCGCAGGAATCGCACCAGGTCGACGGTGTGTTCGACGACGTGCGCGGCGACGATGTAGTCGTAGACGCCGCGTTCTTCGACTACGTCGAGCAGCGACCCCTCGGTCCAGATGTGGTCGACCGTCTCGATCCGCGACAGGCGTTCTTCGTCCAGGCCCCACGAGGTGTATTTCGCGACCACCTCGTCGCGGCCGGCGTGGTCGACCGTCTCGACCCGGGCACCCGACGACTTCGGCACCAGCGGGTTGTACGACGGCCCGATCTCGAGGCCCCGTCCGCCGAGATCAATCGCTGCTAAGGCCTTCTGAGCCCGATCCATCCACCCCTCCTGGGTCGCCGCGAGGCGGCTGGCAACCATCACTCAGCGCATTACCGTCGATACTAGAACCCCCAGGATGTGACCTCAGTCGCGGACGACCCGGGCGTGCACGCGCACCCGCAGGTAGCGCCCGGCCAGACCGCGCGAGGCACTGATCCCGAACGCGAACCGGTCGATGCGCGTCTCGGCGTCCACGACGAACGCCGCCCCGTCCGGGGAAACGCGCGTGATGCGAAGCGACACCGCCTGGGTCACATCGCGGACGGTCAGCCGGCCGTCCAGGCGCCAGCCCGTCCCCTCCCGCACCGGCCCGTCGGCGACGAACGTCAGGGTCGGATGGTTCTGGCTGTCCAGGTAGCGGCGGCCGCACACCACGACGTCGCGGCGCCGGCTGCGGGTGTGGAAGCCGTCCGCGTCGAGCTCGACCTGCATCATCGAGGACTCCAGCGGGTCGCCGACGTGGATTGCACCGGAGAGCACGGGCATCGTGCCGCGCACCGGGGCCAGCCCGAACAGGTGCCGGGTGGCGAAGCGGACGGTAGTAGCGGTCGGGTCGAGGCGGCAACGCCCCGGTAGCACGGTTTCGGTCATTGTTGTCATGCCGTCGATTCGACGCCTCGACCGCCTGTCGCCGACACGTCGAGGAGTCGGATCCGCATGCGACTTTCGTAGGGTCTTCGCCCGGAACCCGCTGCCGGGACCGATCGGCTCAGTAGCGTGGCCGGCATGAATTGCCCTGCCCCGCAACGACGTTGGCGTCCGACGGCGCTCGACGTGTCGCTGGCGACGGGCTTCGCCACGCTGGACACCGTGCTGACCCTGAGCGGCGCGGCGTGGTGGCCGCACCATCCGTCGAGCCTGGCTTGGACGCTGCTCGCGATCCAGGCGGTGGCCTGCCTGACCCTGGCCGTCCAACGACGAGCCCCGCTCACCGTGGTCGCCGTCCTGGGCGGGTTCACCCTGGCCGTCACGCTGCTGATCGCCCCGGCCCATGTGCTGGTGCCTCAACACGACAACAATGTCTGGGCCCCGTACGCCACCATCCTGGCCGCCTACGCGCCGATCCTGGGGGCGAGCAGCCCGTGGCGGGCGTTCGTCGCGGTCCGGGGGCTGGCGTCGCGGCCGCGCTGGCTGGGCTTCGCTGCGGTGCTGGCGCTGACGATCGTCGTGTGCCGGCCGTGGCAGCCGTCCGCCGCAGTGATCACGATCGGGATCAGCCGTACCGCCGTCGGCCCGCTGCTGGCGATGTACCTGGACGCTCGGCGGCGGCTCATCCGAGCGGTGGCCGAGCAGGCCCGGGCTGCCGAGCGGGCCAACCTGGCCGGGGAGATGCACGACCTGGTCACCCGGCACGTGACGCTCATGGTCATGCAGGCCGGCGCGCTGCGAGTGGCTGCCGATCAGCCGGAGGTGATCAGGACCGCCGAGGAACTGCGAGTGACCGGCTGCCGTGCCCTGGACGAGCTGCGCGATCTGGTCGGCGTGTTGCCCTCGGGCACCAGCGCGGCCGCGCCGCACCGGGAGCCGGCCGAGCTGGTGGCCGAGGCCGTCGCGGCCGGGGCGCCGGCCACCCTGGACGTCCACGGCGACCCCGGGCTCGCGTCCCCGATCGTCGCCCGGACGCTGGGGCGCATCGTCGCCGAGGGTCTGACCAACGTCCGCAAGCACGCGCCGGGCGCGGTCACGAGGGTCGACCTCAGCTACGGGCCGGCCGCGGTGCACGTGGCGGTGCGCAACGCCGCGCCGTCCCGAGCGCCCGATGCGGGGCTCGTCGCGACCGGCTCGGGCGTCGGCCTGGCCGGGCTGCGCCGGCGGGTCGAGCTGGTCGACGGCGAACTGCACGCCGGGCCGTTGCCCGAGGGCGGATTCGAGCTCGCGGCGACGCTGCCCGCCTTCGTCCCGACCGGTGACCGGGTCAGCGCATGATCCGGGTGCTGACGGTCGATGACGAGCCGATGGTGTGTGCCCACCTGCGCACCATCCTCGGCTCGTCCGGCGACATCGAGGTGGTGGCGCAGGCCCACGACGGCGCCGCCGCGCTGGCCCAGCTCGACGCGGTGCACCCTGACGTCGTGCTGCTCGACCTGCGCATGCCCGGCATGGACGGGTTGACCGCCCTGGATCACATCGTGGCCCGCCCCGATCCGCCGGTCGTCGTCGTGCTGACCACGTTCGACGCGGACGAGCACGTGCTGCGTGCCCTGCACGCCGGCGCCGTGGGGTTCCTCGTCAAGTCAACCTCGCCCGAGGACCTCATCCAGCTCGTCCGGGTGGCCGCCGAGGGGCACACGGTGCTGTCGCCGGCGGCGGCCCGGCGGCTGATCGCCGCGTCGACCGACCAGCGAGCCGCGCGGGACCAGGCCCGCAGCCAGGTCGAAACGCTGACCGAGCGCGAGATCGAGGTGCTGAACCTGCTCGGCGGTGGACTGTCCAATGCGCAGATCGCCGGGCGGCTGTACCTGTCCGAGGCCACCGTCAAGGGCTACGTGTCGCGGATGCTCGTCAAGCTCGGCTGCGCCAATCGCACCCAGATCGGGCTGCTGGCCCACGAGGCCGGTCTCACCGACCCCTGAGCTCCGGTTTTGGTCGGACGAGCCGCGCTGCGCGGTCCGTCCGACCAAAACCGGATGGCGGGAGGCTCGCCACGAGCCGGGACTGGCGGGGTCGTAAGGTGGGTCCTACCACCGGGGAGCGGCTCGCCGCACTCGCCGCGCGCCTGGGTATTCAGTGGCTTCACGACACGGACGGAAGGCGCGCTCGCATGAGCCAGATCGGCAACCTGACCCAGTTCGACCCGGCCGCGGTGTCGGCCGCATACCAGAACGCGCTGCGCGTGATCGGCGCGGTCGAGCCCACCGTCGCCAATGCGATCGGCCAGGAGCTGGCCGACCAGCGCACCTCGCTCAAGCTCATCGCCAGCGAGAACTACGCGTCGCCCGCGGTGCTGCTGACCATGGGCCAGTGGATGTCCGACAAGTACGCCGAGGGCACGATCGGGCACCGCTTCTACGCCGGCTGCCAGAACATCGACATCGTCGAGCAGGCCGCGGCCGACCACGCCAAGGCGCTGTTCGGGGCCCCGCACGCGTACGTGCAGCCGCACTCGGGCATCGACGCCAACCTGGTCGCGTTCTGGGCGGTGCTGGCCCAGCGCATCGAGTCGCCGGCCCTGGCCACCGCCGGCGCGCGCCAGGTGAACGACCTGTCCGACGCCGATTGGCAGACGCTGCGCAAGTCGTTCGGCGAGCAGCGCATGCTGGGCATGTCGCTCGACGCCGGCGGCCACCTGACGCACGGATTCCGGCCCAACATCTCCGGCAAGATGTTCCACCAGACCTCGTACGGGACGAACGCCGAGACCGGCCTGCTGGACTACGACGAGGTCGCCCGGCTGGCTCGCGAGTTCAAGCCGCTGATCCTGATGGCCGGCTACTCGGCCTACCCGCGGAAGGTCAACTTCGCGACGATGCGCTCGATCGCCGACGAGGTGGGCGCCACGCTCGTCGTCGACATGGCGCACTTCGCCGGACTGGTGGCCGGCAAGGTCTTCACCGGCGACTTCGACCCGGTGCCGTTCGCGCACGTCACGACGACCACCACGCACAAGTCGCTGCGGGGTCCGCGCGGCGGCATGGTGTTGTGCCAGCCGGAGTTCGCCGACTCGGTCGACCGTGGTTGCCCCATGGTCCTGGGCGGACCGCTCGGGCACGTCATGGCGGCCAAGGCGGTGGCGCTGGCCGAAGCCCGGCAGCCGGCATTCGCCTCCTACGCCGCCGATGTGGCGACCAACGCCGTCGCGCTGGCCGACGGCTTCCTGCGCCGAGGCGCCCGCCTGGTCACCGGTGGAACCGAGAATCACCTTGTTCTACTGGACGTTTCGACGTACGGGCTCACCGGTCGGCAGGCCGAGTCGGCGCTACTCGACTCGGGCGTGGTCACCAATCGCAACTCGATCCCGCGCGACCCGAACGGCGCCTGGTACACGTCCGGCATCCGCCTCGGCACGCCGGCGCTGACCACGCGCGGCTTCGGACCGGACGACTTCGACCGGGTCGCCGAGCTCATCGTCGGCGTGTTGTCGGCCACCTCGCCGGCGGCCGCCACCGACGGGCGCGTGTCCAAGGCGAAGTACGAGCTGCCCGACGGCGTGGCCGAGAAGACCCACGCGGCGGCCAACGAGCTGCTGGACGCCCACCCGCTCTACCCCGGGCTCGACCTCGGGTAAGACCGCATGCATCGGGGGGCGGTCTGGTTGGTCGCCGTGGTTGCTGCCGCATGTGCGGCGTGCACCACGGCGTCGAACCACGAGCCGGCGAGCCGGCCCGCGTGGCCCCGGGTGTCCGTCCTGGGTCACCCGTCGGTGAGCCCGTCGCCGACGAGCACCGCCTCGACCCCGGCCCCGCCGTCGACGCGTCCGTCCACGCCGGCGTCGACCAAACCGCGCCCGAGCCGGCCGCGCTCGTCCCCGCCGCCACCGCCGTCCGGTCCGAGCCTGCCGCGCGGCGGACGGCGGATCCTGCCGGCGTACCGCGTCGTCGCGTTCTACGGCGCGCACGGCGGACCTGCGCTCGGCGCCCTCGGCCGCGGCACCCCCGACCAGGCCGCGGCGGCGATCGAGCGGCAGGCGGCGGGCTACGCCCGGTTCGGCCGCCCGGTCCAGCCGGCGATGGAGCTGATTGCCACTGTCGCGCAAGGCGGTCCGGGCAGCGACGGCCTGTACTCCAAGCCGATCCCGGACTCGGCGATCGCCGCCTACCTCGCCGCGGC
>DASXYE010000190.1:0-6059 GCA_036502695.1 Jatrophihabitantaceae bacterium
TACACCGAGTCGCGGTGCTGGTCGTACAAGCACCGGAACCGTTCTTCCGCAGCCTCGGCCACCACCCCTCCTCATTGAGTATGTGTCCGGGAACAGCAAATACCTCACCGGCCGTTTGAACTCGTCACCTCCCGGAGCGCAACGGGATGCCCGGCCAGGCGGCGCGCAGACCTCCGCCAACCTCCAGACACTCCGGGGCGGTTCAGGCGGTTCAGTCAGGCGGTTCAGTCAGCCCTGTGCGATGAGTTTCTGTACGTCTTCAAGGGCGGCCCACTACGCGGCCGCCGCGCGCCCGCCGATCGGCCGGGTTTCGCCTTCGGACCTTCGGACCTTCGGCCGCTCCGGCAACCCGGCCCGGCTGGGCGCGGACAACGCGAGATGGGCCGTCAGTAGCCGGCGAGTGATCACCAGCACCAGCGGCCCGGGTTGTCGGCCACGCGTCTGAGTCAGGCGCGGTCGATGTGCCGGCCCGGCATGGGTTCGGCGAGCGCCAGGCGCCATTCGGGGGCGCCGAAGCGGTCGGCGAAGTACTGCGTCTCGTGCACCACGTGCTCGTCCGCGAACTCCATGACGCTGACCGAGTAGGTGGGCCGGCCGTCGTAGCTGATGATGCACTCGCTGACCCAGATGTTCCCGCTGCCGGTAATCCGCAGCATCGTGAAGTGCCGATCGGCGGGATGTCCGCCGCGCTGAGCCGCGATCGTCGCGCGGCCGCGGAAGCGTTCACCCGACTGCGGGTAGTCGAGGATCGCGTCTAGGGCGTAGATGGCGTGCTCGGCCTCGATGTCCCCGGCCTCCGACGCCTGCCAGTGCTCTTCGATCGCTCGGGTCGGATCCATCGTTGTCCGTTCTGCGCGCGGAAAGGCGGTCAGGCCAGGACGTGGACCTCGGCGTCGGCCGCGTAGTGCAGCGGGAACTCGAATTCGGTCACCGCGACGGTTACCGCGGCCGGGTCGAGCGTGACGCCGCAGACGTGCAGGGGCCAGTCGTGCTCCTGCACGACGTCGCCCGGATGCAGGTCCCGGGCCGGGATGTGGCCGTCCTGCGAGAGGGCGGGCCGCACGGTGTCGGAGTCGGTGGTGGAGTCCCGCATGACTGCCTCCCTGCGCCGCCGGATGCGGTCGACACCTACTAGACGTCGGACCACCCTGATGATGTTGCTACTCGGATCACCCAAGTGCGGGGACGTCGGCCAGAACGGCGTCGATTATTCGGTGGTTGATGTCCACGGCGGTCCCGTCGGCCAGGCCGATCAGCGCCTTCCACAGCGCCCAGCCGCGAGCCCGAGCCCAGGTGCCGTCGTCCTGGGCGACCGCTTGCCGGAACGCCGCCCGGGACGCCCCGTCGAAGAATGTCCAGGCGATGACGAGGTCGCAGGCCGGATCGCCCACGCCGGACGTGCCGAAGTCGATCACGCCGGTCAGGACGCCGTCGCGCACGAGCAGGTTGCCGGACGCGATGTCGCCGTGGAACCAGCGCGGCGGGCCGTCCCAGGTCGCAGCCAGCGCGGCGTCCCACACGGCCAGGCACCGCGGCCCGTCCACGGCCGCACCCAAAGAAGCAATAGCGGCGCGTGTCTCGTCGTCGTAGTACGCCGGCGGCGCGCCCCGGTAGAAGCTGTGCTCGCCCGCGGCCGGCCCGTCCGAAGCGTCGATTGCTTGCAGGGCAAGGATGAACTCGGCAATGGACGAGGCGAACCCGGTCATCGACGCGACCCGTGAGGGGGTCACCGTCTCGCCGTCCATCCACTGGCGTATGGACCACCGGTACGGGTAGCCCTGGCCCGGCGCGCCGGTGGCCACCGGCACCGGAATAGCCACGGGAAGCCGCGGCGCCAGCACGGGCAGCCAGCGGTCTTCCTTGTCGATCGCCGGCGCGTACGACGAACCGGTCGGCAACCGCGCCGTCAGCGAGGAGCCCAGCCGGTAGGTGCGGTTGTCCCACCCGTCGACCTTGACCGGGGTGACGGGCAACGCGGCCCACTGCGGGAACTGGTCGGCGAGCAGGCGACGCACGAGCGCCACATCAATGCCCGCCCGGCCATCGACGGGAGACGACACGTCATGAAATTCTGCGGGACAGGTCAAGGCAATTGGCGAACGGGGGAGCCATGTTCAGCGTCGAGGTGTGCACCGCGCCGTCCGATTCGGACGGCATCGCGAAGAGCCCGCCGGCCGCGGCGCGGGCCGAGCGAAGCCGCGCCGAGGCACGATAGGGACGTGCCCCCGCTGGACGAGTACCGCCGCAAGCGCGATCCGAAGCGCACCGCCGAGCCGATGCCCAAGCCCCGCAAGGGCAAACCCAGCGGCAACTCGTTCGTCGTCCAGGAACATCACGCCACCGCCCTGCACTGGGATCTGCGCCTCGAGCGCGACGGTGTGCTGGTGTCGTGGGCGGTGCCCAAGGGCTTGCCGAACGACCCGAAGCGCAACCACCTGGCCGTCCACGTCGAGGACCATCCGCTCGAATACGCCACGTTCGAAGGGACGATCGCGCACGGCGAGTACGGCGGCGGGGGCGTCACGATCTGGGACCGCGGCACCTACGAGACGCAGAAGTGGACCGACCGCGAGGTCATGTTCGTACTGCACGGCGAGCGCACCGAGGGGCGGTTCGTGCTGTTCCAGACGGGCGGCAAGAACTGGATGATCCACCGCATGGACGCACCGTCGCGCCCCGACTGGCAGCCGCTGCCCGAGCGCATCACGCCGATGCTGGCCACCCTCGGTGAGCTCCCGAGCGACGGCGACAAGTGGGCGTACGAGATGAAGTGGGACGGCGTCCGCGCGCTGGTGGCCGTCGAGGGCGGGCGGATCACGATCGCGTCCCGCAACGGCAACGACGTCACGGTCAGCTACCCGGAACTGCGTCCCCTCGGCGAGCAACTCGG
This sequence comes from Jatrophihabitantaceae bacterium, assembly GCA_036502695.1. Classification (GTDB taxonomy): domain Bacteria; phylum Actinomycetota; class Actinomycetes; order Mycobacteriales; family Jatrophihabitantaceae; genus DASXRA01. Next base: position 2,891 of record DASXYE010000190.1, read on the forward strand.
CACGACGCAGGTGCTGCTCGACGGCGAGATCGTCGCGTTCGACGACGCCGGGCGGCCCAGCTTCGAGCGGCTGCAGCAGCGCATGCACATCGCGACGGCGGCCGCGGCCCGGCGGTTGGCCGAGAACGTCCCGGCCGTGTACCTGATCTTCGACCTGCTGCACCTGGACGGTCGGTCGCTGCTGGACGTGCCGTACACGAGCCGGCGCGAGCTGCTCGACGAGCTGGGGCTGGCCGGCCCGTCGTGGCAGACGCCGCCGGTGTTCGAGGGCGACGGGGCCAGCGCGGTCGCCGCCAGCAAGCAGCAAGGCCTGGAAGGCGTGCTGGCCAAGCGACTGGAATCGCGCTACACGCCGGGTCGCCGCACCAGGGACTGGATCAAGGTCAAGAACATCGCCATGCAGGAGGTGGTGATCGGTGGCTGGAGTCCCGGTCAGGGCCGCCGGGCCGGCACGGTCGGCGCGCTGCTGCTGGGCATTCCGGGCGACGACGGGCTGCGCTACGTCGGGCAGGTCGGCACCGGGTTCACCGATGCGGCGCTGGACGAGCTGAGCGCTCAGCTCAAGCGCATCGCCCGCAAGACATCGCCGTTCCACCCGGACGTGCCGCGCGCCGACGCCCGCGACGCCCAGTGGGTGACGCCGCGGCTGGTCGGCGAGGTGGCCTACGCCGAATGGACCGGCGACGGTCGGCTGCGGCATCCGTCCTGGCGCGGCCTGCGGCCGGACAAGTCCCCCGACGAGGTCGTCCGCGAGATATAGAGGTCAGGACGCGACGGCCAGCCGGCCGAGCGCGCCGAGCTTGGCGCGCACCTCGCCCGCTTGCGGCACGCCGATGCCGGTGTAGATGGCCAGTGCTTCCGTCCAGAACGCGTGCGCGTCGTTGACGTTGCCGGCCAATCGGGCCACCGTGCCGAGCCCGTCCAGCGCGCGGGCCACCTCGATGCGATCGCCGACGCGTTGCGCGAGCGACAAGGCCTGGTTGTGCCGTGCGGCCGCGTCGTCGAGCTGGCCCAGCGTGCGGTGCGCAACGCCGAGGCTGTTCAACGCACCCATCTCGAGCTCGATCGATCCCGTCTCGTGCGCGATCGCCAAGGCACGTTCGCAGAACTCGAGCGCAGCGGCCGGGCGATCGAGGCGCAGGTTGACGTTGCCCGTGTTGTAGAAGACCTCGCCTTCGCCGGGACGCCAGCCGGCCTCGCGATACTTCTCTGTAGCCTGGCTGTACAGTTCGAGCGCCTGGTCGTAGCGGCTTGCGTGCTCGTGACACAACCCGAGGTTGTTCAGCAGCGCCGCTTCCATCCGCGGATCGCCGGCGAGATCCAACTCGAGGGCCCGCGTCAAGAGCTGGCAGCCCTCGTCGTGGCGCCCTAGCGCGTCGTGGACCAGGCCCAAGCTGTTGTAGACGCTGCTCAGCACGGCCAGCTCGCCGGTTTCGGACGCAAGCTCGCGGGCTCGACTGAGGTAATCGATGGCCTCGGTCAGCGCCCCGGCCTGCCCGCAGGTCAATCCGAGCCGCGACAGGGCCCGGCCCTCGGCGCCACGATTGGCGATCATGCGCGCAGCGCGCGCGGACTGCTCATGCACGAGACGCGCATCCGCGAAGCATCCGCGAACGTTGAGGTAGCGACCGATGCTTTCGGACAGCGCGCACACGTGCCGAGGCCAGCGGTCGCCCAACGGCGCAATCGCCACGAGATTCGGCCGTTCGATCGTCAGCCAGCCAAGCGCTACCGCCTTGTCGGACAGGTCGGGAAGCGTGGTGGCCGGTATCGAAAGGGGTCCGGTGACGTCGGGTCGAGGGAAGGGGTACACGATGTCGCCCGCAGTCTTGGCCACGTGGATGTAGAAGTCCAGCAGCCGGTTCAGCGCTGTGTCTCCCTCGCTGTCTCGCTGACCCAACTCGACGGCGTAGGCGTGCAGCAGGTCGTGCATGCTGTACCGGCCGCCACCGGAATCGTCGAGCAGGTGGGCCCGGGTGAGCGTCCGCAGAGCGGTTCGTGCATCCGCCAGCGTGCAGTCCGCGAGGGCGGCCAGCGCGTACGGCTCGTAGCTACGCCCGGGATGCAATCCGAGGAGGCGAAACGCGCGGGCCGTGTCGGCCGGGAGCCGCTGGTACGACCAGGAAAAAACGGAACGCAGGGACGTCTGCCGATCGCTTCCCGTTTCCAGCTCGTCGAGCGGAGCTGCGTGGTCGAGGTCGTCAAGCAGCCTGCGGATGCTCACGTTGCCGTTACCGATCGCGAGTTCCGCGGCCAATCGCAGCGCGAGTGGTAGTCGCGCGCAACGCTCGGCGAGAGCGTCGGTCGCCTCGGCGTCGGCAGCTGCGCGGGTCCCGACCAGCTGGACGAGCAGATCGGCCGCGTCGCCGGCGGGTAGCGCGTCCAGGTCGATGCGGTACGCGCCGTCCCGTGCGACCAGACCGGCCATCGCGTCGCGACTCGTCACGATCACGACGCTGTCGTTGCCCGCTGGCAACAGTGGTCGGACATCGTCGGGTGTCGCGGCGTTGTCGAGCACCACCAACAGCGATCGATCGGCGCTGAGGCTTCGGTAGAGCGCGAACTTCTCCCGCGCACCGGCGGGGACCGGAGCCCCGACCGGCAGCAAGCTGTGCAGCAGCGTCACGACGGCGCTCTCCGGCGTGATGGGCGGGTTGGCGTCGTAACCGCACAGGTTGATGTACAGCTGGCCGTCGGGGAACCGGGCAGCGACTCGATGCGCCCAGTGCAGCGCGAGCGCGGTCTTGCCGACCCCCGCAGTCCCCGAGATCGCGACCAAGGTCGGTGCGCGATCGCGATCGAGTAGCTCGTCGAGCTCATGCACGGTATTGACGCGCCCACAGAATGGAGCGACGTCGGGTGGCAGCTCCCGCGGGCTGAAGGCCTGTCGTTGGGCCGCGCCGACGGCGACCGTCGACTGGATGTCGCGCCAAGCCTCGTCCCAGGCGGCAGCCTCCGCCCCGGTTAGGCCGCACGCGCGCACGAACGCCTGGACTATCTCCAGCCTGGGCAAGCCCACCCGTTGGCCGTTGGTCGCGTCGGCGAGCGTGCTGGTCGGCTGACCCGAACGGCGGGACAGGTGCTGGAAGGACGGATTGCCGACCCACCCCTTGAGCCGCCGCAGCTCGCGAATGAACTCGACCGCGTCCCGGGCGGTAGCCGGATCCGG
>DASXYE010000191.1:0-5394 GCA_036502695.1 Jatrophihabitantaceae bacterium
CCGGCGCCCACCAGGGCCAGCAGATCGTCGACGGTGACGTCGTCCAGCGCGCGCAGCCCGTCGCCGTAGCCGACCGACGGCACCGGATCCGCCGGCGACGGCCAGATCTGGCCCACCTGCGCGAACGGCATGGCGGTGAAGGTGTCCACGACGACGCCGGGCCGGTCGCGCATCGGCGCGAGCAGCTCGGTGGCGCGCGCCTCGGCGGCGTTGACACAGGCGGCGACGAGCACGATCTCCTTACCGGCAAAGGGTTCCGGCACGTCGGGCAGCGGCGGCATCCGCAAGAACACCAGCGCGGACGTGACCTCGGGCGGCAGGTCCCGGTTCCACTCCCGGTACGCGGCGGTCAGCTCGCGGGCCTGCTCCATCGGGTAGGCCACCATGCCGCCGAACACGTCGCGCACCGGGAACAGCTCCAGGTCGAGCGAGGTGACGACGCCCAGCGTGCCGCCGGTGCCGAGCAGCGCGTCGAACAGCTCGGCGTTCTCGGCCCGGCTGGCCGTGACGACGCGCCCGTCCGGCGTCACGAGTTGGGCCGAGCGGACGTGGTCGCAGCTGAACCCGTACTCGCGGCCGAGCCAGCCGAAGCCGCCGCCCAGCGTGTAGCCGACGACGCCGACGCTCTCGCAGGTGCCGGTCAGCGCGCCCAGGCCGTACGGTCCGGCCGCCGCGAGCACCTCGCCCCACAGCACGCCGGCGCCGACGCGGGCGGTGCGAGCGTCCGGGTCGATGTGGATGTCGCGCAGCCGCGACGTGTTGATCAGCAGCGCGCCGTCGTAGGACCGCTCGGTGCCGTGCCCGGTGCTCTGCACGGCGATCGGCAGGTCCTGCTCGGCAGCATGGACCACCGCCGCGGCGACCTCGACGGCGTCGTCGGGCAGCGCCACCAGCGCCGGGTGGTGCACGTGCGCCGCGTTCCAGGACACGGCCGCTTCGGCATAACCCTCGTCATCCGGGCCGAGTAGCAGGCAGCCGGCAATCGTCGAACTCATCAGTGATCCCCCAGACCTCGTGTTGTCCCTACAGGTTCACCGACGGGTCGGGTCGACCACATCCGGGAAACCACCTGGATTGGAGGAGCACAAGCCCTCGGCCCGGACGTCAGCGGACGAAACGATGCCCGATAGGGCAGCTAGGACGTGTCTCCTCACTCCCGCTAGTCGCGAGCGGGACCTGTGGTGCGCGAGATGCTGGTTTGCGAACAGTGCGGAGGAGGGGGCCGATACCGCTGTCGGCGGCGGCGACAACGCAGTGGATCGGGTGCCGCAGACCCGAGCAGCCCGGCCTGGCCCCGGTCCGGCTTGGCCCGGGCAGAGTTGTCCGCGCTTGGCGGTGTAGTGGCGACGCGAGGCGCGGACAACTCCGAGCGGAACCGTAAGCCAGCAGCCCAACCCAGCCACGAACCCAACCCCTCGTCGCCGCCAAGTTCTTGCCCAGCGCAACCGCGAGCCGAGAACCAGCCGAGCGAGACGCACTAGGCCAGGTCGGACCAGACGGCGTCGACCATCGCGGCGACCTGGTCGGGGTGGCCGCCGATGTCGCCGTTCGGCGTTTGGACGATGACCGTCAACGACGAGTTGCTGCGTTGGCAGATCAGCGTGTGGGTGCGCTCGGGGGTGATCGGCTGGCCCTTGACGATGCTGTCGTAGCGGATGGCGCAGACGACCGCCCCGAACGACTGCACCACCTCGGGCGGCACGGCCAGGCCCAACCGTTCGGCGCTGACGACCGGGAACACCGGAGGCGGCGTCGCGTCGCGCACCGCCCAGACGCTGAACAGCGTCTGCAGGTCGTCGCTGCCGTAGCTCTGCACGGCGGCGCCCGCACCGTGGTTGGCCGCCGAGAGGGCAGCCGCGGCCTTGCGGTCGTCGGCCGCCCGGTCCTCGGTGTTCTGCTTACCGGGATTCGACTTGTTCACCGGGACGTCGGCCAGCCGCGAGTAGGTGAGGAAATGCGCCGGCAGGCTGACCGGCGCTGCCGAGCCGCCGCCTCCGCCGGAGTCCTTCTGCTGGCCGGGCAGCGCGCCGCCGGCGGCCAGCGCAATGCAGATCACCGCCGCCGCGACGAAGCCTGCCACCAGGCTGATGACCAGGGCCCGGCCGCCGTAACGGCGCGGGGCAACGGGTGGGGGCGGCTCACCTGGCATCAACGTCGTACTCCTTTCGCCCAGATCGGACATCATGCCGGTGACGAGATCCGCCTGACAACGCGGGCAGACGGCAGCGCCGGAGCGGGTAATCTGCGCCCGTACCCGCCCGTTCGCATCAGGAGGCCCCATCGTGCAGAAGGTGCTCATCGCCAACCGGGGCGAGATCGCAGTCCGGGTGATCCGGGCTTGCCGCGACGCGGGGTACGCGTCGGTGGCGGTGTACGCCGACCCGGACCGCGATGCCCTGCACGTCCGGATGGCCGACGAGGCGTACACGCTGGGCGGCCTGACGCCGGGCGACTCGTACCTGTCCATCCCCAAGGTGATCGCCGCCGCGCAGCAGGCCGGGGCCGACGCCGTGCATCCCGGTTACGGCTTCCTGTCCGAGAACGCCGACTTCGCGCAGGCGGTGCTCGACGCCGGGCTGACCTGGATCGGGCCGTCGCCGCGGTCGATCCGCGACCTGGGCGACAAGGTCACCGCCCGGCACATCGCGACGCGGGCCGGGGCGCCGCTGGTGCCCGGCACGTCCGACCCGGTGGCCGGCCCGGACGAGGTCGTGGCCTTCGCCGAGCAGCACGGGCTGCCCGTCGCGATCAAGGCGGCGTTCGGCGGCGGCGGGCGAGGGTTGAAGGTCGCCCGCACCATCGAGGAGATCCCCGAGCTGTTCGCCTCGGCGGTGCGCGAGGCCGAGGCGGCGTTCGGACGCGGCGAGTGCTTCGTCGAGCGGTACCTGGACAAGCCACGCCACGTCGAGGCGCAGGTGCTGGCCGACACGCACGGCAACGTCATCGTGGTGGGCACCCGCGACTGCTCGCTGCAGCGGCGGCACCAGAAGCTGGTCGAGGAGGCCCCGGCCCCGTTCCTGACGGATGCCCAGCGGGCCCAGATCCACCAATCGGCCAAGGCGATCTGCCGCGAGGCCCAGTATCACGGCGCGGGAACCGTCGAGTACCTCGTCGGTGTGGACGGCACGATCTCCTTCCTCGAGGTGAACACCCGGCTGCAGGTCGAGCACCCCGTGTCGGAGGAGACGACGGGGCTGGACCTCGTGCGCGAGCAGTTCCGCATCGCGGACGGTGAGGCGCTGCGGTTCACGGAGGACCCCGAGCCGCACGGGCATGCGTTCGAGTTCCGCATCAACGGCGAGGACCCCGGCCGGGGCTTCCTGCCCGCACCGGGTGTGGTCACGACCTACCGCGAGCCGGCCGGCCCCGGCGTACGCGTCGACTCGGGCATCGAGCCGAACTCGGTGATCGGCGGGGCGTTCGACTCGCTGCTGGCCAAGCTGATCGTGTGGGGTTCGTCGCGGCCGGAGGCGCTGGCTCGAGCTCGGCGGGCGCTGGACGAGTACGTGGTGGACGGCATGGCCACCGCGCTGCCGTTCCACCGGGCGGTGGTGCGCGATCCGGCGTTCACGTCCGAGCCGTTCACGGTGCACACGCGGTGGATCGAGACCGAGTTCGACAACCAGATCCCGCCGTTCGCGGGGGCCGCCTCCGACGGGGACGAGGCCGGCGAGCGCGAGACGATCGTGGTCGAGGTCGGCGGCAAGCGGCTGGAGGTGTCGCTGCCGGCCGGCTTCGGCGGCGGCGGTGGGGGCGCGTCGAAGAAGGCGGCGCCCAAGCGGTCGGCCGGCAAGAAGTCAGGCGCCGCCGCATCCGGCGATGCGCTGACCGCGCCGATGCAGGGCACCATCGTCAAGGTCGCGGTGAGCGAGGGCGACGTGGTGGCGGCCGGCGATCTGGTCGTGGTGCTCGAGGCGATGAAGATGGAACAGCCGCTGAACGCGCACAAGGCCGGGACGATCACCGGGCTGAACGCCGAGGTCGGCGCCGTCGTCACGTCCGGCGCCGCCATCTGCGACATCAAGGACTGACCGAGCCGGCTCGGTTTTGGTCATTCGGACGGCGTAGCGGCGTCCGAATGACCAAAACCGGGGAGGTTCAGCTCATGGCTACGCGCCCACCCCCGTGGCGCTGGATGGCCTATGCCCTGGGGTTCGGGCTGCCCGAGCGCTATGACGACTGGGTGTTCCACGACCTCAACGACCGGGGCTGGCGGTGGCGCGAGGTCGGCCGGATCATGCTGTTGCCCATCCCGTTCGTCGTCGGGGCGATGTTCCTGCCCGGCGACATCGGCCTGCGGCTGATGACCGCGTCGTTCCTGGTGGTCGGCCCACTCTTCGTCGGCGCCGCCTACGCGGACGAGTTCCGGGCGTACCGCCTGCGCCAGCACGGCCTGCTGCCCCCGTCCGGCCCCGATCCCGACCCGCCGAAGCCGCCACCGGCCTGACGATTCCAACTTGCCGGGCTACGGGAGGATCAGACGGTGTTCGAAGCGCTCGGGCTGACCGATACCGAGGAGGGCGTCTACATCGCGCTGCTGACCGGACGGGGCGCGACCGCCGACGAGGTCGCCCGCGAGATCGGGGTCGGCGACGAGCAGGCCCGGGCCGCCGTCGCCCGGCTCAAGGAGCTCGGCTTCGTCACGCACCGTCCGGGGTCGCCGGTCCGGCTGACCCCCGTCCCCCCGGACTTCGCGGTGAGCGCCCTGGCGGCCCGGCGCCGGCAGGAGCTCGGCGAGGCCGAGCGAACGGCCCTGCACCTGGCCGCGCAGTTTCCGGCCGAGCAGCGCACCCACCCGGACGAGTTGATCGAGGTCGTGGTGGGGCGGCCGGCCGTTGCCGCGCGATTCGCCCACCTCACCCAGGGCATCGAGCACGAGATGCTCGTGTTCGACCGCCCGCCCTACGCGCAGACGGTGAGTGACGCGAACGGCCCGGAGATCGACGCGCTGAAGCGGGGTATCTCGGTTCGGGGCATCTACGCTCCGGAGGCGTTCGAGCAGCCGGGCGCGTTCTTCCAGGCCCGGCAGGCTCAGCAGGCCGGTGAACAGGCCCGGGTGCACGCGGACGTCCCGATGAAGCTGGTGGTCGTCGACGGTGCCACGGCGATGCTGCCCATGACCGCGACGGGCGACGTGGAGTCGTCGATGGTCGTGCACGCGCCGATGGTGGTGGCCGCCCTCGTCCGGATGTTCGAGCTGCTGTGGCGACAGGCCAGCCCGCTCAGCGACTGGGCCGACCACCTCGAGCCGGACGACGGCATCGACCACGAGCTGCTGCTCATGCTGGGCACCGGCATGAAGGACGAGGCGGTCGCCCGCGAGCTGGGCATCAGCGTGCGGACGCTGGGCCGGCGCATGTCCGGCCTGCTCGAGGCGCTCGGCGCCCGCACCCG
>DASXYE010000192.1:0-13097 GCA_036502695.1 Jatrophihabitantaceae bacterium
CTGCCCGGTGTACGAGCGCACCGGCGGGCACGCGTACGGGTCGGTGTATCCCGGTCCGATCGGCGCGGTGCTGTCACCGCAACTCACCGGTGTCGAGGCGAACCGGACGTTGCCGTTCGCGTCGTCGCTGTGCGGCGCGTGCTACGACGTATGCCCGGTCGCGATCGACATCCCGTCCATGCTCGTGCACCTGCGGGCTCGCGCAGTGGAGTCGAAGGGCCGCACGCCCGAACGGGCCGCGATGGCCGCCGCCGCCTGGACGATGAGCGATTCGCGACGGTGGACCAGGGCGCTGCGCGCCATGCGGCTGGGCCGGTTCCTACGGGGCCGTCGCGCGTTACCACCTCCGCTGTCGGCCTGGATACGAGCGCGCGACCTGCCCGAACCGCCGAAGCAGACCTTCCGCGAATGGTGGTCGGCCCGATGAGCGCTTGCGCGAAGAGCCCCGCCGCCGCCGCCGCCGCGCGGCCCGCGACGAAGGAGCGGTTCGGATCTGCGTGTCCACCCGAGCGCCAGCGAGTGGTGGCGCGCGGATTCGCGAAGGGCGGGTAAGTCAGTGAGTGCGCGCGAGGAGATCCTGTCGCGGATCCGCGCGGCGCTGGCCGACCGCCCGGATGCCCCGCCGATCCCTCGCGAGTATCGCGGCGCCACCGGCGAGGCTCCCGACCTGGACCGGTTCATCGAGCGGGTCGCCGACTACCAAGCCTCCGTGCACCGGGTGGCCGCCGCCGACGTTCCCGCGACCGTCGCCGCCGCAGTGGGGCGCCGCCGCGTCGTCGTGCCGGACGGATTCCCCGCGCAGTGGCTGCCGCCCGGCCTGGACGCCGCGCACGAGCCGTTGAGTACAGCCGAGCTGGATAATTGCGACGGAACGATCAGCACCTGCGCGGTGGCCATCGCCGAGACGGGCACCATCGTTCTCGACGCCGGCCCGGGCCAGGGCCCGCGCGCACTCAGCCTGGTGCCCGACTACCTGCTCGTCGTGGTGCGGGCCGACCAGGTGCGCGCCGGCGTCCCGGACGCGATCGCCGAGCTCGACCCGATCCGCCCGCTGACCTGGATCAGCGGTCCCAGCGCCACCAGCGACATCGAGCTGAACCGGGTCGAGGGCGTGCACGGCCCGCGCACCCTCGAGGTCGTCCTCGCCAGCTGATCAGCTAGCCCTCCTGTTTGCGAGTTGTCCGCGCGTCGCGAGGCCCGAACGACGCGAAGCGCGGACAACTTCGATGAGGAAGGTCAGTCCTTGAGCGTCGTGCGGATCCAGTCCTCGACGCCGGCGATGTGGACGGTGGCCCAGGTACGGGCCAGCTCCGGATCGCGGGACCGGATCGCGTCGAAGATCGCCCGGTGCTCGGCCAGCGTGCGCACCAGAGCGCCTTCCTGGGTGATGCCCCGCCACACCCGAGCGCGCTGCGTCGGCCCGGACAGGCTCTCGATCAGCGACGCCAGCACGGAGTTGCCCGACGCCACGGCGATGGCCCGGTGGAACTCCAGGTCGTTCTTGACGAGGTCCTCGACGGAGGAGTCCACATTGGACCGTCCCTGGATCTCCTCGAGCTCGGCCAGCGCGTCGTCGGTGATCCGGGTCGCGGCCTGCGCGCTGGCGGCGGGTTCCAGGATGCGCCGCACCTCGAGCAGTTCGAGCACCGACGCGTCGTGGTGGAACTCGACGATGAAGCTCAGCGCGTCGAGCAACGTATCCGCAGCCAGGCTGGATACATAGGTTCCGTCGCCCTGGCGCACGTCCAGGATGCGCACCAGCGACAGCGCACGCACCGCCTCGCGCAACGAGCTGCGGGACAGCCCCAGGTCGGTGGCCAGGTCGGCCTCGCGCGGCAACCGGTCACCCGGGCGCAACTGCCCGGAGACGATCATCTCCTTGAGCTTCTCGATCGCCTCGTCGGTGACCGCCACGGTGCCTCCAGTCATCTGACCTCTCGTCCGGCGAAGATACGCGCCGCTCGCCGGGGAATGCGACCCCACCCGAGCCTTTACACGCGGGCAACCAGCCGCTATAACTGCTGAAACATCGGATGTATGACCGGCAGGCTCAACCCCGGATCGGGTCGAACCGCCACGGCCGGGGCTACGAACCTCCGAGGGACCTCCGAGCGACGGGAGCACAACGCATGGACGAGCGTCGGCCCCCGACCGGACGCCAGGGATCAGATGACTGACCGGTTCACCGCCTTCACGGTCACCGACATCCGCTTCCCGACCTCGCGCGAGCTGGACGGGTCGGACGCGATGAACGCCGACCCCGACTACTCGGCCGCCTACGTCGAGGTGCCGACCAGCGCCGGAGAGGCCGGGTACGGGTTCGTGTTCACCATCGGACGGGGCACCGAGGTGGCCGTCGCGGCCATCCGAGCCGTCGAACCGCTGGTCGTCGGGCTGGATGTCGAGGCCACGCTGGCTGACCTGGGTGGGTTCTGGAAGCGCCTCGTGCACGAGAGCCACCTGCGCTGGCTGGGCCCGGAGAAGGGCGTCATGCACATGGCGATCGGCGCCGTGGTGAACGCCGTCTGGGATCTGGCCGCCAAGCGCGCGGGCCAGCCGCTGTGGCAGCTGCTCGCCGACCTGACCCCGCAGCAGATCGTGGACCTGGTCGACTTCCGCTACCTCACCGACGCGCTGACCCCCGACGAGGCCCTGCACCTGCTCGAAACGGCCGCGCCCGGCAAGGAGGTTCGTCAGAAGGAACTGCGAGAGCACGGCTACCCGGCCTACACGACGTCGGCCGGCTGGCTCGGGTACAGCGACGCCAAGGTCGCCCGCCTGGTCGGCGAGGCGCTGGCCGACGGCTTCACGCACGTCAAGCTCAAGGTGGGCGCCGACATCGACGACGACGTCCGCCGCTGCGCGATGGTGCGCGAACTGGTCGGCCCGGACGTGCTGATCTCGGTGGACGCCAACCAGCGGTGGGACGTCGCCGAGGCGATCGAGAACGTCACCCGCCTCGCGCCGACCGGCCTGTACTGGGTCGAGGAACCCACCAGCCCCGACGACGTGCTCGGCCACGGCGAGATCGCCAAGGCCATCGCCCCGATCAAGGTGGCCACCGGCGAGAACGTCGCCAACCGGGTGATGTTCAAGCAGCTGCTGGCCAGCCAGGCCATCGAGGTGGCCCAGATCGACGCGTGCCGGGTGGCCGGGGTGAACGAGAACCTCGCGATCCTGCTGATGGCCGCCAAGTTCGGGGTGCCGGTGTGCCCGCACGCCGGCGGCGTCGGCCTGTGCGAGGTCGTGCAGCACCTGTCGATGTTCGACTTCGTCGCGCTCAGCGGCGCCACCCAGAACAGGTGGATCGAGTACGTCGACCACCTGCACGAGCACTTCGTCGATCCGGTCCGGGTGCAGGGCGGGCGCTACCTCGCGCCGCGGCAGCCGGGCTCCAGCGCCGAGCTGCGGGCGACGTCGGTCGCCGACTTCCGCTTTCCCGAAGGCAGCACGTGGCAGGCCCCATCCCCGACCCTCCTGAAGGAGGAATCGTGAACAAGGCAGTAGGCATCGGCGCCGCGGTCGTCGCGGCGGCCCTCGTAGCGGCGGGATGCAGCTCCACCAAGAACGACTCGGGAGGGAGCGGCGGAGGGAGCGGCGGGGGCGGCTCGCATCCCCTGGTCGGCGTGGACTACCCGCGCTCGGACTCCGACTTCTGGAACGCCTACATCAAGTACGTGCCGCAGATGGCCGGCCAGCTCGGACTGAAGCTGAAGACCACCAACTCCCAGAACGACGTCAGCAAGCTGGCCGACAACGTGCAGACGCTGGTGGCGCAGGGCGTCAAGGGCGTGGTGATCGCCCCGCAGGACACCGCGGCGGTGATTCCGACGCTGGGCATCCTGCAGAGCAAGAAGATCCCGGTCGTGTCGGTGGACACCCGCCCCGACGGAGGCAAGGTCGACATGGTGGTGCGGGCCGACAACAAGGCCTACGGCACCAAGGCCTGCAAGTACATCGGCGACACCTTGCAGGGCAAGGGCAATGTCGTGATGTTCGAGGGCGACCTGGCCTCGATCAACGGCCGCGACCGCACCGAGGCGTTCAACGACTGCATGAAGCAGAACTACCCGAACGTCAAGGTCTTCGGTGAGGCGACGAAGTGGGATCCGCCGACCGCCATCCAGAAGCTGAACACCGTCCTCGCCGGCAACACGATCAACGCGATCTACATGCAGGCCAGCATCTACCTGCCGGCGACCATCCAGGCCCTGCAGCAGAAGGGACTGATCAAGCCGCGCGGCCAGGCCGGGCACATCGTCATCGTGTCCAACGACGGCGTTCCCGCCGAGTACAAGGCGATCAAGGACGGCACGATGGACGCGACGGTGTCGCAGCCGGCCGACCTCTACGCGAAGTACGCCTTGCAGTACGTGCAGGACGCCATCGCGGGCAAGACGGCACAGGCCGGTCCGGACGGGCACGGTGGGCAGATCGTGCAGGTCGGCACGAAGGGCAACAACATGCTCGAGGACCAGATCCCCGCACCACTGGTGACGGTGGACGGCAAGTATCCGAGTTCGCTGAGCGTCGACGACAAGTCCCTCTGGGGCAACCAGATCAGCTGATGGACGTCACGAGCCCGCCGGTTGTCGACGTCGTCGGGGTGAGCAAGCGCTTCGGCGCGACGGTCGCCCTCGACGACGTCGAGCTGGCCGTCGCGCCCGGCGAGGTGCACGCCCTGGTCGGACGTAACGGCGCGGGCAAGTCGACGCTGGTGACCATCCTGACCGGACTGGCCGCCCCCGACTCGGGCACGGTGCAGTTCGGCGGCCGGCCGGCGCCCGCGCTCGGCGACCGGCTGGGCTGGCGCCAGGTCGTGGCCTGCGTGTACCAGCGGCTGACGATCATCCCGGGCCTGTCGGTGGCCGAGAACCTGTTCCTCAACCGGCAGGCCCCACCCCGGCGGGCGATCGGCTGGACTGCGCTGCGGCGGCAGGCCCGCGAGCTGCTCGACGAGTGGGCCCTGGACGTCGACCCGCGCGGTCCGGCCGGCGAGCTCAACATCGAGCAGCGGCAACTGCTCGAGATCGCCCGGGCACTGTCGTTCGGGGCCCGGTTCATCATCCTCGACGAACCTACAGCCAGGCTGGATGCTGCGGGCATTGCCCGGCTGTTCGAGCGCATCCGCGCACTGCAGGCGCAAGGCGTCACGTTCTTGTTCATCAGCCACCACCTGCAGGAGATCTTCGAGCTGGGCCAGCGGGTGACGGTGTTCCGCGACGCCCGGCACATCCTGACCGCGCCGATCGGCGACATCAGCCACTCCGCGCTGGTCGAGGCGATGACGGGTGAGCCGGTCAGCGAGCTGTCCGATCCGCGCCCACCCCGGCCCTCGGTCAAGACCCCGGTGCTTACCGTGCAAGGGCTGAGCGTCGGCGAGCAGGCCCGCGACGTGTCGTTCGAGGTCGGGGCCGGTGAGATCGTCGGGCTGGCCGGGGCCGGCGCCAGCGGCAAGTTCGCCGTCGCCGACGCGATCGCCGGCCTGGTCAAGCCCGACGCCGGCACGATCGAGATCGAGGGCCGGCCGCTGCGTCCGGGCAGCGTTCCTCGAGCGCTGCACGCCGGGGTCGGCGTGGTGCCACGCGACCGGCACCGGGAGGGGTTCGTCGGCGGGCTGTCCATCGCCGAGAACACCACCATGACCGTGCCGCACCGGCTGGGCCGGCACGGGTTCGCCAGCCCGCGTGCGCGCACGGCGCTCGGCCGCGAGGCCATCCGCACGCTCGACATCGTGCCGCCGCGCCCGGATGCGGCGGTGGTCGACCTGTCCGGCGGCAACCAGCAGAAGGTCGTCATGGCGCGGGCCCTGGCCGACCAGCCACGGGTGCTCGTGCTGATGGCGCCCACGCTCGGCGTCGACGTCAAGTCCAAGCAGGCACTGATGGACCAGGCGGTGCTGGCGGCGCGCGGCGGGGCCGGCGTGCTGCTCGTCACCGATGACCTGGACGACCTGCGCTACTGCCACCGCATCCTCGTGCTGTTCCGCGGTGACCTCGTCGCGCACATGACCGGAACGTGGGACGACCGCGAGGTCGTCGCCGCCATGGAAGGGGTCGACCTCAGCCATGACTGACACCCTCACCGCCGCCAAGAAGGCCCTCGGCGGCAACGATTCGGGATTCTCGCTGCGCATCGCGGCGGCCCGACTGCGCGACGTGGCGCTCATCCCGCCGATCATCATCATCATGATCATCGGAGCGTTCACGTCGTCGGCGTTCCTCACCCGCAACAACCTGCAAGACGTCCTGGTGTCGATGTCCTGGGTGGCCCTGCTCGTGCTGGCCGAGGGCATCATCTTGCTGACCGGCAAGATGGATCTGTCGCTGGAGTCGACCGTCGGGCTGGCGCCCGGTGTGGCCGCCTGGCTCACCCTGCCCAAGGGCATCAACCACGGCGTCGACCTCGTGCCGTCGGCCTGGGCGGTGCCGATCGCGCTCGCGGTCGGGGTACTGGTCGGCGTGGTCAACGGCGTGCTCGTCGTGTGGCTCGGCCTGAACGCGTTCATCGTCACGCTCGGCATGCTGATCACCCTGCGCGGACTGCTCACCGGCATCTCGTCCGGGCAGACGTTCTTCGGCATGGGCAAGTCGATGATGTACCTCGGTACGGCCAACTGGCTGGGCATCCCCGCGCCGATCTGGGTCTTCGTCATCGCCTACGCCGTCGCGATCTTCGCGCTGCGCTACCTGCGGGCCGGCCGGGCGCTGTACGCGGTCGGCGGCAACGCCGAGGCGGCCCGGGCGGCCGGTATCCGCACCGATCGGGTGACGTTCGGGGCGCTCGTGCTCGGCAGCACGCTGGCCGCCCTGGCCGGCATCATGCTGTCCGGACACCTCGCCTCGGTGGCATCCAGCCAGGGCAACGGCGCGATCTTCACCGTGTTCGCCGCGGCGGTCATCGGCGGGATCAGCCTCAACGGCGGCAAGGGCAGCGTGTTCGGGGCGCTCACCGGCATCCTGCTGCTCTTCCTCGTGCAGAACGTACTCACCTTCGCCGGCGTGAGCGGCGAGTGGTTCGATTTCCTGGACGGCGCGGTGATCCTCGCCGTCCTGGTGATCACGCGAGTTCTGAGCGGAAAGGCAACCGACTGATGCGTCTCGCCCGACATGGAGCCCCCGGGGCCGAACGGCCCATTGTCAGCGGCCCGGACGGGGTGTGGCGTGATCTCACCCCGGTCGTGCCGGACCTCACCGGCGCGGTGTTCGGCGCCTCGTTCGATGTGGACGCCCTGCCTGTGGTGGGCGAGGTCGAGCGGTTCGGGCCACCGATCGTCCCGGGCAAGATCGTCTGCATCGGGCTGAACTATCGCGATCACGCCGCCGAGACCGGCGCCGCGATCCCCGACGAACCGATCCTCTTTCTCAAGACGCCGGACACCGTGGTCGGCCCGGACGACGAGGTGCTCGTGCCGCGCGGCTCGACCAAGACCGACTACGAGGTCGAGCTGGGCGTCGTCGTCGGCGCTACCGCGCGGTACCTCGACTCGCCGGCCGACGCCGCCGGGTGCATCGGCGGCTACGTGCTCAGCCACGACGTGTCCGAGCGCGAGTTCCAGATCGAGCGCGGCGGGCAGTGGGACAAGGGCAAGAACTGCGAGACGTTCAACCCGCTCGGCCCGTGGATCCGCACCGCGGACGAGGTGCCGGATCCGCAGGCACTCGGGCTGCGGCTGTCGGTGAACGGCGAGTCGCGCCAGGACAGCAGTACCAAGGAGATGATCTTCGGAGTCGACCATCTCGTCTGGTACCTGTCGCAGTTCATGGTGCTGCGCCCCGGCGACGTGATCAACACCGGCACCCCGGCGGGCGTCGCCATGGGCCGGGCCGACCAGCCCTACCTGCGCGCCGGCGACGTCGTCGAGCTCGAGATCGACGGGCTGGGCAAGCAGCGCCAGGTATTCGGCGCCGCATGACCGAGTTCGACGGGCTGCGCGCCCTGGTCACGGGCGGGGCGTCCGGGATCGGGCTGGCCGCGGCGGCCCGGCTGGCCGATGCGGGCGCCACGGTGGCGGTGCTCGACCGGGACGAGATCAGCACGGACCGGTTCACGTCCGTCCGCGCCGACCTGGCCGACGACGTCGCGGTGCGCGCCGCCGTCGAGCGGGCCGTCGAGGCGCTGGGCGGGCTGGACATCCTGGTCAACAACGCCGGCATCGGCGCCCAGGGCGACATCACGGCCAACGACGACGCCGAGTGGCACCGCGTGCTGGACGTCAACGTGGTGGGCCTGGTGCGAGTGACCCGGGCGGCGCTGCCGGCGTTGCGCGCCTCGCAGCACGCGGCGATCGTCAACACCTGCTCGATCGCGGCCACCGCGGGGTTGCCGAACCGCGCGCTGTACTCGGCCAGCAAGGGCGCCGTGCTGTCGCTGACCCTGGCCATGGCGGCTGACCTGCTGCCCGACGGCATCCGGGTCAACGCCGTCAACCCCGGGACAGCCGACACGCCCTGGGTCGGCCGGCTGCTCGACGCCGCCGCCGATCCGGAAGCCGAACGGGCGGCGCTCGAGGCCCGCCAGCCGCACGGGCGGCTCGTCTCGGCCGACGAGGTGGCCGCCGCCATCGCCTACCTCGCTTCGCCGGCCGCCGGCTCGACCACCGGCACTTGGCTGGCCGTCGACGGTGGGATGGATCGCCTGCGGCTGCGCAAGTGAAACGGATCGCTGGCGTGATCCGGCTGCGGCCGGAGCAGGAGCAGACGTACCGGCAGCTGCACGCGGCAGTGTGGCCGTCCGTCCTGGCGGCGTTGCACGACGCCCACATGACGAACTATTCGATCTTCCTGCGCGACGGGTTGCTGTTCAGCTACCTCGAATACACCGGCGACGACTACGCGACCGACTCGGCGCGCATCGCAGCCGATCCCGAGACGCAGCGCTGGTGGCAGCTGACCGACCCGTGCCAGCAACCACTCGACACCGCCGCCGACGGCGAGTGGTGGGCGCCGGCCGAGGAGGTGTTCCATGCGGATTGATTCCCACCATCACGTATGGGATCTCGCCGTGCGCGACCAGCCGTGGACGGCTGACCTGCCGGCACTGCGCCGCTCGTTCGCGCTGTCCGATGTTCAACCGGCGCTTGCCGCGAACCACTTCGACAGGACAGTGATCGTCCAGACGATTACCGTCGCTGACGAGACGCCGGAACTGCTCGGCCTGGCCCAAGCGGAACCGACCGTCGCCGGTGTGGTCGGCTGGCTCGATCTCACCGTCCCGGATGTTCCCACCCGGCTGGCAGCGCTTGGCGCCCAGCCGGGTGGAGAGTCCCTCGTCGGCATCCGGCACCAGGTCCAGGGCGAAACCGATCCGCGTTGGCTTTGCCGCCCGGACGTCCGGCGCGGGCTGGCCGCCGTCGCCGAGGCCGGCCTGACCTACGACCTGCTCGTCGTGCCACCCCAGTTGCCGGCGGCGATCGAGACGGCTGCCGCGCTGCCCGAGCTGCGGTTCGTGCTCGATCACGCCGGCAAGCCGGACATCGCGCACGACGGGTTGGACGGATGGCGCGCGCACATCGTCGAACTCGGCGCACTCCCCAACGTCGCGGTGAAGCTGTCCGGGCTGGTCACCGAAGCGGGCCCGGGCTGGACGGTCGACCAGCTCCGTCCATACGCCGGCGTACTGTTCGACGCGTTCGGCCCCGACCGGATCATGTTCGGCTCGGACTGGCCGGTGTGCCTGCTCGTCACCAGCTACGACGTCTGGGTGGACGCCGCCGAGCAGCTGACGGCGGAGCTGTCGGAGGCCGAGCGCGCAGCCGTCTTCGGCGGCGCCGCCGCGCGCTGGTACGGGCTGTGAAGCGCCGCACGCTGGGGCGGACCGCGCTCGAGGTCACCGAGCTCGGCTTCGGCGCCGCCCCGATCGGCAACCTGCACTCGGCCATCAGCGACGCGGACGCCGCGGCCACCGTGCAGGCGGCGTGGGACGGCGGCATCCGCTACTTCGACACCGCGCCGCACTACGGGCTGGGTCTGTCCGAGCGCCGGCTGGGTCCCGCGCTCGCCGCCCAGCCGCGCGACGAGTACGTGGTCTCGACGAAGGTCGGCCGGCTGCTCGTCGACAACCCGGCACCGACCGGCTCGGACCTGGCCGCCGGCGGCTTCGACGTGCCCGACGTCCTGCACCGCGAGCGCGACTACTCGGCCGACGGCGTGCGGCGCAGTCTCGAGTCGAGCTTGAGCCGCCTCGGCCTGGACCACGTCGACATCGTGCTGGTGCACGACCCCGAGGACTTCATGGACGACGCGATCGGTCAGGCCATCCCGGCGCTGGTCGAGCTGCGCGAGCAGGGCGTGATCGGTGCCGTCGGGGCCGGGATGAACTTCGTCGCGCCGCTGCGTCGCATCGTCGCCGAGTCCGACGTGGACGTCGTGATGGTGGCCGGCCGGTGGACGCTGGCCGACCGCAGCGCCGCTCCCCTCCTGGCGGCCTGCGCCGATCGGGGCGTCGCCGTGCTGGCCGCGGCGCCGTTCAACTCCGGGCTGCTAGCGCACTCGTGGCCGCCCGAGGGCGCGCTGTTCGACTACCACCCCGCGTCGCCCGAGATGTTGGGCCACGCCCGCCGGATGGCCAAGGCCTGCCAGCGCTACCAGCAGCGGTTGCCGCACGCGGCGATGCGCTTCCCGCTGCGCGAGCCGGTGGTGGCCAGCGTGGTGGCCGGCATGCGCACCGACGTCCACGTGCAGGCGAACGTCGAGTGGGCCGACGCGGACCTGCCCACCGACCTCTGGCGCGACCTGGACACGCTCGAGCAGCCATGAACGCGAGTTGTCCTACCTACACCGCGCCACAGCCCGGCGTAGGTAGGACAACTTCGCGCGTGTCGACTCGTGCCCTTTCGGGCAGTCAGTGACGAGTGACCACGCTCTCCGCGAACTGGATCAGTTCGTTCGCGCGCCAGGTGACCGCCGCGGCGATCAGCCAGCAGGCCGCGGCCACGCCGACGCCGAGCGACGGCGCCAGCCACCGCCCGGTCGGGGCCGGCCGCTGCAGGGCTCGAACCCGCTCGGCCACGACGCTGTCCGCCATGCCCAGCCCGGCCGGCGGGGCCATACCCAGCCCGATGAGTGCCGCCGGGCGGCCGGCCTGCGCCAGGGCGGCTCGGGCCACGCCCTGCGCGGTGACCCGCCGGTCGTGCACCTCGGCTGCGGCCACCTCGTCGGCCCATCGCTCGATGCCGAGCGCGATCGCCGACTCGGCCCTGCGCAGCAGCGGGTTGGCGGCGGCGCTCAGGGCGGCCAGGTGCCGGTAGAGGTGGTGGCGGTAACGCAGGTGGGCCGCCTCGTGCGCGAGCACCACCTGCCGTTCGCCGGCGGGCAGCGCGGCCAGCATCGAGCGGGACACCACGATCCGCCCGTGCCAGCCGGCCACCGCGTACGCGGTAGGGACGTCCTCGTCGATCAGCACCAGGTCCCCCGCCACCGGCGTCAGCGCGCGCGCCGCCCGGGCCGCGCCCCACAACGCCCGCGCCGAGCGGACGACCCGCCATCCGGCGGCGAGCAGCAAGGCGCCGACAACCACCGACGCGGCCAGTCCGACGCCGACCGGGAAACCCGCATGCTCGCGCAGTTCCGGCGCCGACCAGTGCCCGAGTCGCGGCATCGGACCCAGCTGCGCCCACGCCAGGACGGCCATCGCCGACAGGGCGATCCCGGTGCACAGGGCCACGGTCAGCGCCAGTCCGGTCAGCAGTGGCACGGCTTGGTTCGGCGGCAGCCGCCGCACGATCAGCTTGCCGGCGAGGCTGGTCAGCCCGGCGACGATCAGCAGAGCCGCTGCGGCCAGCCCGATCATGGCTTGGGACGCTGCTGCAGCAGGTCGGCCAGCAGCGCCTCGTCCTCGGGCTGCAGGTCGCCGACGAACCGGGCCAGCACGGCCGCGCGATCCGAGTCGCGATCGAGCAGCTTGAGCATCTGGTGGGCGGTGACGTTCACCCGGGCCGTCTCGGCGCCGCCGGTCAGCGAGTACGCGTAGGCCCGGCCCTGCTGGGTCCGCTCGATGGCCCCCTTGGCGTGCAGCCGCGACAGGGTGGTCATCACCGTCGTGTAGGCGAGGTCGCCGGGCAGTTCGGCGCGGACGTCGGCCGGCGTCACCGGGCGCCCGGCGGTCGCCAGCAGCGCGATGATCTCGCGCTCGAGGGCGCCCCGCGAGCGGGCTGATCGACTAGCCATGTCTCCCAGTCTGACACGGACGCAGGCTCCGCCGTCCTCCCGATCACGGCGCCGCCCTCCTGATCGAGTGGCGCGTTATAGTGCGCCACTCGACGGATATCGCGCCACTCGACGGCCGGAGGCTGCGTTCGCATGACCAGCGGCGAGCGGCGGCGGGTGACCGTCGCGGCGACCCGGCTCGCCCGGTGGCTGGACGGGTTCGTCGAACGCCACGGCGCGACCACGGTGAGCGCCGACCCGACCGAGGTACGCCTGGTCGGGGCCGACGGGGCCCGGGCCTGGCTCGCGGTGCCGTTCCCGCCGCTGCCCGTCAACAGCGTCGGTGACGACGATCCGCGCGCGGCATTGATCGAGCACGTCACCCGGGCGCGGACGATCGGGGTACTGCTCGCGCGCCGCCGGTCGCATGCGGTCGGCGTGTTCGTCGGCGACGAGCTGGTCGCGTCCAAGGTCGATTCGTCTTATGTACAAGGCACGACGCGTGCGGGCGGCTGGTCGCAGCAGCGCTATGCCCGGCGGCGGGCCAACCAGGCGCAGGCCTCGTTCGCCGATGCCGCCGACACGTGTGCCCGCGTGTTGCTGCCCCGCGTCGCCGAGTTGGATGCGCTGATCTGCGGCGGCGACCGAGTGGCTGTCGACGCCGTGCTGGCCGATGCGCGGCTCACCCCACTGGCCGCGCTGCGCCGGCCGCCTTTCTTGACCGGGCCCGATCCACGACTGCGGGTCCTGCAGGCGACGCCGGAGCAGTTCCGCGCCGTCACCGTGATGCTCGACCCCTAGCCTCGTCCGCACAAGCTGTCCGCGCTTCGCGGTGCTATGGCGCGTCCAAGCGCGGACAACGTCGCAGGCAGGCTCGGACCTCGGTCGCCGGCTTCTGGCTCGGGACTAGCTCGCTTCGACCGCCGCTTTGATGCGCTGCGCGAAGGCGTC
>DASXYE010000193.1:0-3934 GCA_036502695.1 Jatrophihabitantaceae bacterium
CGATCCCGAGCGGGTGTTCCACGTGACGGAGCCGACCGCGGCGTACATGCGCGAATCCTGGACGAAGGTCGGCGCCTGCGTGATCGGCCGGCGGCTATTCGACATCACCGACGGCTGGGGTGGCCGCCCGGCGGCCGGCGAGCACGTGTTCGTGGTGACGCATCAGCCGCCGTCCGACTGGGCGTTCGCGGATGGCGCCCCGTTCACGTTCGTCACCGACGGCGTGCGCCGCGCCGTCGAGCAGGCTCGCGCCTTCGCCGGTGACCGCGACGTCACGGTCAGCGCGGGCGACATCGGCCGGCAGGTGCTCGACGAGGGGCTGGCCGACGAGGTCGTGCTCAGCATGGCGCCGGCCGTGTTCGGCACCGGCATCCGGTTCTTCGGCGAGATCGCCAAGCCGCCGTTGCTGCTCGAGAACCCGACCGTCATCGAGGGCGACCGGGTGACCCACCTGATCTACCCGGTCCGCAAGGTCTGATCCCGCGGCGTCAGAAGCGGAAGCGGGTCAGTCCGCCCGGCTCGGCCGACAGGGCGACGATGGCCGAGCTGGGCTCGATGCGGTACACGTTCCACGGCGGTGGCCCCTGCGCCGGTGCGTTGAACGGGGCGGTGATGCCCGACCCGCTCGGGTCCGGTTCGACCGGCCAGCCGTTGTCCGCCCAGGCCTTCGCGATGCGCGCCACTGCGTCCGGATCGGTCACGCGCGCGGCGGCGCCCTCGATCACGACGTCCGCGTCACGGATCGACACCGCGACCGAGCACCGGGGATCGCGCTCGACGTTGCGCCCCTTGCGGGTGCCGGTGCCCGTCTGGAACCAGAACGTGCCGTCCAGCCACATGGCTCCGACCGGGGTGACGTGCGGGCTGCCGTCCTCGTTGAGGGTGGTCAGCCAGGTCGTGCGGGAGTTAACGCCGTCCGGGGCCGGCGCCGAACCCGCATCGAGCTTCTCGACGACGGCGGTCCAGTCCACTGGTGGCAGCCCGTCCGCCTTACCAAGATTGATGGTCTCCATTGGCCGAACCTAGCGGGCCGTCCTTTCATGTCGGTGCCTCCGCCGACCCAACCGGTTGGCGCTTCAGGGGGTAGATAGAGGTATGAGTGAGGCCAGTGTGCCCGCCCCGGCGGCGGCCGTGACCCGGCGAACCGCCGAGGATCGCGAGGCGTTCGCGGACTGGATCCGGCCGCACTGGGACGGGTTGGCCCAGCTGGCGCGCCGGCTCGCGCCGCCCGCCGAGTGGGAGGACGTCCTCCAGGAGGCGCTGAGTGCGGCCTGGCGCAAGCGGGGCCAGTTCGACGAGCAGCGCGGGACGGCCCGAAACTGGCTGCTGGCCATCGTCGCCGACCAGGCGCGCAAGGGTCGTCGCCGGATGCGCTGGCTGAGCCGCGTCGCCGACGACGCCTACGAGGACGAGCCGGCCGATCCGGATCTCGACCGGGCGGTCGCGCAGCTGGCGATGCGGCAACGCACGGCCGTCGTCTTGCACTACTACCTCGGGTTGCCCGTTGCGGACGTGGCCGCGGTCATGTCCTGCGCCCCGGGCACCGTCAAGTCGACCCTGTCCGACGCGCGAACGCAGCTGCGCCGGGCCCTCGGAGAGGACTACCGATGAACGACCTGGACGAGCGCCTGACCCGGGCCGGCGAGCAGTTCCGCAGTGCCGCCGAGCGCGCGCCGTCGCTGGACGCGATGCTCGACGGGGCGACCCGGCCGCGGCACTGGACGCGGGTGATCCTGCCGGTCGCCGCCAGTGTGGTGGCCGTCGCCGGGGTCGCGATCGCCGTGCCGCTGGCCCGCTCGTCCGGCCACGGACACCGCGCAGCACCAACCGCGGCCGCGCGCCCCTCGGGGCCGCCGGGCAGCCACTACCTCGGGGACGAGACCTGGAGCGAGCCGGTGCTCGACGCGACTCACCCGAACATCGTCTACGTCAACGCCGAGCAGACCGGCGCGCAGGGCAGCTGGGGCTCGGCATGCACGACCACGCCGGTGGCGCGGATTATTTCGCAGACGCCAGATGCGGTCACGATCGCTGTCGGCAAGTACGCGAAGCCGCTACCTCCTCCGCCGCCGGGCAGCGAGAACGCCTGCTCGGACATGGACCTGGGACCGAAGCAGCTGACGATCGTCTTGGGCCAGCCGTTGGGTAGGCGCGTGATGATTGACGCGACGGACGGGGCGACGCGGCCGGTGCTCGATCCGGCCAGCGTGCTCAAGCTGGGCTACCTGCCGGCCGGCTACACGCAGCGAGGCATCTCTTGGGGCGACAAGGGCTCCGCCGTTCGTAGTTACCAAGGCCCGGGCAGCAGCCTGTCCGTCACGGTCGGGCCCGCCAGCCTGAACCGGTCTATGGGCCACATCATCAAGCGCACGACGGTGCGCGGCCATCCGGCTACCGTGTCGAGCGACTTCATCCCGGGCTTCGAGCAGGACATTCTCATTGCCTGGAGCGAGGACGCCACCCACGCCGCGACGCTGTACCAGATGAGCGATTACAGCACGACGCACCCGGCGCTCAGCGTCGCCGAGCTGATCAGGGTTGCCCAGAGCCTGCGTTGAGGCCAGTGTTTTCGTCGGACGTTCATGCGAACATATGTTCGTGCCTCGGGACACGGCGTCCATCCTGCACGCTGACCTCGACTCGTTCTACGCGTCGGTCGAGCAGCGTGACAACCCGCGGCTGCGCGGCCGGCCGGTGATCGTCGGCGGCGGGGTGGTCCTGGCGGCCAGCTACGAGGCCAAGGCGTTCGGGGTCCGCACGCCGATGGGTAGCCGGCAGTGGCGGGCGTTGTGCCCGCAGGCGATAGTCGTCCGGCCGCGGATGGACGCGTACTCCGAGGCCAGCAAGGCGGTGTTCGCGGTGTTCCGGGACACCACGCCGCTGGTCGAGGGTCTGTCCATCGACGAGGCGTTCCTGGATGTCGGCGGGCTGCACGCCATCGCGGGCACACCGGCCGAGATCGCCTTCCGGCTGCGGGCCCGCGTGCTCGACGAGGTGGGCCTGCCCATCACGGTGGGTGTGGCTCGCACGAAGTTCCTGGCCAAGGTGGCCAGCGGGGTGGCCAAGCCGGACGGGTTGCTCGTCGTCCCGCCCGAACGCGAGCTCACCTTCCTGCACGCGCTGCCGGTCGAGCGGCTGTGGGGCGTCGGGGCGGTGACGGCGGCCAAGCTGCACGACCGCGGCATCTTCACCGTCGGCGAAGTGGCGGCGCTGCCCGGTCCCACGCTGGTGTCGATGCTCGGGCGGGCGTCCGGGCGGCACCTGCACGCGCTGGCGCACAACCGCGATCCGCGGCCGGTGCAGGTCGGCAAGCGGCGTGGCTCGATCGGCTCGCAGCGCGCGCTCGGCTGGCGGCCCAAGTCGCCCGCTGAGGTGGACGCCACGCTGGTCGGGCTGGTCGATCGGGTCACCCGCCGGATGCGCACCGCCGGGCGGATCGGACGAACCGTCGTGCTGCGGCTGCGGTTCGACGACTCGACCCGGGCCACCCGCTCGCACACGTTGCTGCGTCCCACCGCGCAGACCGAGACGATCCTGGCCGCGGCCCGCTCGTTGCTGCACGGCGCCGCGCCGCTGATCGCCGCGCAGGGCATCACGCTCGTCGGCATCACGGTGGCCAACCTCGACAACGAAGGCGCGCTGCAACTGCCGCTGCCGTTCGACGCCCTGGGCGCGCTGGACGCCGCCCTCGACGAGGTGCGCGAGCGCTACGGCTCGACGGCGGTCACCCGGGCCGTCCTGCTCGGCCGCGATCCCGGGCTGACCGTCCCGCTCCTGCCGGACTAGGGCCGGTGCCGGCTGGCTGCCCGGCTAGAACGCCTGGTCGGCCGGCCTGCTCCGGCCGGAGCGCTCGGGCCGGAAGGGGAATTCCGTTGTAGTTCCGCACAGCGCGGAATTCCCCGCGCAGTGCGGAACTCGCTCGCAACCACTGCGT
>DASXYE010000194.1:0-11679 GCA_036502695.1 Jatrophihabitantaceae bacterium
AGGAGAACATCTCGGCCTGGCGCCGGGCGATCTGCGGCGACCTGACGTCGTGCTTCGACTTCCGCACGCCGGACTTCTCGCTGCCGACGCTGCCGGACACGGCGGCGCTGCGCCGCGACGCCGATGCGAACGAGTCGAAGCTGCCCAAGCCGTCGACCCCGCCGCTGGGCCAGCAGGTCCTGCCGACCCAGGCCGCCGGCTCCGCCCCGGCCCGCCCGTTGCCGTACCAGGCGATGGCCGATGTGACGGTGGTCGGCGGCGACGTGCGCCTCGACCTGTCGAATGCCGGGACGGTCACGGTGCCGCTGGCGGTGTACGCCCACCACCTGCTCAGCCAGGACGTCACGCCGTACGACGTCGGGCCCGGCGCATCGGTATCGGCCACCGTCGGGCTGGACGCCCTGACCCGGGCCTACGACATCGACGTGCACGGCCCGAACGGGTTCCTGCGCCACGCCGCGGGTCACGGTTCGACCGGCGTCGAGGCCGCGCTGGCGCTCGGCGGCGAGCGGCTGGCCCTGACCGTCCACAACAGCAGTGGATCCGCGCAGACGGTGCGCGTCGTCGGCGGCACCGTCCTGAACGTCCCGGCGCACAGCAGCGCCGCAACGACGGTCGGCACCGACCACGGCTGGTACGACGTGACGCTCAGCCTGGACAGCCACGACGATTGGGCCCGCCGCTTCGCCGGCCACGTCGAAAACGGTCAGCCCAGCCAAACCGGCTAACCGGCACGTAGTCGTTGACACGGTGCGTACCGGTCCAGGACGCTGCTCAGCTATGCGACGGTGGCTCTCCGGTCTGATCAGTGCAGTGCTCGCGGCGTCGGTGCTGAGTGTCGTCACGGCGGCCCATGCCAACGCCGACGACGACATCGTCGCGAAGCTCAAGACGATTCCCGGGCTGACGATCATCAGCCAGCAGCCGATCGCGGGTTACCAGTTCTTCATGCTGAACTTCACCCAGGCGATCGACCACAAGCATCCGAACAAGGGGACGTTCCAGCAGCGGCTGTCCCTGCTGCACAAGTCGACCGATCGGCCGATGGTGCTGCAGACCACCGGCTACAACGTGCCCGAGTACGCGTTCAAGTCCGAGCCGACCGAGATCGTCGATGGCAACCAGATCTCGGTCGAGGAACGGTTCTTCACCCCGTCGCGCCCCACCCCGGCGAACTGGTCGGACCTCGACATCCGGCAGGCCGCCACCGACCACCACACGATCGTGCAGGCGTTCAAGCACATCTATACGAAGAACTGGATCTCGACCGGAGCCAGCAAGGGTGGCATGGCCACCGTCTACCACCGGCGGTTCTACCCGCACGACGTGTCCGGCTCGGTGCCCTACGTGGCGCCGAACGACGTGATCAACGACGAGGACTCGGCCTACGACCGGTTCTTCCAGCACGTGGGCACCGACGCAGCCTGCCGGACGGCGCTGGAGAACGCCGAGAAGGCCGCGCTGCAGCGCCGGGCCACGCTGGCTCCGAAGTACGCGCAGTGGGCCGCCGACAACGGCTACACGTTCACCCGGGTGATGGGTACGGCCGACCGGGCCTGGGAATCCGAGGTGCTCAGCAGCGAGTGGGCGTTCTGGCAGTACAGCCTGCAGTCCGACTGCTCCGAGGTGCCCGCGCCGACGGCCAGCGACGCCGACATCCTCAACTTCATCGACCTGACGTCCGGGCTGATCTCGGGCACCGACCAGGGCCTGGAGCCGTACTTCCCGTACTACTTCCAGGCGGCCACCCAGCTCGGCTGGCCCAACCTGCGCGTGCCGTTCCTGAAGGGCCTGCTGCGCTACAACGTCCAGCCGGCCAGCGCCGCGCTGCCGCCGGAGCTGCGCCGCCCGTATCGGGGCTGGCTGGCCATGCTCGACATCGACAACTGGGTGCGCCACGACGCCAGCCGGTTGCTGTTCGTCTACGGGCAGAACGACCCGTGGGGCGCGGAACCGTTCCGGCTCGGCTCGCATCCGCACGACTCGTATTCGTACACGGCGGCCGGCTACAACCACGGCTCGGACATCTCGCACCTCACGCCGACCGAGACGGCGGCGGCCACGGCGACGGTGCTGCGCTGGGCCGGGGTGGTGGCGCCGGCCACGGCTAAGGCGGCGGCGGTCCCGGCGACGCCCGGCATCCCGACCACGAACGACCCGACGCCCATGCGGATCGTCCTCTAACACGGGTCATATACGCTGCGGCGGACTCGGATCGATTCGGGAGGGTTCCACGATGCTGCGCGTACGCGTCGGGCTGGGCTGCGCCGTGGTGACGGCGCTCGTGGTCAGTGGCGGTTTGGCGGCGCAGGCCGCACCGGCGCCGATGCCGGCGCCGACCCCGCTGGCCTCCGTACCGGGATCGGTGGGCGTGCCCGCCCCGGCCCGCCTGCTCGACACCCGCTTCGGCGTGGGCGCCGCACAAGGCCCCGTCGCGTCGGGTGCCTGGGTCGGGTTCCCGGTGCTGGGCCAGGGCGGCGTCCCGGCGGCGAACGTCTCGTCCGTGTGGCTGACCGTCACGGCGATCACCCCGAGCCAGAAGGGCACGATCCGGGTGCGCCCCGGGGCGTCCACCGCCAGCGGCACCACCGTGCTGACCCTGGTCGCCGGGCGGACCGCGGCCAACCTGGTGCTCGCCCAGGTGGGCCCCGACGGCAATGTCGAGCTGCAGAACCTCACCGGCGCGGCGGTGCAGCTGGTCGCCGACCTGGCCGGGTACGACCCGAGCGGCACCGTCGCCGCGCCCGGGGCCGTCCAGTCGCTGGCCCCGGCCCGGCTGCTCGACACGCGTACCGGTACCGGAGCCGCTCGCGGGGCGGTGGCGGCGAACGCCACGGTTCCGCTGCACGTGACCGGACACGGCGGCGTCCCGGCGACGAACGTCACGGCCGTGCTGCTCAACCTCTCGGCGGTCACGCCCGCCGCTGGCGGTTCACTGACCGCGTGGCCGGCCGGCAGTGCGAAACCCGGCGTGTCGCAGGTGAGCTTCGCCGGCGACGGCATCGGGCTGGGCAATCTCGTCCTGGTCCGGGTGGGCAGTGGCGGCGTGGTCGACATCGCGAACAACTCGCGGGGCCGGCTGCAGCTCGTGGCCGACGTCTTCGGTTACGTGCGCGGCGGCACCCCGGCCGCGGCCGGAGTGATCAGCTCGGTGACCCCCACCCGGCTGCTCGACACCCGGACGGGCAACGGCGCGGCCAAGGCGGTGGTCGGGGGTGGCCACTCGGTCACCGTGCAGCTCGCCGGACGGGGCGGCTTGCCGGGCACCAACGTCGCGGCCGCCATCCTGACCGTGACCGCCGTATCGCCCACCGCCAGCGGCACGATCTCGGCCTGGGGCGACGGGCAGGTCAGGCCCACGGTGGCCAACCTCAACCACGCGGCCCACCAGAACGTCGCCAACCTCGTCGTGGTGCCGGTCGGCGCCGACGGCAAGGTGTCGTTCGGCAACAACTCGAGCGGCTCGACGCACATCGTGGCCGACGTGGCCGGCTGGATCCGCGGCGACCCGCACACCCAGATCAGCTCGACCAGCCGCTACGTCCGCAACCTGACCGGCGCCGCCTCGGATGTCACGACCATGCACGACGAGGGCTGCGCCGACGCCCAGGCGAACGGGGTCGGCGGCGAGCACGTGCAGATGGTCGACGTCGGCGGCCAGAACCTGATCGGCGGCGGGTACGGCGTGCAGCTCACCGCGATCAGCCAGACACTGACCGACGACCAGGTGGTGACCGCGCTCAACGGGTACGTGGACGGATACGCCGCCTGCCGGACCGGGACCGATCCGGTGTACATCGCGGTCACGACCAACAACGACGGCAACCTGCGCACCGCCGCGGCCGGCACGGACTGGGCCGATCATGTCGTCGACCCGATTGCCGCCCACGCCGCCGGTTCGCCCGGCCTGATCGTCGCCGGCGCCAACGACATCGAGCCGGACTTCACCGGGCTGGAGTCCGAGGCCGAGGCGTGGACGAAGGCTTTCCTGGCGGCGACGTCGGCGCCCTACATCTTCGCCGGCGCAGCGAGCGGCTGCCCGACCACCGGGGTCGGCGGCACGTGTAACTGGAGCTGGACGCAGGCCAACCTGTACGCCTTGGCGCACGGGCTGGCACCGACCCGGATCCTGGCGCTGCCCCAGATCTACTACCCGCAGAACGCCACCCAGTGGCGCTATATCGCGCAGGCCGGTGCGCGCGGTGCTGACCGGATCAGCTTCCTCGGCGCGTTGACCGAATACGCCGCCTGCCAGCAGAACCTGGGAACGCAGTACGCGTGCAAGCCGACGGGGTACCTGACCAGTCCGGCGGCCGCGGCCGCGTTGCGTACCGCGCTCTCGGCGAATGCGGCGGCTAACGTGCAGCGGCTGCCCGTGCAGACCGACGTGCGCATCGACACCCTGCCCGGCGCCCCGGCGTCGGCCAAGCGCGTGACCACCGCCGGGGTCCAGTAGCTGTCACGCCGCAGAACCTGCGCGATCGGTCGTCAGACGACGTCGAGCCGCTGCAGTTGCGTGACGACCTCGGCCGACGAGTCGGTGATGGCGCGCGCCCCGGCGGCGAGCGCGCGGTCCCGGTAGGCCAGGGCATTGCGCTCGCCGCAGTAGATGACCACCGGTAGCGCCGGGTCGGTGCCATGGACCGCGTCGAGCAGCTGCATTCCGGCGTCGGGAACATCCGTGCCCCGCTCGACGCGATCCATGTCGGAGATGACGGCGGCGTAGCGGTGCTTACGTAGCCGGGCCAACGCCTCGTCGGTGCTGACCGCGGTGTCGACGGGAACGCCGTCGCTCAGCAGTGAGTCAGCCAGGATCGCGTTGTTCTCCGGGTGGTCGTCCACCCACAGCACGCCGGTGCCCGGTGGCCCGTAGCTGGGCTGGTACGCCTGCGGCTGCGGCTGCGGCGGTAGCCCACCCCCGGATGCCGCGGGCGCGGACCCCGGTGCCGACGGCGGCCCGGACCACGGCGACGGCGCGTACTCCCGCCACTCCAGCCCTGGCCCGACCGGCTCGTCCAGGTCGTCCAGGTCGTCCAGGTCGGCCGGCTCGGCTTCCGCCGCTGGGGCGGATGGCGACAGCGGCACGTCGAGTGGTTCCAGGTAGCGGCTGGCGGAGAGCGCGTCGAGTTGCTGGCGCATCGTGCCGAGCTGGCGCTGCAGGTCGGAGATCAGCTTCGTCTGCTGCTCGCGGACCTGGCCCATCGACAGCTTCTGGCCGGCGATCTCGATCGTCCATTCCCGGTCTTTCGCGGAGTCCAGCAGCTTCACGAGCGCGGGCCGGAAGACGATCAGTGCGGCCAGGACGAGCAAAGGCCACAGCAAGCTGGCGATCGCCGTGATATTGCGATCCACGCAACCTCCCCGTCGGCAGCCCGGGCTCGGACTCTAGCCGAAGGCTGGCACGATGCATGGGTGAACCTGCCTGACTCGGGGCGCCCACGCCCGTTGCCGACGAGCGCCTCGTACGCGATCACCGTCCGCCTCTACTCCGCGCCCTCGCCGACTGTCGTCGGCCGCATCGCCACCGCCGTGGGTGCCGCCGGCGGACTGGTCACCGCCATCGACGTCAGCGAATCGCGCCACGACCGGATCACCATCGACGTCACCTGCTCGGCCGCCAACGGCGAGCACGCGCAGGAGATCGTGGCCGCCATCCAGGAGGTCGACGGCGTCGAGGTGCACCGGGTCAGTGACCGCACGTTCCTGTTGCACCTGGGCGGCAAGATCTCGGTCGAGTCGCGGGTGCCGTTGAAGACGCGTGACGACCTGTCCATGGCGTACACCCCGGGCGTGGGCCGGGTGTCGCTGGCCATCGCCAAGAACCCCGAGGACGTCACGCGGCTGACCATCAAGGGCAACTCGGTCGCCGTGGTCACCGACGGGTCGGCCGTGCTGGGGCTGGGCAACATCGGCCCGGGCGCCGCGCTGCCGGTGATGGAAGGCAAAGCGGCGCTGTTCAAGCGGTTCGCCAACATCGACGCCTGGCCGATCTGCCTGGACACCCAGGACGTCGACGAGATCGTGGCCACCGTCCGGCACATCGCGCCCGGGTTCGGCGGCATCAACCTCGAGGACATCTCGGCGCCGCGCTGCTTCGAGATCGAACGCCGGCTGCGAGCCGAGCTGAACATCCCGGTGTTCCACGACGACCAGCACGGGACGGCCATCGTGGTGCTGGCCGCGCTGACCAACGCGTTCCGGTGCGTGGCGAAATCCATGGGCGACGCCCGGGTGGTGGTCGCCGGCGGCGGGGCGGCCGGCACGGCGATCGTCACGTTGCTGCTCGCCGCCGGGGTGAAGCACGTCCTGGTGTGGGACCGCGAAGGCATCCTGGCCCCGGACGATCCGCGGCTGAACGACGCGAAGCGCGAGCTGGCGACGCTGACCAATCCGGCCGGCGTGACGGGCGATCTGCACGACGCGCTGCGCGGGGCCGACGTGTTCATCGGGGTGAGCGCGCCGGGCGTGTTGGGGGCCGAGTGGATCCGGGACATGGCGCCCGACCCGGTCGTGTTCGCGCTGGCCAACCCCGATCCCGAGGTGGACGTCGACGCCGCCCAGCACCTGGCCGCCGTGCTGGCCACCGGGCGCAGCGACTACCCGAACCAGATCAACAACGTGCTGGCCTTCCCGGGTGTGTTCCGTGGCCTGCTCGACGCGCGCGCGCGCGAGGTGAGGACGCCGATGCTGCTGCACGCCGCCGACGCGCTGGCCCACTGCGTCTCCGACGAGCAGCTCAACGCCACCTACATCGTGCCGAGCGTGTTCGACCCGCACGTGCCGACGGCGGTGGCCTCAGCCGTCCGCGAGGCGGCTACCCGCTGAGTCAGGCCGACCGGGTGCGGCCCCAGGGCTTGTATACCGACAGCACGAACGCGAAGAGCAGCGCTGTCGTCGACACGATCGGCGGCATCATCAGCGCCCTGGAGTCGTAGGTCGCGGGCAGGTCGGCGGCCAGGCGCCGGCCGTAGCCACCCACCTCGTGCAGCCCCGGGCGCAGCGAGAAGATCACCAGAACGCTCAGGATCACGTTCATCGCGAGCTTGACGGCCACCCACCAGTAGCGCACCAGCCCGTACTTGCTGCCCAGCCCGAGCAGCACGCCGGTGCCCAGCGAGGCCAGGGCGGCCGTCCCGATCGGCCAGATCGCCACCAGTTCCAGGGCGCGAAAGCAGAACGCTCGCGTCTGCGGGTCGGACGTCTCGCGCCCGGTGAACACCAGCACGGCCAGGACCACGTCCAGCCCGAGCCAGGCGCCGCTCGCCAGGATGTGCAGCAGCAGGACGAGCTTGCGTTGTGGCGCGGTGAACCGCAGTGCGAAAGCCATGCCCCCACGATCCCGGCGCGGGGCCGGTCCCGTCGTCGGCGCAGCGCGGTATCTGCGGCTACCGCGGCCGGACGACGACGCGGGCTCGACGACCGGACAATTGCCGCGCTGCCGGTTAGGTTCTTCGCATGGTCGACACCGCCGCCGCGGAACTCGGCACCGCAGACGATCCGCCGGCGCTCGGCAAGGCCGCGCGCAACATCGCCTTCGCCTTGATCATCGGCGGGATGCTGCTGGCCGCGCTGGACTCCACGATCATGGCCACCGCGCTGCCGACGATCGTCGGTGACCTCGGCGGCGGCGATCACATGACCTGGGTGGTCACCGCCTACCTGCTCACCGAGACGATCGCGACGGTGCTGGCCGGCAAGTTCGGCGACCTGTTCGGCCGCAAGACGATCTTCATCCTGAGCATCATCGTGTTCGTCGTCGCCTCGGCGCTGGCCGGCGCGGCGCAGAACATGGGCTGGCTGATCGCGATGCGGGCCGTGCAGGGCATCGGCGGCGGTGGCCTGACCGTGACGGCTACCGCCATGATCGCCGACATCATCCCGTTGCGGGATCGCGGCAAGTACCAGGGCGCGCTCGGCGCGGTGTTCGGCGTGACGACGGTGCTGGGCCCGCTGCTCGGCGGAGTGTTCACCGATCACCTGTCGTGGCGGTGGGTGTTCTACATCAACGTGCCGATCGCGGCGATCATCCTGGTGCTGTCGTTCCGGCTGCTGCCCGCCACCAAGGCCGCCGACCGGCCGGTGATCGACTACCTCGGCATCGCATTCGTCTCGGCCGGCTCGGGCGCGCTGATCCTGGCAACGAGCTGGGGCGGCACCCAGTTCGCGTGGGGATCACCGACAATTATCGGCCTGTTCGTCGCGGCCGTCGTGTTGCTGGCCGTCTTCGTGGCGGTCGAGCTGCGCGCGTCCGACCCGGTGCTGCCGATGCGGCTGTTCCGCGGCAGCGTGTTCTCGATCAGCTCGACGTTGTCGTTCATCGTCGGGTTCGCGCTGCTCGGCGCGATGACCTTCCTGCCCACCTACCTGCAGTACTGCCAGGGCGTCTCGGCGACCGTCTCCGGCGTGCGCACGTTCCCGATGGTGATCGGGCTGCTCATCGCCTCGATCTCGGCCGGCAACGTGGTGAGCACCACCGGCAAGTACAAGCAATTCCCGATCGCCGGCGCGGTGGTCATGGGCGTCGGGCTGTTCCTGCTGTCCCGGCTGGACGCGCACTCCTCGACGCTGGTGACGTCCGTGGCGATGTTCGTGCTCGGCGTCGGCATCGGCCTGGCGATGCAAGTGCTGACGATCATCGTGCAGAACACCGCCGACTACCGCGACCTCGGCGTCGCCACCTCGGGCGTGACGTTCTTCCGGACGATGGGCAGCTCGTTCGGGTCGTCGGTGTTCGGCGCGATCTACGCCAACCAGCTCGCGTCCCACCTCGGCCAGGCGATCGCGTCGAGCGGGGCCGACCCGAAGCTCGTCACGACGCCGGACGGGGTGAAGCGCCTGCCCCCGGCCCAGCACGCCACGATCGTCGGCGCCTACTCGGACACCCTGCAGACGGTGTTCAGCTACGCGATCCCGGTCGCCGGGGTGGCGCTGCTGGTGGCGCTGTTCCTCAAGCAGGTGCCGTTGCGCGGGCTGACGCAGTCCGGCGCCGCCGACGTCGGGCACGGTTTCGGCATCCCGGATCAGCGCAGCTCGCAGGAGCAGCTCGAGGGGCAGATCGTCCGCCTGCTGCGTACCGAGTTCCCGGCGGCGGCGCCACGGTTGCTGCGCGAGGCCGGTAGCGGCATGGACGCCGTGCAGATGTGGATCGTCCGCCAGGTGGCGATCTACCAGCACCAGGCCGAGGACCGGGTCGCCGATCCGGTGCTCATCGCCGGCCGCAAACGGATGCCGGTCGGGGTCATCCAGCCGGCGATCGACGACGGCGTCCAGGCCGGGCTGATCGACGAGGTCGAGGGCGGTCTGATGCTCAGCGACGACGGCTGGACGGCGTTTCGCACCGTCGTCCGGGCCATCGCCGGCTGGGTGCGTCAGCAGATCGAGCGCGAGAACGGGGCGCCGCTCACCGACGCCGAGCTCGAACAGCTACGTCGTATCGCGCGTCGGCTGGCGCTACACGAGGAGGAGCAGGTCAGCGACCCGGTGGCCGCGGTCCGCAGCTTGGCGGCCGAGACGCCCTAGGAACGCAGCGCGCGGGCGGCGGTCAGGAACTGGTCGTTCTCGTCGGGGGTGCCGATCGTGACGCGCGCCCCGTGGCCACCGAACGGGCGCACGATCACCTTGTGCTCGGCGCAGCCGCCGCCCCACTCCACGGTGTCATCGCCGAGCGGCACCCAGACGAAGTTGGTCTGCGTCGGCGGCACGCCGTAGCCCATGGCGTTCAGCTCGGCCGCGACGCGCTCGCGTTCGATCACGATGTCCTTGACCCGGGCCATCAACTGCGACTCGGCCTCGGGTTCCAGGCTGGCCAGCGCCGCCTGCTGGGCGATCGTCGTCACCGCGAACGGGCTCTGCGTCTGGCGCAGGGCGGCCGGCACCTCGGCGTTGCCCGCGACGCCGTAGCCGACCCGCAGGCCGGCCAGCCCGTACGCCTTGCTGAACGTCCGCAGCACGATCACGTTCGGGTGCTCGTCGAGCAACGTCAGCGCGTCCGCCACGCCGGCATCGGTGACGAACTCGTGATACGCCTCGTCGATCACCACCACGACGTCGTCCGGGACGGCCGCGAGGAACCGGCGCAGCTCGTCGGCGTGCACCACCGTGCCGGTCGGGTTGTTGGGGTTGCAGACGAAGACCAGCCGGGTCCTCTCGGTGAGGTGCGCGGCCATGGCGTCCAGGTCGTGGGTGTGATCGCGCAGCGGCACCTGCACCGGGTCAGCCCCGGAGATGGCCGTCAGGATGGGGTAGGCCTCGAACGCCCGCCAGGCGTAGAGCACCTCGTCGCCGGGCTGCGCGACGGCGGCCCCCAGCTGGTAGAGCAGCGACACCGACCCGCAGCCGACGACGACCCGCTCGGGTGCGACACCGTGCCGATCGGCCAGCGCCTGGGTCAGCTCGCTGGACCAGTTGTCCGGGTAGCGGTTCACGCCCTGGGCGGCCTGGGCGATCCGCTCGACGACGTGCGGCAACGGGGGCAGCGGCGTCTCGTTGCTGGCCAGCTTGATGGCACCCGCGACCGTCCGACCCGGAACGTAGCCCGGCAGGCCGGCCATCGCCGCGCGCAGTCGCACCGTCATGACGAGCTCCTCATCAGTCGGACGTTACAGGTTGCCGCGGCGCTCCTGCTCGCGCTCGATGGCCTCGAACAGCGCCCTGAAGTTGCCCTTGCCGAAGCCGAGCGAGCCGTGCCGTTCGATCAGCTCGAAGAACACGGTAGGCCGGTCGCCCACCGGTTTGGTGAAGATCTGCAGCAGGTAGCCGTCCTCGTCGCGATCGACCAGGATCTTGCGCGCCTTGAGCTCCTCGATGGGGACGCGCACCTCGCCGATCCGGGCCCGCAGCTCGGGGTCGTCGTAGTACGAGTCGGGGGTGTCCAGGAACTCGACGCCGCGGGCGCGCATCTCGTCGGCGCTGCGCAGGATGTCGTTCGTGGCGATCGCGATGTGCTGGCACCCCGGGCCGGTATAGAACTCGAGGTACTCGTCGATCTGGCTCTTGCGCTTGCCCAGCGCCGGCTCGTTCAGCGGGAACTTGACCCGGTGGTTGCCGTTGGCCACCACCTTGGACATCAGCGCGGAGTAGTCGGTGGCGATGTCGTCGCCCACGAACTCGGCCATGTTCACGAAGCCCATGACCCGGTTGTAGAAGTCGACCCACTCGTCCATGCGGCCCAGCTCGACGTTGCCCACGCAGTGGTCGACCGCCTGGAACAGCCGCTTCTGCGGTGCCGGCACCGACGAGGTCTGCTCGACGTACCCGGGCAGGTACACGCCGTCGTAGCGGGACCGGTCGATCAGGGTGTGCCGGGTCTCGCCGTAGGTGGCGATGGCCGCCATTCGCACCGTGCCGTGCTCGTCGGAGACGTCGTGCGGCTCGTCGAGAACGGTCGCGCCGGTCGCCCGGGCGTGCTCGATGCACTTGTCGACGTCGGGCACCTCGAGGGCGATGTCGACCACGCCGTCACCGTGCCGGCGGTGGTGGTCGAGGTACGCGGACGTCGGCGAGACGCCGCCGATGATCACGAACCGGGCCGACCCGGACCGCAGCACGAACGCCTTGTGGTCGCGATTGCCGGTCTCCGGACCGGAGTACGCCACGAGCCGCATCCCGAACGCGTGCTGGTAGAAGTGCGCGCTCTGGGTGGCGTTGCCGCTGATGAACACCACGGCGTCCAGCGCGGTG
>DASXYE010000195.1:0-2666 GCA_036502695.1 Jatrophihabitantaceae bacterium
GTGGGCATGGCCGGTGTGGCCACAAGCCGCCGCCTCCGCCCCCGCCGTGCAAGCACAAGCCACCGCACAAGCCACCGACGAAGCCACCGACGAAGCCACCGACGAAGCCGCCGCACAAGCCACCGACAACGCCGCCTCACAAGCCGCCGTCGACCCCGCCGCACAAGCCGCCGTCGACCCCGCCGAGCACGCCGCCGTCGCACGCGCCGGCTGCGCGCCCGGTGGCGAATCACCCGGCGGCACCGGCCACTCCGACGACTCCGACGAACAGCACGTCGACGCTGCCCAACACCGGAGCGTCGGACGTCCCGTTGCTGCTCGGCATCGCCGGTGCGCTGCTGGTTGCCGGTACCGGCGCGGTAGTGGTCGGTACCCGGAAGGTGCGCCGCTAACTCAGGGAGCGAGGCTGGTCGCGACCTCGACGAGGTCCGGCCAGCGCGCCGACTGCTGGACGCAGCGCGCGAACAGCCAGAGCCGGACCCGGGCGGCGTCCAGGTCGAGCAGGCTCGCCATCCGGCGGGCCAGCCCGGCCGGGTCGGCGGCCAGCCGGTCGGCGTTCAACAGGTGCTGGACGACGTCGTAGGCGGGATCGCCGACGTAGGGCTTCGGATCGATCACCAGCCAGGATTCCCGTTGTGCGGCAAGGATGTTCTCGCTGTGCAGATCGGTGCACAACAGCACCTGGTCGGTGGCGTCGCGGGGCAACGAGCGCAGCAGCGCCAGCCCAGCCCGAACGATGCCGGGATCGAGCGCCGGCTGGCCACGGAACTCGGACGCCCAGGCGTCGCACATCTCGGTCAGCGGCCGGAACGGTGCGCCCGCCGGACGCCACAGTCGGCGCAGCAGCCCGGCAACCACGACGTCCTGCTCGAATGGCGGCACGGCGCGCGCCAGCAGCGTGCCGGGGTCGCAGCGTTCGAGCAGCAGCGCGCGGGTCGCCCCGAACGTCGCGTCGTCGTGCAGCCGCACGGCGCCGTCGCCGGCCCAGAACCGCAGCCCGTCGGCCTCGTGCTCGGCTTCGTAGTGCGGCCAGCCGATCTTGAGCACTCGGTCCGGTCCCGCCGGCGCCACCCACGAGCACTGCCCGCCGGGCTCGAACGGCTCGCCGACGGTCAGCGACCACCGCTGAGCCAGCGAGTCGACCATTGCCGGCAGCGAATCCAGCCAAGCCCGCACGCCCGCATCGGATGCGGCGGACTCGGCCAGCAGCCGCGGGATTCTCAGACCTCGACCACCATCGGCATCAGCATCGGCCGGCGGCGGTAGGTCTGGTCGACCCAGCGGCCGACCGTGCGCCGGACGATGTGCTGCAGCGCCTCGGCGTCGCGCACCCCTTCGGCCAGCGACTGCTCGACCACAGTGATCAGTTCCTTGCGGATCGGGTCGAGCGCCACCGGGTCGTCGGTGAAGCCGCGCGCCGTGATCTCCGGGCCGAACACCACCTTGCGGGTGGACATCTCCACGGCGACCAGGATCGAGATGAACCCTTCCTCGCCGAGGA
This sequence comes from Jatrophihabitantaceae bacterium, assembly GCA_036502695.1. GTDB lineage: Bacteria > Actinomycetota > Actinomycetes > Mycobacteriales > Jatrophihabitantaceae > DASXRA01. The sequence goes on from DASXYE010000195.1 coordinate 1,502, forward strand.
TGCGCCGATCCTTCAACGCGGCGTCGCCGATGTCGCCGACCGCCAGGCCGTCCACGTACACGTAGCCGACCGGAATCTCGCCGACGATGGACGCGACGCCGTCGACCAGATCGACGACGGTGCCGTCCTCGGCCAGCATGATCCGCTCGTCGGGCAGGCCGGTCGAGCGGGCGATGGCAGCATGCGCGCGCAGGTGCCGCCACTCGCCGTGCACCGGCAGGTGGTTCTTGGGCCGGACGGCATTGAGCAGGTAGCGCAGTTCGCCAGCCGGCGCGTGTCCGGACACGTGCACCAGCGCCGTCGACTTGTGCACCACCTTGGCGCCCAGCCGGGACAGCCCGTTGATCACGTGCCCGACCGACGTCTCGTTGCCCGGGATGAGCGAGGAGGCCAGCAGCACCGTGTCGTCGGGCGCGATCCGCACCGTCGGGTGCTCGCGGTTGGCCATCCGCGACAGCGCCGACAGCGGTTCGCCCTGCGACCCGGTCGAGATGTAGAGCACCCGCCGCGACGGCAGCTCCTCGGCGTCCTTGAGGTCGATGAGCACGCCGTCGGGCACGTGCAGCAGGCCGAGATCACGGGCGATGGCCATGTTGCGGACCATCGAGCGGCCGACGAAGGCCACGACCCGGTCGCACGACACGGCGGCGTCCAGCACCTGCTGCACGCGGTGCACGTGCGAGGCGAAGCAGGCGACGATGACCCGCCCGGACGCCTTGGTGATCACGTCGGTGACGACCCGGCCGACGTCACGCTCGGACGGGATGAAGCCGGGCACCTCGGCGTTCGTCGAGTCGGCGAGCAGCAGGTCGACGCCCTCGTCGCCGAGCCGGGCGAAGCCGTTGAGGTCGGTGATGCGCCCGTCCAGCGGGGTCTGGTCCATCTTGAAGTCGCCGGTGTGCAGCACGGTCTGCCCGCCGACCCGGATGGCCACCGCGAGTGCGTCCGGGATCGAGTGGTTGACCGCGAAGAACTCCAGCCCCCACGGCCCGACATCGGTCAGTTCGCCTTCGCGAACCTGCCGCAGGTCGGGGTTGTGGATGCGGTGCTGCTCCAGCTTGGCGGCAACGAGCGCGAGCGTCAGCCGCGAGCCGTAGACCGGGATGTCGCGGCGCGCGCGCAACAGGTACGGCAACGCGCCGATGTGGTCCTCATGGCCGTGGGT
>DASXYE010000196.1:0-12172 GCA_036502695.1 Jatrophihabitantaceae bacterium
CGACACCACGATCGACGTGACGCTCGGCTCCACACCGAACGCCTGGGGTACCGCCAACTCCGACCGGCCGCCGTCGTGGCAGTCGGGCTCCAAGCCGGTCGCGCTCAACGTCAGCACTGTCGGGTCGCCGACGCCGGGGGCAGTCGTGCTGCCGGCCGGCGAGACGAGCACTGCGCAGCTCGACGTGCAGCGGCTGGGCTCGAGTGCGCCCGGCTTCGACGTCTCGGTGACGACGTCGAACCCCGGCATCGTCGCGAGCCACGTCCGTACGCAATCCTTCGACGTGAACGGACGGGCGCACGTCGCCCTGCCGTTGCGGGTCGAACGGAACGTGGCACCCGGGTACTACAAGGCCACCGTGCGGGTGAGCTCGGGCGGGGCGTCCACGTCCGAGCCGGCCGTCCTGCGGGTGGTCCGGCCCGGGTCGCTCGAGGCCGCCCGGACGGTGACCGGCACCGCATCGGCGGACGCGCGCAAGGGCTCGTTCGACGGCGGCAGCGGCGTGACCTGGTCCGGTGGCACCGGCACGAACATGGGCGACAACACGACCACCGACACCTACGACCGTCAGCAGCTGGCGGCAGCGGGGCTCGCGCCGGGCGCGGTCAAGCGGTTCACCGCCGACGGCGTGCGGCTGTCGGCGGTGTGGCCGACGGCTCCCGCCGGGTTCCCCGAGGCGTACCAGCCCGCCGCGGGCGACACCATCACGCTCGACCAGCCCAGCGCCGCGTTCTCGCTGGTCGGTGCCTCGTACACGAGTGGCCCGACCGTCCAGGCCTCGCTGCGGATCACCAACGGGCACAAGGCGAAAACGGTCACGTATCCGGTGGCGTTCTCGGACTGGGTGCATCCGTCCGACGTCGGCAACGCCGGTAACGGGACGCTGCGGCCGCAGTACAGCAACAGCGTCGTGGCGTGGATGCCGCACCGCCTGGCCCCCGAGACGTCCGACGACGCGGGCGCCTACGTGTTCGCGACCAAGCCGTACGTCGCCCCGAAGGGTTGGCGGGTCACCTCGATCACCTTCCCGACCGACGGCACGGGTCAGCGGATCTTCGCGGTCGCCAGCTGAGCCCCGCACCCGCGAGTTGTCCGCGCTTGGCGATGCCATAACGCGTCCGAGCGCGGACAACTTCGGTCAGGCGTCAACGCAGCAGGGCCTCGATGAGGTCGGTTCCGAGTCGGGCGTTGGCGGTCAGGTCGAGTTCGTAGTTGACGTAGCGGCCGCGGCGGGCGGAGGTGATGACGGCCGCGTTCTTGAGGATGGCCAGGTGTCGTGACACTTCCGGTGGGCTCAGCAACCACGTCTCCGCGAGTTGCGCGGTTGTCTGCGGTCCGCGGGCGATGCTGCGCAGCAGCCGCAACCGGACGGGGTGGTCGAGCGCGTGCAGCCGGTCCTGGACGGCGGCGACCGATACCGAGGGCTCGCTCGGGGTGTCCAGCAAGGGGTAGTGGATCACCGGCGGCCATCCGGGCGCGTACACGACGAGTAGATGGGGATGGGAGAACGCGCTGGGCGTGAAGGTCAGCCCGACGCCGACGGAGCTCGCGGCGCGGTCCTGGAGCTTGTCGACGACGATGCGCTCCCCCGACTCGGACAGGGTCACGGCCGAGGAGACCGCGGCCAGGGTGCGTTCGAGCCCGTGCCGGGCGAGTAGATCGCGCTTGTGCCGGACGTCGGCGGCGAGCCGGCCGCCGACCCGGCGCCACGCGGCGGCGAAGAACCCGGTCGCGCAGTCCTCGAGCAGGCGCCGCAACCAGGTCCGGGCCGTGGTCGGATCGGCCAGGATGTAGTCGACGAAGTCCAGCTGCCTGGCACCGCGCGATGCGGCGCGCTCCCGGGCGACGGTGCGCGCGGTGTCGTCGACCAGCGGCGATCCGAGGTCGTCGCGTAGCGGCACGACTCCGCAGCTGCTGGTCATGAGTGCGGTGCGCACCCAGTTCTCGTCGTCGAGCTGGTCGATGACGTCGAGCTCCTCGGCCAGCGTCGCCTTCGGGCGCGACGGCAGGAGCATGTCCGAGCGCGAGGTTCGCCAGAGGTAGTCGGCCGTGACGATGCGGTCCATCAGGTCGGGGTCGAGCTGCGCCCCGGCCGCGGTGATCCAGCCGGCCTGCTGCGTGTGATGACCCGGCTCGACGAGAAGGTGCAGAGCCGACCCCAGGTCGGCCAACGGGGACGGCGCGAAGACGTACTGGTCGTCGGCCACCCCTGACACATCGATACTGACGCTCACCGGTCCATCGTCGCAGCCTCCGTCGACGAGCCCGCGTCGATTGACGAGCACCGTCAATCGAGGCCGGGTATGGGGCACCGGGCGGCAAGCCTGACCTCATGCCCGCCGAAACCACTGCCCTCGATACGACCGCCGTCGATACGGCCGCCCCGCCCGCACGGCTGACCACGATCCAGCTGCTGCGCGGGCTGGGTGGGGGCCGCTACGCCTTCGCCACGTTGATCTCCTCCCTCGGCGGCGGGTTGATCCGCCCGTTCCTGCTGCTCTACGCGGTCACCATCAGCCACCTCAGCGCCAGCCGCGCCGGGCTCGCGCTCTCGGTCGGGTTTCTCGCCGGCCTGGCCGCGGTGCCGATCGCCGGACGGTTGATCGACGTCGGCGCCCGCCGCGCCGTCATGGTCACCACCCTCGCCCTGCGGGCATCCGGGCTGCTCGCCCTGCTGCTCATTCCCGGCCCGGCCGGATTCATCTGCTGCTGCCTGCTTCAAGGAATCGGCAACCAGGCCGGACCGATCGGTCAGGCCGCCGTCATCGCCAGCCTGTCGGTCGGCTACGAACGCGACGCCGTGCTGGCCGCGCTGCGCTCGCTGGCCAACGGCGGGACCGGCGCCGGCGCCCTGCTGGCCACCATCGCGGTCAGCTCTGGCGGAATCGGCATGCGCTGGCTCGCCGCCGGCACCGCCCTCGGGTACGCCGTCGCGGCCGCACTCGTCGCCACCGTCGCCGTCACCGACACCGTCGCCGATACCGTCGCCGACACCGGCCCGGCCACCCCACGCCGGCACCGGGATCGCGGCCCCGTCGCGGACGCCGATCGCCCGGTGCTGCGCCGGCTGGCGATCATGAACGCGGCGAACCTGCCGTTCGCGTTCTGCTTCGACATCCTCGAAGTCGCCCTACCGGTCGTGCTGGTAACCCAACTGCACGCAGCGCCGGCCTGGTCCTCGGGCATCTTCGTCGCCAACACCGTGATGGTCGTCCTCGTTCAGCTGCCCGTCGTCGTCTGGATGTCGCGCCGGCCGCGACGGCGCGTCTTCGCCCTGGCCGGCTGTGTCCTGGCCACCTCCTACGTCGGATTCCTGCTGGCCGGCACCGGGCATGGCAACTCGGGCGCCGCGGCGATCGCCATGGTCTCCGTCCTCTACAACCTCGGCGAGATCCTCTACACCGGTGTCGGTACCGCCCTGGTCGTCAACGCCGCCCCGGCCCACCTACGTGGACGGGCCCTCGCCCGCTGGCAACTCTCGCTCGGCCTGGGGCGCGCGATGGCGCCGCTGGCCATCACCGCCGCTCTCGCCGTATCAGCCGAGACACTCTGGCTGCCGCTCGCGGCGATGACGATCCTGGGCGCCGCCGTGATCACCCGGCACGCCCCGACCGACACCGAGCGCAAGGGCACCGCGTGATCGAGCCGTGCCGCGAATGCGTTAACTATTTAAACTGAGTACGGTCAAGCCGAACCGTCGACAGGATCCGTCATCACCATGACCAGTCATTCCGACCGGCCCGAGCTGATCCGCACGATCCTCGAGCAGTCGCGGCACGACCCGCAGGTTCCACTCCACTTCCTGGACCTTCGGGGCGGAACCACCGAGACCACACTCGGCCGGCTCGTCGAGGAATCACTCGACCTGGCCGGTGCGCTGCGGCACCAGGGCCTGCGGCCGGGCGACATCGTCGCGATCCGCGGCGCCAACACGGCCGCGTACGCACGCGGCGTGCTGGCCACGATGACCGCCGGGCTGATCAGCCTCCCGCTGGTGTCGCTTCTCGGCGACGCCGACGTCGAGCAGTTGCTCGACCTGTCCGGCGCCCGCCTGCTGCTGTCCGAGCGCAGCGGGCCGAAGCGATCGCTGGACGAGCACCTGAACGCGCTCGTAGCCCGCGGCCGCGTGCCCGTCGCCGTCCTGGACGACCGATCCCTGCCCGGAACGATCGAGCTGCGCGGTCCGGAACCAGCCGGGGCGGTCGACGACTCCGGTGACTTCCCGGCCGATGACGCCGTGGCGTTCTGCCTGTTCACGTCCGGCACCACCAGCACCCCCAAGGGCGTCCTGCACACCTACCGCTCGCTGCTCGCCGAGGTGCCCGACCTGGCCGCCGACCTCGACCTGCTCGAGCGCGGCCATCAGCTGCAGGCCTTCCCGTTCGGCCACGTAGCCGGGCTGGACAACCTGTTGCTCAGCCTGTGCCTGGGCCGCGAGATGACGACGCTCGCCGCCTGGGACGCCACGCTCGCGGCCGATGCCGTCGAGCGGTACGGCATCACCGCCATGGCCGGAACGCCCTTCTACGCCGCGACATTGTTCGACGAGTTCGACCGTCGCGGTCACCGGCCCGCGACCCTGCGCACGATGTTGAACGGCGGCGGCACCGTCGGTTCGCTGCTGGTTCGCCGAGCCGACGAGTACGGCATCGTGATGCGCCGGGCGTACGGGTCCACCGAGCACCCGACCGCGACCTCGCACGGCCCGGGCGATCCGCTCGAACTGCGGGCCGGTACCGACGGAGCCCCGACCCGGGGAACGCGCGTGCGCGTCGTCGACGAACACGGCGCAGCGGTGCCGGCGGGGGTCGACGGCGAGATCCTGCTGAGCGGCCCGGAACAGTTCCGCGGCTACCTGTCGGGGGCCACAGCCGACCTGCTGCCCGACGGGTGGTTCCGCACCGGGGACATCGGCCGGCTCGACCCCGCCGGGCAGCTGACCCTCACCGGCCGCAAGAAGGACATCATCATCCGCGGCGGCGAGAACATCTCGGCCGGCGAGGTGGAGCAGTTGCTGCTCGGCTGCCCCGGCATCGTCGACGCGGCGGTGGTGGCGGCCCCCGACGAGCGCTACGGCGAGCGGGTCGCGGCGTTCTACGTGCCCGACCCGTCCGGTCCGGCCGTCGATCTCGACCGGGTCCGCGCCTACTTCGGGCAGCTGGGCGTGGCCCGGCACAAGACGCCCGAGGTGCTCCGCCCGATCGCCGAGCTGCCGCGCAACAGTCTGGGCAAGGTACAGAAACACCAGCTGCCGACGACGTGACGGTCACCCGCACCGTCACGTCGTCGCCCGATTCAGACGCCTCCGATTCGGACGCCCCGTTCAGACGCCCGAGGGCAGGTCCACGAAGTCGGGGCTGCGCAGCACCGCCTTGCCACCGTGCACCGTCCACGCCAGGTAGCCCCAGTTCGTCACCCGCGGGTATTCGGCGAACGGCCCGGGCTGGGCGAAGGACACCTTGTCGTACAGGCCGGTGTCCAGGGTGATCGCGGCGGCCGCCGTCTGTGCCGACTGCGCGGTCACGTTGCCCTTGACCGCCTGCAGCACCTGCTTGATCGCCGAGATCCCGGCCCAGCCGGCGATACCGGCGAAGTCTTCGAGCTTGACGCTCGGCTGGTACTTCGCCATGCCTTGGACGATCTCGCTCACGGCCGGGACGTTCGTGTCGGTCGGCAGGAACTCCTGGCCGATCAGCAGCATCCCTTCAGCCCCCGAGCCGAGCGCCTGTAGCTGCGAGGCGCCGAACTCCGCGGTGAGAGCGCCGAGCTTGACCGTCTTGCCCGACTGCTGGACGGCGGCGACGATCTTCGCGCCCTGGTCGGGGTTCGTGTCGGGGATGATGCACTGCGCGCCCTGCGAGATCAGCTTCGCGACCGGGGCGGCGTAGTCGGCCTGGTCGACGCTGACCGACGTCTGCACGAACGTCGCGCCGCCGGCCTTGGCCCCGCGCCCGATCCAGGTCGCGCCGAGTTGGTTGTTCGGGTTGCTCACGACGACGGCGCCGACCGTCTTGCAGCCGGCCTTGGCCAGTTCCAGGGCGAGCGCGGCGTACTTGTCCGGCACGCCCGCGTCCCGCGGGAAGGAGTTGGGGCTGGTGCCGTCCGCGGTGGACACGAGGGTGCCGTACACCACCGGGATGTGCCCGGCCTGCAGGAAGGGCAGCAGCTGCTGGCTGAACGGCTCGTACGGTTCGGTGACCGCGACGACCTTGTCGGATACCGCCTTGCGCGCGCAGTCCACCGCCGTGTTGGGATCGTCCTTGTCGTTGCACTTCTCGAGCTTGAGCTGGCGGCCGTTGATCCCGCCGGCCGCGTTGATCGAGTCGACGTTCGCCTGCAGGGCCGCCCCCATGTCGGGGAACGACAGCGCGGACGACTGCATGACCCCGATTGCCATGATCTTGATGTCGCCGGAACCGCCGGAACCGCTGCCACTGGAGGAACTGCAGGCGGTACCGGTGATGCCGAGGCAGGCCAGCGTCGCCAGGGCGCCGATCCTTCGTGCCACGTTCATGTTCGCTCCTCATCCAGATGTTGATGATCAGTTCGGGGCTGCCCTCAGTCGCCGGCGAGCCAGCGGGCGAGCAGGGTTCGCTTCTCGACCTTGCCGGTGGCGGTGCGGGGCAGGCGGTCCACCACTCGCCAGGCCACCGGGACCTTCTGGCGGGCCAGCCCCGTGCCGGACAGGTAGGCGGCCATGGCCCGCTCGCCGGGGAAGTCCGCGCCCGGCCGGACGGTCACGAACGCCACGACGACCTCGCCCCAACGCGGGTCGGGCGCACCGAGTACCGCGGCCGCAGCCAGCACCGGATGCGCGCAGATCGCGTCCTCGATGTCGCGGGCGGCGAACTTCTCACCGCCCCGGTTGATCAGGTCTTTGACCCGCCCGGTCACCGTCACCCAGCCGGCGTCGAGCACACCCCGGTCTCCGGTGCGAAACCAACCGTCGGCATCGACCGACTCGGCGGTGCGATCGGGCCGGCTGTAGCCGAGCATCAGCTTGGCGCCCCGCACGAACAACTCGCCTTCCGTACCCTCCGGTACGGGCCGGCCGGCGGGATCGACGGCCTTGACCTCGACGCCCGGTTCGATCCGCCCGTCCGACGCCACCCGGCGGTCCCGCGGCGCGTGCATCCCACCAGTGGCTATGGACGGAAACTCGGTCATCCCCCAGGCGCGCCACGCCGTGATGCCCACGGCCTCGGCCCGCTCGACCAGCTCCGGCGACACCGCGGCCGCGCCGGTGTGGAAGCGGGGCACGCGCCACTCCGGATGCGCGCCGCCCTCGTACGCCTCGACCAGCTCGGCCAGCAGGATGCTCGCCCCGGCCGCGAACGTGACCCGCTCGGCCGCGATGAGCTCGGCCGCCGCCGCGGCCTGCCATCGCGGCAGGAGCACGACACTTGCGCCGAGCACGCAGGGCAGCACGGCCGCGCCGACCAGCGCGCCAACGTGCCCCATCGGCGCCGGCACGAACACCGTGTCCTGCTCGTCGAGCGCGGCGGCCCGACGGTAGGTCTCGACGGTGGCCAGCAGCGTGCGCGAGTCGTGCATGACGCCCTTGGGTTCGGACGTGGTCCCCGACGTGTAAAGCACGACGACACACCGGTCGGCCAGGGCCGGGGCGGCCGCAGCCGGCGGGGCCGCCGGGGCCGCCGGCCGAGCGGGCGATGCGGCCGCGGGATCGTCCAGGGCCTGCCACCCGGGCGGCGGTGGCCCGATGCACCAGCGCGCGGCCGGGCGGCAGTCGACGGCCGCCATCGCGGCGTCGAGTTCGGCTACCGGGCGCCGGGTCCCGCGCTCGGCCGTCCCGACGATGACCCGCGGCCGGCAGTCGGCGAGCACGCTGGCCAGCTCGCGTTCGCGGTACAGGGACACGATCGGGACCGGCACCGCTCCGAGCAGCCACGCCGCGTGGGTCAGCGCGACCAGTTCGATCCCGTTGGGCAGTTGCATCAGGACGGCGTCGTCGGCGCGCACCCCCACGGCGGTGAGCATCGCGGCATAGCGCCCGGCCCGCTGCAGCAGCTCGTCGAAGCGGTAGTCCCGTCCGTCGACGGACAGTGCTCGTCGCCCGGGCCAGCGACGGGCCGCGTCCGTCAGAAGGACACCGACGCCCGGCTCGACCTCGCCCTCAGACAAGGGTCGGCTTCTCCGCGGGAGCGCCCGGTTGCCGAGGGCCGGGCTCGTCGACGCCGAGATAGGCGGCGATCACGGCGGGATCGTTGCGGACCTGCTCCGGCGACCCGCTCGCGATCACCTCGCCGAAGTTGAGTGCGTAGATCCGGTCGCAGAGCGCCATCACCAGCTCGACGTTGTGCTCGACCAGCAAGATCCCCATCCCCCAGTCCCGCGCGAGATGGCGCAGCAGGGCGGCGAGCTCACCCGCCTCGTCGGCCGCCAGACCGGCCGCCGGTTCGTCCAGCGCCAGGATGGACGCTTCCGTCGCCACGGACCGCGCGATGCCGACGAGCCGGCGCACTCCGTACGGCAGGTCGGACGGCGGGCTGTCGAGGTAGGGCTCCAGCTCGAACGACCGGATCGCCGCCGTGGTCGCCGGGGTCAGCGCCGCGCGACGCGGCCAGACGGCGTCGGTCAGGTACGCGAGCAGGTCGCGCCGTTCCGACGCGGCACGCAGGTTGTCCAGCACGGTCAGGTCGTCGAAGAGCTCCAACGACTGAAACGATCGGGTCAGGCCCTGCCGGGCGCGCTCGCTGGCGGATCGGCCGGTGACGTCGCGGCCGCCGATCACCACCCGACCGCGGGATCGGACGAACCCCGTGGCCGCGTCGATCAGCGTGGTCTTGCCGGCCCCGTTCGGGCCGATGAGCCCGACGATCTCGCCGGGTTCGACGTTCAGGTCGACGTCGGCCAGCGCGCGGACCCCGCCGAAGGAGACCGAAACGCCGTGTAGCGCGAGCGATCGCGGCGTGACCGGGTGCGCCGCTGGCAGGTCCGCGGCCGCCGGTGACCCGGTGTCGGCCGGCTTCTCGGCCCGGCGCCGGACGTGCGGCAGCCGGCCCATGACCTGGGTCCGGACGAAGTTCAGCTGGTCCCACATCTGGGCGGCGACCCCGTCGGGCTGGGTCAACAAGACGACGAGCAGCAGCCCGCCACCGATCAGCGGTAGGTACTGGCTGACCGAACCGCCGAGCTCGTCGAGGATCTTGCTGCCCAGCGAGCCGAGCTGCAGGGTGCCGGCCGCGACCGCGCCGCCGATCCAGCCGACGCCGCCGACCACCCCGTTGCCCACGAGGTTCACCGACGAGAGCGGATCGTAGGCGGAGAAAACGATGTTGGGATTGCGGAACGCGAGCAGTGCACCGCCCAACGCCGCGATGACACTCGACCAGCCGAACGCGGCGAGCTTGGCGGTACGCACGCCGATGCCGAGCGACGCCGCCGCCCGCTCGTTGGACCGCACGGCGATGAACCGGCGGCCGCTGCGTCCCCGCCGCAGGTTCGCCACGCCGAGCGCGACGACGGCCAGGGCAATGAGGGTCAGCAACGCATAACGCTGCGGGTAAAGGATGTCGTTCACGTCCAGGCCGCCGACCTTGGTGGCCGGGATGGCGATCATGCCGCCGTAGCCGACCCGTTCGGCGTTGCTGAAGACAAGGCTGTTGAGCGCCACCGCCATCCCGAGCGTGGCGATCGCCAGGTTGACCCCGCGAGAGCGCAGGCAGATCGCACCCACCAACAGCCCCAGCGGCAGCGTGGCCAGCGCGCCGACGAGGATCGCCAGCAGGAACGGCAGGTGCCCGGACTTGGCCAGCTCGGCGGCGATCCAGGTTCCCCACCCGGCGAATCCGATCTGGGCGAGGGACAGCTGCCCGCTGTACCCGGTGACCACGACGACCGAGAGCACGATCAGGGCCGTGCCGAGGGTAGTGGTGAGCGCGTCGTCCCAGGCCGCGGGCAGGGTCTCGATGAGCAGAGCGGCGATGCCGACCGCCGCCACCACGACGGCCGGGCGGATCCGCCCGGTCCCGATGCGCGGCAGGCGCACGGCGAACTGGGTGCGGCTGGCGTACTTCTCGCCGCGGATGACCAGCAGCAAGACCATCGCCAGGAACGGGACGGCGTCGGTCCAGCCGGTTGCCGTCACGTACCGGCTGACCTCGGACTGGATCACGCCGATCACCAGGCCACCGGCCAGGGTCAACGGCAGCGACATCAGCCGGCCGGCGACCGCGGCGGCCAGTGCCGGGACGACGAGCAGCGTGTAGCCGGTGACCGACAGGTTGACGATCGGCGCGAGCAGGATGCCCGCCGCCCCCGCGAGCGCCGAGCCGATGCACCAGTTCACTCCGACGACCAGGCTCGGCGAGTGACCGAGCCCGGCCAGCGCCTGCGGGTTCTCGGTCGCCGCCGCCGACAGCCGCCCGAACTGCGTGAACCGGTAGAGCGCGCCGAGTACGGCGGCCAGCCCGACGACGATGCCGAGAATGATCAGGCGGTCGGCGCCGACCGTCGTGCCGAAGAGCTTGATCCCCTTCGTCGGCAGCTCGGCCGCGACGACGACGGAGGGGCCCTTGTAGATCAGCGCCATGCCCTCTTGCAGCACGATCAGCACGGCCAGGGTCGCGATGATGCGGGTCAGTACCGCCGCCCGGCGCAGCGGATGCATCACGCAGACGTGGACGAGCAGGCCGAGCGCGGCCGACGTCGCCACCCCGAGCAGGGCAGCCACAACGCCCGGCAGCGCGCCGTGCCGGGTGAGGTACCAGTAGACGAACGTGCCCACCATGCCGATGGCTCCGTGCGCGAAGTTCACGACCAGCGAGCCGCGGTAGATGATCACCAGGCCGAGGGCGAGCAGCACGTAGAGGGCACCGGTGGCCAGACCGAGGATCGCGAACTGGATCACGACGCACACCCCTTTCCGGGACGCTCTACGGGCCGGCCCGGCGGCCCGGCCTCGCTCATCGTGCGGTGAGGTACGAGGCCTCGATCTCGTCGAGCCGGGCGGACATCTCCGGGGCCGTCCCGGACAGAACCACCCGACCGCGCTGCATGACGTAGACGCGGTCGGCCACGGACAGCGCGTTGCGAACCTGCTGGTCGACCAGAAGCACGCCGACGCCGCGTTCGTCCGCGGCCTGGCGCACCGCACGGAGCAATCGCCGGACCACGAGTGGCGCCAGGCCTAGCGACAGCTCGTCGGCGAGCAGCAGACGGGTGGATCCGGTGAGCGCGCGAGCGAGCGTCAACATCTGCTGCTCGCCGCCGGACAGCAGACCCACCCGCCGGCGCAGCAGCGGTTCGAGTTCCGGGAACAGGGCGAGCGGCTCGGCCGGCGACTTGTGCGCGATCCGGAGGTTGTCCTTGACCGGCAGCGTGCTGAATACGGCCCGATCCTCGGTGATCAGCCGTAGTCCCCGCCGCGCCCGGCGGTGCAAGGGTGCCGTGGTCGGTTCCCCGTACATGCGCACCGTGCCGTGCGAGGTCGGGATGACGCCGGCCAGCGTCAGCAGCAGCGTCGTCTTGCCGGCCCCGTTGGCCCCGACCAGCGCAACGACCTCACCCGCTCGGACGTGCAGGTCTATCTCGTGCAGGACGGCGAGGCTTCCGTACCCGGAGCTCACCGACTCGGCAGCGACGAGCGGCTCCGCATCGGTCCGCGTCCCAGCCACGAACCGTCACGTTAACTAAATTAGTCATCTCATTCAAGTGTTTACTAGTACCTGACCGAGAGACTCGGCCGGACCGAGGGCATCGCAGATGGGTAGAGATGTGTCAATGACGGCAAGCGAAACGACCGGACCACTCGCCGGCGTACGGGTGCTCGAGGTTGCGACGACCCGGGCGAGCGCCATCGCGGGGATGCTGCTCGCCGACCTGGGTGCCGACGTGATCGCCGACCGGAGCGCGAGCACGGGATTCAGCGCCGCGTACGCGCCGGGCGATCCGGCCGCACCGGTCTGGGACCGCGGCAAGCGGCTGGCCGAGGTCGATCGGCGGTCGCTGACCGAGCTGACCGGCGAGGCGGACGTCCTGCTCACCGGCGCGACAAGTGCACCACTGCAGGCGGATCTCGACGGCGCCTTTGCCGGCGGGAACGACGGACCGAACCGGGTGTGGATGCCGCCCTACTGCGTCGAGGGCGAATGGCAAGACCTCGTCGAGGACCCGTACCTGCTCGCCGGGATCGGCGGCCTCGCGTCGCGGT
>DASXYE010000197.1:0-3531 GCA_036502695.1 Jatrophihabitantaceae bacterium
TGCGCACAGGCGATGCGGCCTGATCCGGAGCACCCGGACGTCCCGCCGGTCGCCGCGGTCTGCGTGTACCCCGATCTCGCAGGCGTCGCGGTCGAGCGGCTCGTCGGCTCGGGGGTGGTCGTCGCGGCGGTGGCCACGGCATTCCCTTCGGGACGGTCGTCGCTTCCGGTCAAGCTCGCCGATACCGCGCTCGCCGTCGACGCCGGCGCGGGCGAGATCGACATGGTGATCGACCGGGGCGCCTTCCTGGCCGGGCACTACCTGCAGGTGTTCGACGAGATCGTCGCCACCAAGGCGGCCTGCGGCTCAGCTCATCTCAAGGTGATCCTCGAGACCGGCGAGCTGGTCACGCTGGACAACGTCCGGCGCGCGTCGTGGCTGGCCCTGCTCGCGGGCGGTGACTTCATCAAGACCTCGACCGGCAAGGTCGTCCCGGCCGCGACTCCCCCGGTGGCGCTGACCATGCTGCAGGCAGTGCGCGACTTCGAGGCGGCGACCGGCGACGTCCGCGGCGTGAAGCTGGCCGGCGGCATCCGGTCCAGCAAGGACGCGGTGCGCTACCTGGTGATGGTGAACGAGGTGGCCGGCGAGCGGTGGCTCGATCCGGCGCTGTTCCGGTTCGGGGCGTCCAGCCTGCTCAACGACCTGCTGCTGCAGCGGCACAAGCTGGCCACTGGCGCCTACGACGGCCCCGACTACGTGACGGTGGATTAGACGATGGCCAAGTTCGAGTACGCGCCCGCGCCGGAATCCCGCGACATCGGCCGACTGCGCGAGCACTACAACATCTTCGTCGACGGGGCGTTCCGCGACGGCGCCGGCGAGGCGACCAAGACGATCAACCCGGCCAACGAGGAACCGCTGGCCGAGGTGGCCGAGGCCGGGCCGTCCGATGTGGACGATGCCGTGCGGGCGGCCCGCCGCGCGTTCGGCCCGTGGTCGGCCCTGCCCGGGCGGGAGCGGGCCAAGTACCTGTTCCGCATCGCGCGGGCCATCCAGGAACGTTCCCGCGAGCTGGCCGTGCTCGAGTCGCTGGACAACGGCAAGCCGATCAAGGAATCCCGCGACGTCGACGTGCCCCTCGCGGCGGCCCACTTCTTCTACTACGCCGGCTGGGCCGACAAGCTCGGGTACGCGGGATTCGGCCCGAACCCGCAGCCGATCGGGGTGGCCGGCCAGATCATCCCGTGGAACTTCCCGCTGCTGATGGCCGCCTGGAAGATCGCGCCGGCCCTGGCCTGCGGCAACACGGTGGTACTCAAGCCGGCCGAGACGACGCCGCTCACCGCGCTGACCCTGGCCGAGATCATCGCCGAGGCCGACCTGCCGCCCGGCGTGGTCAACATCCTGGCCGGCGGGCCGGAGATCGGGCAGGCCATCGTCGAGCACGACGGCATCGACAAGATCGCGTTCACCGGCTCCACCGAGGTCGGCAAGATCATCCAGCGGACGACGGCCGGCACCGGCAAGCGGCTGTCGCTCGAACTGGGCGGCAAGGCGGCCAATATCATCTTCGAGGACGCCCCGCTCGACCAGGCGATCGAGGGCATCGTCAACGGCATCTTCTTCAACCAGGGCCACGTGTGCTGTGCCGGTTCGCGGCTGCTCGTGCAGGAGTCCGTGGCCGACGAGGTGATCGCCGCCCTGCAGTCCCGGCTGACCACGCTGCGACTCGGCGACCCACTCGACAAGAACACCGACATCGGCGCCATCAACTCAGCAGCCCAGCTGGCGCGCATCCGCGAGCTGACGTCGTCCGGCGAGTCCGAGGGCGCGACGCGATGGTCGCCGCCGTGCGACATCCCCGAGCGGGGTTACTGGTTCGCGCCGACGGTGTTCACGAACGTGTCGCAGGCCAACACCATCGCCCGCGAGGAGATCTTCGGCCCGGTGCTGTCGGTGCTGACGTTCCGCACGCCGGCCGAGGCCGTCGAGAAGGCCAACAACACACCGTACGGGCTGTCGGCCGGCATCTGGACCGAGAAGGGCTCGCGCATCCTCTGGTTCGCGAACCAACTGCGGGCCGGCGTGATCTGGGCGAACACGTTCAACCGCTTCGACCCGGGCTCGCCGTTCGGCGGGTACAAGGAGTCGGGCTTCGGCCGCGAGGGTGGCCGCCACGGCTTGGAGGCCTACCTTGCCCACTGAGTCGCAAAAGACAGCCAAGGCAGCTGATCGAGTCCAGGTCAGAAAGACCTACAAGCTCTACATCGGCGGGGCGTTCCCCCGTTCCGAGTCGGGCCGCTCGTATCCGGTCACCGACAAGAAAGGCACCCTGCTGGCCCAGGCCGCCCAGGGCTCGCGCAAGGACGTCCGCGATGCGGTGGTAGCGGCCCGAAAAGCACAGCCTGGCTGGGCAAAGGCTACTGCGTACAACCGCGGGCAGGTCTTGTACCGGGTGGCCGAGATGCTCGAGGGACGCCGCGAGCAGTTCGCCGCCGAGGTGGCCGCGGCCGAGGGCATCACGTCGGCCAAGGCACTGTCCACTGTGGACGATGCCATCGATCGCTGGGTCTGGTACGCCGGGTGGGCCGACAAGTACGCGCAGATCGTCGGGTCGTCCAACCCGGTGGCCGGCCCGTACTTCAACTTCTCGCTGCCAGAGCCAACCGGCGTGGTGGGCGTGCTCGCCCCGCAGGATTCCAGCCTGCTCGGGCTGATCAGCGTCGTGGCCCCGGTGATCGCCACCGGCAACACCGCCGTGGTGGTCGCGTCCGAGCAGCGACCGTTGCCGGCCATCTCGCTGGCCGAGGTGCTGGCCACGTCCGACCTGCCCGGCGGGGTGGTCAACCTGCTCACCGGCCGCACGGCGGAACTCGCCCCGTGGCTGGCCAGCCACCGCGACGTGAACGCCATCGACCTGACCGGGGTAGCCGCGCCCGACCGTCCGCCGCTGCAGCAAGCCGCAGCCGACAACGTCAAGCGCGTCTACCTGCCGGGTGGCCTGAACTGGACGGACGACCCGGGCACCGGCCGCCTCACCGCCTTCGTCGAAACCAAGACCGTCTGGCACCCCATCGGCGTCTAGCAACGCGATGAGCGCTCGCGCGAAGAGCCCGCCGGCCGCGACGCGGGCCGGAGCGCCAGCGGAGGCTCGGATCCGGGATTGCCCCCGAGCGGAGCGAGTGGGGCGAGACCGCGATCCGAATCCGGCGGATAGGTCGGCGTGATGTTGTGATTGGCGCTCAGCACGTTGTCCGGGTCGAGCCGTGCCTTCACGGCGCGCAGCCCCTCGTAGTTGCCCGGGGTGTACGCCGACTCCACCCGGGACGGTTCGCGCAGGAAGTTCAGGAACGTCCCGCCCGTCGCGTACGGGGCCAGCGCCTCGGCAGCCTCGACCGGGCCCTCGACGATCACCGACAGCGGCGCACTGCGGTGCCCGACCGGGCTGGCGTCCGCGACGGGCCGCGCCATCGCGCCGCCCCAGTGCCGGACCTCGACGGCGCCCACCCGGCTGCCGGGTCGCGCGACCGCGTCCACCAGCTGCGAGATGGCCGGGTCGGGCAGCGTCTCGAACAGGTCGAAGTTCAG
>DASXYE010000198.1:0-14732 GCA_036502695.1 Jatrophihabitantaceae bacterium
CCGACCGGACCGTCCACCGACGAGCTGATCAGCGGCGTGCAGCGCGGCATCTACGTCGTGGGCGACCGGTCCTGGTCGATCGACATGCAGCGCTACAACTTCCAGTTCACCGGCCAGCGGTTCTACAAGATCGAGAACGGCAAGCTGGCCGGCCAGCTCAAGGACGTCGCGTACCAGGCGACGACCACTGACTTCTGGGGCTCGCTGGAAGCGGTGGGCGGCCCCGACACGTACGTGCTGGGCGGCGCGTTCAACTGCGGCAAGGGCCAACCCGGCCAGGTCGCGGCGGTGTCGCACGGCTGCCCGGCGACGCTGTTCAGGGGCGTCAACGTGCTCAACACCGTCGCCGAGGGAGGGCGCTGAGATGGCGGACATCCAGAACTACGTCGAGCAGGCGCTGCAGCAGTCCACTGTGGACGGTTGCGTGGTCGTCGCATCCGAGCACACCGAGACGAACCTGCGCTGGGCCAACAACAGCCTGACCACGAACGGGCAGATGGCGTCCCGATCGGTCACCGTGATCTCGATCGCCGGCGAGAGTGCGGGCGTCGTAACGCGGTCGGTCAGCACGTCCGACGAGCTGGCCGACCTGGTGCTGGCCAGCGAGGCGGCGGCCCGCGACGCGGCGCCGGCCGACGACTTCGCGCCGCTGGTGGCGCCGTACGAGAACTCCGACGACTGGGACGCCGACCCGGCCGCCACCAGCGTCGACGTCTTCTCGCGGTTCGCGCCCGAACTCGGCGCGGCGTTCAAGCAGGCGGCCAAGAACGGCCGGCTGCTGTTCGGGTTCGCCGAGCACCAGATGACCTCGACGTTCGTCGGCTCGTCCACCGGGCTGCGCCGCCGGTTCGACCAGCCGAACGGGCGGCTCGAGCTGAACGGCAAGTCCGACGACTACTCGCGCTCGGCCTGGGCGGGCGTACACACCCGCGATTTCCAGGACGTCGACCTGGACGCCGCCGTCGAGCAGCTCAACACCCGCTTGGACTGGGCGGCCACCTCGCTCGAGCTGCCGGCCGGCCGGTACGAGACGATCCTGCCGCCCGGCGCCGTCGCCGATCTGATGATCTACGCCTACTGGACGGGATCCGCGCGCGATGCCGAGGAGGGCCGCAACGTCTACGCCGGCCCGAACGGCACGACCCGGATCGGCGAGCGGCTGGCCCCGCTGCCCCTGACGTTGCGGTCCGATCCGTCCGCGCCGGGACTGGAGTGCGCGCCGTTCGAGATCGTCACCGCGTCCGAGGGTGGCCTGCAGTCGGTGTTCGACAACGGCGCCCCGGTGGCGGCGACGTCCTGGATCGAGGACGGCGTGCTGGCCAACCTGATCCGGGCCCGCGCCTGGGCGAGCAAGACCGGTGCCGAGCCCCGGCACTTTACCTCGAACCTGCTGCTGGACGGCGGCGGCAGCGCCTCGCTGGACGAGATGATCGCCTCGACCGAGCGCGGCCTGCTGCTGACCTGCCTCTGGTACATCCGCGAGGTCGATCCGCAGACGCTGCTGCTCACCGGGTTGACCCGCGACGGCGTGTACCTGGTCGAGAACGGCAAGGTGCAAGGCGCGGTGAACAACTTTCGGTTCAACGAGTCGCCGGTCGACCTGCTGGGCCGGATCAGCGAGGTCAGCCGGACCGAGCCCACCCTGCCCCGCGAGTGGAACGACTACTTCACCCGCACGGCGATGCCGGCCATCCGGGTCCCCGACTTCAACATGTCCACGGTCAGCAAGGCGTCGTAAACCGCCCGGGTCAGATCGCCTGGGAGACGATCCACAGGTGGCCGAACGGGTCTTGCACCCGTCCTTGTCGCAGCCCGTACTCGTGGTCGGCCAGCGGGAACACCACGCTCGCGCCGGCGTCCACCAGCCGCCGGTAGACCGCGTCCGCATCGTCGGTGTCCAGCCCGAAGATCACCGGCGTGCCACCGAGCGTGGTCGGCGCCCGGTCACCGCTGTCGTCGGTGCCGTCCGCGTCCTTCAGCGAGAACGTCAGGTCACCGAGGGACAGTTCGACGTGCACGATCTTGCCGTCCACCGTGTGCCGCTGCCCCACCTCGGTCGCCCCCAGCGCCCGCCCGTAGAACTCGATCGCCTTCGCCGCGTCCTGCACTACCAGCCGTGGCCGCATCTTCACCGTCATGCCATCAGGCTCCCAGACCATCCCGGCCGGGCATTGGAAGAATCTGACCCGACCGACCCCGGTTTTGGCCGCCCAGGCAGCTATGTGATGCCGGGCGGCCAAAACCGGTCAGGCAGACGCGTCGGCGGTCTCGCGGGCGGCGGCCAGCTGGTGCTCCAACCGCTCGCCTTCGATGTCGGGGTCGGGGACGTACTTGGCGAACCACTGCGGGTGATACCAGAGCTTGGATCGCACGATCGCCATGACCGCCGGCACCAGGGTCAGCCGCACCACGAACGCGTCGAGGAAGACGCCCGCCGCGAAGCTGAAGCCGATCGCGCGGGTCGTCGGGTCCTTGCTGGCCATGAACGCCACGAAGATCGAGAACATGATCAGCGCGGCCGCGGTGACCACCCGGGCCGACAGTCCGGTGCCGCGCTCGACGGCGCCGCGCGCATCGCCGGTCTTGGTGAAGTCCTCCTTGATCCGCGAGACGACGAACACCTCGTAGTCGGAGCTGAGCCCGAAGATGATCGCCAGCATGATGATCGGCAGGAAGCTGATCGTCTCGCTCTTCGTGACGCCGAGAATGTGCTCGCCCCAGCCCCACTGGAACAGGGCCACCTGCGCGCCGAGGGCCGCGGCCATCGAGAGCAGGAAGCCCAGGATCGACTTGATCGGCACCAGAATCGTGCGGAAGGCGAAGGTCAGCAGCAGGAACGCCAGGCCCACCACCACAATGATGAAGATCGGCAACGCGCCGGACAGCTTGGACGACACGTCGATGTTGGACGCCGTCGTGCCGCCGACCAGGATGTGCGACCCGGTGTTGCCCTCGATCGTGGCTCGGTCGTCGCGGATGCGGTGCACGAGGGATGCGGTCTTGGTGTCGTTCGGCCCGGTCTTGGGCACGACGCGCACGACCGCGATCTGTCCCTGCGCCGCCAGCGGAACGGCGGCGGCGACATCGGGCAGCTTCTGCAGCGATCCCGCGAGCTGGGCGGGCACGGCCGGGCTCGCGACGTTGTCGGCGACGATCAGCAGCGCACCGTTGTAGCCGGCGCCGAAGCTCTTCGTGGTCAGGTCGTAGGCCTTGCGGGCGGTGTCGGACTTCGGTTTGGACGCCCCGCTGGGCAGGCCGAGCTCGATCTTCGTGGCCGGCAGGGCCAGCACGACGAGCACGCCCACCCCGCCGATGATGAGCGCCACCCGGTAACGGATCACGAACCGGGCCCAGGCCGCGCCGAATGTCTTCTCCGGCTCGGTGGCCGCGATCTGGGCGACCTTCTCGTGGTGGCCGGGGCGCAGCGGCGAGCTGATGAACTTGGCGACCTTGTGCCCGGCGAACCCGAGCATCGCGGGCAGCAAGGTCAATGCGATGAGCAGCGCGACGAAGACCGCCGCGGCGGCCGCCAGGCCCATCACGGTCAGGAACGGGATGCCGACAACGGTCAGGCCACACAGCGCGATGATCACCGTCAGGGCGGCGAACACCACGGAGCTGCCGGCCGTGCCGACCGCCAGCGCCACCGAGTCCTCGACGGACATGCCGGTGAGCAGGTTGTTTCGGTGCCGGGACAGGATGAACAGGCCGTAGTCGATGCCGCAGGACAAGCCGAGCATCAGCGCCACGGTCGTGGACGCCGCCGCGATGTTGATCACTGCTGCCAAGGCGGTGATGCCGGTGAGCGTGACTGCGACGCCGATGATCGCGGTCAGGATCGGCAGCCCGGCCGCCACGAACGCGCCGAACGTGATCAGCAGGATGACGAACGCGATGATCATGCCGACGATCTCCGGCGTCTCGGAGATCTCGAGGCGCCAGCCCGGGTACACGCTGCCGGAATACTCGACCTGCACGCCGGCGTCCTGCGCGGGGACGACCGCGTCCTTCACCGCGTCGAGGCTCTTGTCCTTCACGTCGGCCGGCTGCGCCGAGTACTGCACCTGGCTCAACGCCACGTGCTGGTCGGGCGCGACTCCGTTGGCGGCGAACGGGTCGGAGACCGAGACCACCTGCGGCACTGTCTTCAACTTGGCGATCGCGGCCTCGATGCCGGCCTTGTAGGACGGGTCGGTGACCTTCGTTGCGCCCTTAGTGGCGAAGACGACCTGCGTCTGCCCACCGCTGAGGACCGGCAACTTCTGCTTCAGCAGGTCGGTCGCCTTCTGCGACTCGGTGCCGGGGATGGTGAAGTTGTCGTTCGTCTTGCCGCCGCTGGCGCCGGCCAGCACGACCGTCACGACAACGGCCGCGAGCCAGATCGCCAGGACGAGCCAACGACGGCGGTACGCGAAGCGCGCCAGCCGATACAGGTACGTGGACATGACGCTCCTCGCGGGTTCGGGGCACGCTGGTGCCACCGTCCCATTTCACTAGCCGCTCGGCAAGTGAGCTGACAAGATCGTCACATGGATGGCGCGCCGCCGCCGAGGACCCGGGCCGAGCGGGCCCGCCGCACGCGTGCCCAGATCATCGAAGCGGCGATCCGGCTGTTCGCCGAGCGGAGCTTCGACGGCACGTCGCTGCAGATGATCGCCGACGAGCTGGGCCTGACGAAGGCCGCCGTGTACTACTACTTCCACGCCAAGGTCGACATCCTTCGTGCGCTCCTCGCGCCGGTCCACCAAGAGTTTGAGGAGCTGCTGACCGCGGTCGAGGCCAGGCCCAGCCGACGCGCCCGGATCGAGACGCTGGCCGATGGCTTGGCCGATATCCTGGTCGCGCAGCGCGCGCTGGGCGCCATCGCCGCGAACGACCCCGCCCTGCGCGGCCGACTCAACGCCGAGACGGCGCAGTTCGAGGCCTTGCGCGAGCGCAGCGTGCGAGCCGTGTACGGCCCGAACCCGACGACCGACGAGCGAGCCGCGGCCTACCTGGGTGGCGGGCTCGCCGACGTCATGTCCTTCCTCGGCGATCTGGATGACGACACGTTGCGGACGACCCTGCGCCGCACCTACATCCGGGTGCTGACCATCCGGTCGTAGGCGCCGCCGCCGTCAGTGGCCGAACACGTCGGCCAGCGTCACGGTCTGCAGCCGCCGGGCCCGGAGGAGGTCCAGCAGCTGGCCATACACGTGGGTGATCGGATCCTGGTTGGCGTGTCCGATCACGATCCGGCCCGGGTCGAACCACTGCCGAGCATTCGCCACGAGCTGGTCGGGCGAGTAGTAGGACGTGCCGTCGCCCAGCACGCCGTACCACATGGTGATCAGGCGATAGCCCAGGTCGGCGGCGACCTGGTCGGTGCGCTTGTTGTGGAAGCCGTACGGCGGGCGCAGGTACGGGGCCGGGTCGACCCCGAACGTGCGATGCAGGAACTGCTCGTTGCGCCGGATCTGGTAGGCGATCTGCTTGTCGGACAGGCTGGTCAGGTCCGGATGCGACCACGTGTGGTTGCCGAGCTGCACCTGGCCCCGCTCGACGAGCGGACGCAGCTTCTTCGCATGGTCGGTCCACGACGAGTAGACGCCGTTGGGGAACATCGTGACCCGGATGCCGCTGGCCTTGACGAAGTCGATCAGCGTGCCGACGACGTAGCTGCTGACCCCGTCGTCGACGGTCAGCGCGATGCGTCGCGAGTTGCCCGGCAGCTCGGTCAGCACCTCCGGCGGCGGCCGGTGTACGACGGCCGGACGCGCCGGGCGATGCGGGTGCACAGCGCCGGCGCGCGGTGACGGGGCCACCGCGTCGGTGCGCGTGACCGGCCGGGCCGCGTCCGGCGTCGGCCGCGCCTTGGGCAGCGGCATCCCGCCGTCCGAACAACCAGCCACGACGGCCGTTCCCGCCGCCAACGCGAGCAGGAAGTCGCGTCGGTTCACGGACAACCGCCAAGAAGCACCGGTGCCATCGTGCGTCCCCCCGTAAGCACCGGGGCCCCGTTGCCCGGCGTTATCTCACTGACGCCCCGTACCCGGCATCCGTTGCACGGCCGGAGCAACAACATGGTTCCGGACGTGCTCGAACACCACCGCAGTGCGGACGTCGGCGACCTCCTTGCGCTTGGTCAGCGAGTCGAGCACGAAGTCCTGCAAGTGCTGCGGGGTCGGCACCGCGACATGGATCAGCGTGTCCTCGAACCCGGTGACGATGTAGACGTTCACCGTCTCGGGCAGCGCGGCCACGAAGTCGCGGAATCCGTGCATGATCGCCCGCGACTGCGGCCGCAGCCGGACGAAGATCATCGCCTGGACGGGCCGGCCGAGCGCGGCCAGGTCGGCGGCAGCGTGGTAGCCGGTGATCACGCCGCGGGTGCGCAAGGCCCGGGTGCGTTCGAGCGCCGTCGACGGCGCGACGCTCAGCGCCGCCGCCAGGTCGCGGTTGCTGCGCCGACCGTCGGCCTGCAAGGCGGCCACCAGGGCCGAATCAAGTTCGTCCACGACCGGGTCATCCCTCCAAGTGCCGAACGAAGTTCGGATCTTGTCTCATCCTGCCGTCGATCGTCCTACCGTCGAGCGCTGTGACCAGTCAACTCGCCTTCGAGACCAAGATCGCGATCATCGTGCGCGACGACTTGGCGACCTGGCAGAAGCTGAACCTGACCGCATTCCTGGCGAGCGGGGTCACCCACCTCGCCCCCGAGGCGGTCGGTGATCCGTACGAGGACGCCGACGGCACGAAGTACGCGCCGCTGCTCGGTCAACCGGTGATGGTGTTCGCCGCGGACCGGGCCGGCCTGACGCGCGGCCTCAACCAGGCGCTCAGCCGCGGCATCGTGCCGGCCGTCTATACCGAGGAGTTGTTCGCCACCGGGAACGACGTGGACAACCGGGCCGCCGTGGCCGCCGTCGCGCAGGCCGAGTTGAACCTGGTCGGCATCGCCGTGCGTGGTCCGCGCCGCGACGTCGACAAGATAACCAAAGGATTGGCATTGCATCGGTAAGTAGGTGGGCGCACCAAATCCCGCGATGTGAGAATCGACGCACGAGAACTCAGGTTTTGAAAGCGTTACCGGGAAGTACAGTCATTCGAATCCCCAATCAGCGGTGAACCCGCCGTTCCCGCTGCCACGACGCAGTCAATGGCGACTGACGGAGGAGATTCGCTATGACGATTTCCATCCCCGGGCTGGATAGCGCCCCGACCGAGCATCCTCGGCTGCTGGCCTGGGTGCGCGAGACCGCCGAGCTGACCCAGCCCGACCGGGTCGAGTGGGTCGACGGCTCCCCCGAGGAGTGGACGCGGATCACCGATCAGCTCGTCGAGGCCGGCACGTTCACCCGGCTGGCCAAGAAGCCGAACTCGTTCTGGGCGGCCTCCGACCCGACCGACGTCGCTCGGGTCGAGGACCGGACCTTCATCTGCAGCCGCGATCAGCGCGACGCCGGGGCCACCAACAACTGGATGGACCCCGACGACATGAAGGCCATCCTGACCGAGCGGTTCCGCGGCTCGATGCGTGGCCGCACGATGTACGTCCTGCCCTACTGCATGGGCCCGCTCAGCGCCGCCGAGCCGCTGCTGGGCGTCGAGATCACCGACTCGCCCTACGTCGTGGCGTCGATGCACATCATGTCCCGGTGCGGTACCCGGGCGCTGGCGAAGTTCGGCACGGACGCCGCCTTCGTGCCCGGCCTGCACAGTGTCGGCGCCCCGCTGGAGCCCGGGCAGAAAGACGTGGCCTGGCCGTGCAACGAGACGAAGTACATCGTGCACTTCCCCGAGGAGCGGCTGATCTGGTCGTACGGCTCGGGCTACGGCGGCAACGCGCTGCTGGGCAAGAAGTGCTACTCGCTGCGCATCGCCTCGGTGAAGGCTCGCGACGAGGGCTGGCTGGCCGAGCACATGCTGATCGCCAAGCTGACGTCACCACAGAACAAGGCGTACTACTTCGCGGCGGCGTTCCCGAGCGCCTGCGGCAAGACCAACCTGGCCATGCTCGAGCCGACCCTGCCGGGCTGGAAGGTCGAGACGATCGGCGACGACATCGCCTGGCTGCGCATCGGCGCGGACGGCCGCCTGTACGCCGTCAACCCGGAGAACGGCTTCTTCGGCGTCGCGCCCGGCACCGATTACCACACCAACCCGAACGCCATGCGCACCATCGGCAAGGGCAACTCGATCTTCACCAACGTGGCCCTGACCGACGACGGCGACATCTGGTGGGAGGGCATGGGCGAGCCGCCCGCGCACCTCACGTCCTGGAAGAAGCACGACTGGACGCCCGACTCGGACGAGAAGGCCGCGCACCCGAACTCGCGGTACTGCACGCCGATCGAGCAGTGCGACACCCGCGCCACCGAGTGGGACGACCCGCACGGCGTGCCGCTCGACTTCATCCTGTTCGGCGGACGCCGGGCCGACACCGTCCCGCTGGTCACCGAGGCCCGCGACTGGCAGCACGGCGTGTTCATGGGCGCGACGCTCTCGTCGGAGACCACGGCGGCGGCCACCGGCGCGGTCGGCGTCGTGCGGCGTGACCCCATGGCGATGCTGCCGTTCATCGGCTACAACGCCGGCGACTACTTCGCGCACTGGATCGAGGTCGGTAAGGGCGCGGACGCCGTCAAGCTGCCGAAGATCTTCTACGTGAACTGGTTCCGCCGTGACCCCGACGGCGGGTTCCTCTGGCCGGGGTTCGGCGAGAACATCCGCGTGCTCAAGTGGGCGATCGAGCGCATCGAGGGACGCGCGGCGGCGGTCGACACCCCGATCGGGCGGGTGCCCACGGCCGACGCCCTGGACGTCACCGAACTGTCCACCAGCCCCGACGCGATGGCCGCCGTAGTCAACGTCGACCTCGAGGAATGGCGCAAGGAGATCCCGGGCATCGAGGAGTGGTTCGACAAGATCGGACCGCAGTTGCCGACGTCCATGCGCGACGAGCTGGCCGCGCTGAAGCTCCGGCTCGACGCCTAGCTTGCAGCCGCCCTCGAGTTGTCCGCGCTTCGCGGTGTCATAGCGCGGCGAAGCGCGGACAACTTCGAGCCGCGCCGTTCAGCTAGCGGCTGTCGGCGTCGACGAGCAGCACCTTGCCGGTGACCGTGTCGCTGTCCAGGCGGGCGATCGCCTTCGCGACGGCATCGGTGCTGACGATCGAGGGGAAGCTGTTCGGGGCGACGGCGTTGGCGCGCACCCCGAACGCTCGGAACTCGGCGGCCTGGTGCCGGGTGAGCTGGTTGAGCGCCGCCTTGGACGCGGCGTAGACGCCCTGCCCGCCCGGGTAGATCCGCGATCCGGCGATGCTCGACACGTTGACGATGTTGCGGTTGTAGGCCGTGTTCTCCAGGTCGCGGTGCAGCCAGAATCGCTGGGCCAGGCGGGTCGCGAACCGCAGTGGGATGCCGACGTTGACGGCGAAGTGCCGATCCACGCTGTCGAGCAGGACGTCGCCGTCGACCAGTCCTTGGGCGTGCCAGAGCGAGTAGGCGGCGGCGTTGACGAGCAGGTCGACCCGGCCGAACTTGGCCAGCGCGATGTCGACGACGCGCTCCACCTGGCCGTCCTGCTCCAGGTCGGCGTACACGAGGTACACGCGCGCGTCGTTCTCGGTCAGCTCGGCGTCGGGCGCCAGCGGATCGACGAACCACTCGTCCTGGGAGACCACCACCGGCGCGCGGCGGCGGCAGACCGCCACGACGTCGTACTCGGCCGCGTAGGCCTTGCAGAACGCGTTGCCCAGCGTGCCGCCCGCTCCGGTCAGCAGGCAGACCCGGCGGCCCTCAGTGCCAGTACTCAATGCTCTGGTCTCCCCAGCGCGCCACGGCCTCTTCCTTCGTGCGATGCAGCCACATGACCACCGAGTTGCGCGGCTTGGTGCGGTTGCTGATGAACGTGTGCCACGACCGCGGCGTGCACTCGAACAACACCATCGAGTTGTTGATCGGCGGGACCGCCGTAGCCGGGCCGGACGTGGCCGTGGCGGTGTCGACGAACAGCCCCGTTTCGCCACCGTCGCCCGGCTCCCAGTCGGGGTTGCCGAGGTAGAACAGCAGCGACACCGCACGGACGCTCTCGCGGGTCGGCACGCCGTCGGGCCCCTTGCCGCTGACGATGTCCACGCCGTCGGCGCCTTCCAGCCGCACCTCGTCCGGGCCCGGCGGCGGGCCGGCGAACCAGGCCGGGTTGAGGTCGTTGTGCGGCCAGCCGCTGGCGCTGCCCGGTTCGTGATGGTGCAGCGCGGCGTTGACGTCGCCGGTGGCGGTCGGCACGTTGGCCACCCGGGCGATCAGGTCGTGCCATTCCCGCGACACGAAGACGCCCAGTGGCCCGTCGGCGAAGCGCTTCACCGTCGTGCCGGACGCGTCGTAGCCCTCCATGTTGCGCAGGAACACCTCGGGTTGTTCACGCTCGATGCGCTGGAACTGCTCATGCAGGCTGCGGTAGAAGTCGTGGGTGAAGACGTTGCGGGCGTAGACGTGCGGGACCGGCCGGGTGCGACGCACCCAGCGCCGATTGGCCAACAGCTCCTCGAGCACCCACTAACTATGCCCGAACAGGATCGCGCAGCCTGGGCCGGGCTGGACCGGCCACAGGCTGCGCGATTGGCAGAAGCGATCAGATGCGCAGGCGCCACACCTGTCCGGACGAGTCGATGCCCGGGATGCCGAGCCCGGTGCTCGGCGCGATGGAGAACGCCGACACGTATACGTTGCCGAACCCGTCGAGCGCGAGCCCGGCGGGCAACGGCACGTCGACGTTGGTGCGGTGGCCGTTGTGGCTGATCTTGGTCACCACGCCCTGGCCGCCCGGGGTGGATTCCGGCGCGAACAGCTGGCTGACGTAGAGCGACCCGTCACGTCCCACCGCGAGACCGGTCACGGACGTGAACCCGTCCCAGGTGTGCAGGACGTGCTTGCCACTCGGGTCGAGCTTGACCACCTTCGCCTCGCCCGGGGTCAGCGACGACAGCCCGCCGACGTAGACGTTGCCCCACCGGTCGGTGGCCAGCGACGTCGGGACGAAGTTGCAACCCGGGAACTCCGGCGACGGGTCGGCCTGGCCGGCGCACGCCCCGGTCGTCACGTTCGGGAAGACGTGGAACACGCGGATGTGGCCGCGCTTGTCGACGAACAGGACGTCGTTGCCGGCCGCGTCGGCTACGAGCTCGCCGTTGCGCAGGGCCAGCACCGAGTACGGGTTGGACTCGACCTCGTGGCCGTCGGGATTGTGCTTCGCCTCGAAGGCGCCGAGGTCGGCGATCGGATTGACGCCGCCGTGCTTGAGCCGCACCAGCTTGCCGTTCTGCTGGGCGTCGAGCTTCGGCGGCAGGAGGCCCGGCGGCGCAGTCGTGATCTGCACGTACACGGGGTCGCCGAGGTGGCGGGACGAGACGCCGTCCGCGCCGGTGGCGCCCGAGCCGTCCGCACCCGCGGCCGAGATCAGCCCGGTGACGATGCGGCGCGGCGACTGGTTGTGCGCGAACTGCGGGAACCAGACGGCGCTGACCGACCCGGTCGTGCCGAAGAATGTCGGGCCCTCAGGGCCGTCGATCGGGCCGTTCGGGCCGCCCTTGCCGGCCTCGGCGACGAGCAGCTCGACCCCGTCGACCAGCGACAGCTGGCGCGGATTGTTCAGCCCCGTCACGACGACGACCGGGCCGGATGGGTGGTGTTTGGTTGGTGACGCGCCGGCCGGGGCGGCGCACAACGCCAGGGCCAGCCCTCCTACGCCGATGGCTGTCAGAGCATGTCGAAACGATCGATTGACCATGTCTCCCCCCGGAAACGATGAGTGGCGGCGCGAGGCGCACGCTAAACCCGCTCGCCGGCAAGCTCAACCCGTCCGGCGACATCCGCGGCGCGGACCCGGACAGAGCCCACCGAATCGCTGCCCGGACCGCCCGATCGGGCAGCTACCGAGCCTGTGGACAACCTCCGCGAGAGCGCGCACATATGGCTTGCCCGCCTAGGCCGTGTTTGGTGTTCCGTATCGGGCGGGGTTTTCCGCGATGCGCGGCGCTAGCCGGGCACGATCAGGTCGGCGTCGGCGCGTCCGGCCAGGATCAGCTCGGCGTTGCGCTGGTCGCTGCCGTGCGCCCGGCCTTCGGCCACGGTCCGGGTGCGGCCATAGGCCATGTGCCGCTCGATCAACCGGCGCAGCCGCGTCGGCTCGTCCAGGTCGATGAACCAGATCTCGTCGAGCAACGCCCGGACCGGCGCCCAGTGCAGCAGGTAGTTGCCCTCGGTCACGACCAGCGGGATGTCGCGGGGCACCGCGATCGCGCCGGCGATCGGCTCCTCGATCTCGCGGCGGAACTCCGGGGCATAGACGACGTCGTCCGTGCGGTCTCGCAATCTGCGCAGTAGGGCTGTATATCCGGCGGCGTCGAACGTGTCGGGTGCGCCCTTGCGCTCGATGCGGCCGAGCCGGATCAGCTCCGCGGCGGCCAGGTGGAAGCCATCCATCGGGACGAGGACGGCATCCGGGGCCAGCGCCTCGACGACCGCTGCCGCCAGGGTGGACTTGCCCGCGGCCGGCGCCCCGGCGATGCCGAGCAGCCGCCGCTCGCCCGGAACGATCAGCCCCCGGGCGCGATCGATCAGGGCCGGCACAGCAGGTGGGCAACGAGGGCGGTCCAGCCGGTCTGGTGCGATGCGCCCAGACCTTCGCCGGTGTCACCGTTGAAGTACTCGCTGAACGTCGGATGCGCCGTCCACAGTGGACCGTCGACGTGCGGCCCGTCGCTCGGCCGCTTCCCGCCTGCGCCGGGACGGAACAGGTCGATCAGCCGCTGATCGATCAGGTCGGCGTGGGCCACGTAGTCGTGGCCGAAGTAGTCGCCGTAAGTGCGCAGCGCGTCGGCCAGTAGCACGTTCGTCGGGAACCACACCGGGCCGCGCCAGTTCGAGTTGCCGCCGAACAGGCCGGTGCGCGACTCGGCCGGCTCGTAGTCGATCGACATCCGCTGCCCGCCGACCTCCGTCGTGAACGGCGAGCGGTATGCGGCGGACATCGACCGAATCCCGTACGGCGACAGGAACTCGTTCTCGTCGAGCATCCGCTGCAGCACGCGTCCGAGGCGGTCGGCCGAGAGCAACGACAGCAGCACGTGGTTGCCGTCCGGCCCGGACCGTTCCAGGAACGGCTGCAGCAGCTCGGGCCGGCGCTTCGCCAGCCACCGCAGGCGGGACGTGAAGTCGGGCAGCTCGTCGGCGACCCACGGCGGCGACGTGGCCACCGCCAGAAGCGGCAGCAGACCGACCACCGACCGCACCCGCAGCCGCTCGTACGACCCGTCCGGGTAGACCAGCACGTCGTAGCAGAAGCCGTCGTCCTCGTCCCACAGGCCGACGTTCTGCGAGCCGAACCGGCCCATGGCGTGGGCGATGGCCAGGAAGTGCTCGAGGAACTTCGTCGCGATCTCGTCCCACGCCGGCACGGTGCGCGCGAGTTCGAGGCTGATTCGCAGCATCTGCAGGCAGTAGAACGCCATCCAGCTCGTGGCGTCGGACTGTTCGAGCCGGTGCCCGGGTGGCAGCGCCGCCGATCGGTCGAACAGCCCGACGTTGTCCATGCCGAGGAAGCCGCCCTCGAACAGGTCGGAGTCGTCGGCATCCTTGGTGTTCACCCACCAGGCGAAGTTCAGCAGCAGCTTGGTGCAGATGCGGATCAGGAAGTCCTGGTCGCGCTGCCCGTCGATCAGGTAGACCTGCCAGGCCGCCCAGGCGTGAACGGGCGGGTTGACGTCGCCGAACGACCACTCGTACGCAGGCAGCTGGCCGTTCGGGTGCATCGCCCACTCGCGGCACAGCAGCAGCAACTGTTCCTTGGCGAACACCGGGTCGACGTGGGCCAGCGCGACGCAGTGGAACGCGAGATCCCAGGCGGCGAACCACGGGTACTCCCACTCGTCCGGCATGGAGATCACGTCGGCCAGCGCGAGCTGCTGCCAGGCCGCGTTGCGGGCGCCCTTGTCGCGGCGCTGCGGTGGCGGGACCGGCTCGGTCGGATCACCCTCGAGCCACTCGGCGACGTTGTAGCGGTAGAGCTGCTTGTTCCACAGCAATCCGGCGAAGGCCCGCCGGGCGATGTGCTGGTCGTCGTCGGTGAGCCGGGCCGGCAGCACGGACTCGTAGAACTCGTCGGCGTCTTGCCGGCGGTCACGCAGCACGGCTGTAAACCCGGCAGTGAACGTGTCCTCGTCCGGCTCGGCCGTCGACATACGCAGGCGTATGGTCTCCGTCGCTCCCGGCGCGATCGCGTCGAACCGGTACCAGAACGCCGCCTTGGTGCCGACGCCGTCGGGATTCACCGCAGACTCGTCGCCGTGCACGACCCGGTTGTTGATGCCGTCCTTGGTGTACCTCGTCGGGTTGACGGCGTTGAACAGCGCCGCGTTGTTCGTCTCGTTCTCGCAGACCAGGACGTCAGGCGTGCCGTCCGTGGCCAGGACGTAGCGGCCGAGCCACTCGTGCTGGCACTCGATCGCGTGGATGCCGCCGGCCGCCAGCCGCTGCGCATCGAGCTGCCGCAGCGTCGGACGCCGCTGATCGCGGCCCCACACCCACGTGTTGCGGAACCACACCTGCGGTAGCACGTGCAGCGGCGCCGGGTCGGGACCGTGGTTCGTCACGTCGATGGTGATGCAGAGGTCGTCCGGCCCCGCCTTGGCGTAGCTGATCGCCACGTCGAAGAACCGATTCTCGGCCAGCACGCCGGTGTCGGCCAGCTCG
>DASXYE010000199.1:0-7103 GCA_036502695.1 Jatrophihabitantaceae bacterium
CGCCGCCGACCAGCCCGACGAGTGCCAGGCCCTCGCCGCGGCGCTCGTCCGGGATCAACGCCGCGGTCAGTGCCCCGCCGGCCACCACCGAGACGGCGAAGCCCAGCCCGCGCAGCACGCCCACCAGCAGGATCATCGGGAACGACGAGAACGCCAGCAGCAGTAACGCCGGCGCCCCGAGCAGCGTCAGCCCGGCCCCGAGCGCCCAGCGGTAGCCGACCCGGGCCACGAACCGCGGCGTCACCAGCTCGCCGGCGACGGTGGCCAGCAGCAGCGCGCCGTTGGCCAGGCCGGCCGAGCTGTGCGACCCGGCGGCGTCCGCGAACAGCGGCATGACCGCCAGCGGCAGGTAGAAGCTCACCGACGAGGCGATGATCGAAACGAAGCGCAGCAGGAGGGCGGGGCTGATGATCGGCGTCATGTGAACGACGCTAGAAGCCAACCGGGTCGCTGATAAGGTCCAGTTCCGTGGCTGTCGAGTGGTCCGGTTCGGGTCCGCAACTGTTGATCGCCCTGGATCGGACACTGGCCACGCCGCTGCGCATCCAGGTCGAAGGCCAGCTGCGCGACGCCATCCAGTCCGGCCGGTTGGCGGCCGGCGAGCAGGTGCCGTCCTCGCGGGCACTGGCCAGCTACCTCGGGCTGTCCCGGGGCGTCGTCCAGGAGTGCTACGCCCAGCTGCAGGCCGAGGGCTACCTCAGCTCCCGCGGCGGGTCGGCCACCCGGGTCGCGGCGACGGCCACCGGGCCCCGTCCGAGCGCTGAGCCGCCGGGGCCGGCGCCCGTCGTGCCGCCGCGGCTCCTCGCCAACTTCGAATCGGGCGTGCCCGACCTGGGCCTGGCGCCCCGCGCCGACTGGGCCTGGGCAGTGCGCGAGGCCTGCCGGGTGGCACCCAACACGGCTTTCGACTACGGCGACCCCCGCGGTGACGCCGTCCTGCGGCAGGTTCTGGCCGCGTACGTGCGCCGGGTACGGGGGGCCGACGCGCACCCTGATCAGGTCGTCGTGTGCGGCGGGTTCGCCCAGGGCCTGGCCCTGGTGCTGCGCGTGCTGGCCCGGACCGGCCGGACCCGGGTGGCCTGCGAGGATCCCGGCTCGATCGGCACCGTGACGGCGGCGGCCGGCGCGGCCACGGCTGCGGGCGCCGAGGCGGTGCCCGTGCCGGTGGACGATCAGGGCCTGAACGTCGCCGCGCTGTCGGCGTCCGGGGCACGGGTCGCGGTGCTGACCCCGGCGCACCAGTGGCCGACCGGCGTCGTCCTGGCGCCGCACCGCCGGCACGAGCTGATCGCCTGGGCCCGTGATTGCGACGGAATGATCGTCGAGGACGATTACGACGCCGAATTCCGCTACGACCGCGAGCCGATCGGGTCGATGCAGGGGCTGGCCCCCGATCGGGTGATCAACCTGGGCACGGTGAGCAAGTCGCTGGCGCCGGCGCTTCGGCTGGGCTGGGCGGTGGTGCCGGTCGCACTCGCCGACGACGTCGCCGCGGCCAAGGCGGTGGCCGATCGGGGCACACCCGGCATCGACCAGCTCGCGCTGGCCCGGCTGATCGAGTCCGGCCGCTACGATCGGCACCTGCGCCGGATGCGCGCCGAGTACTCGCAGCGCCGCGACGTCCTGATCGAGGCGCTGCGTGAGCACGCCCCGCACGTCCGGCTGACCGGCCTGGCCGCCGGCTTCCACGCCGTGGCGCACCTGCCGTCCGGCGCCGACGAGACGGCGGTGGTGGCCGCCGCCCGCGAGCGTCGCGTCGGGTTGTTCGGGATGGGGCGGTACCGCTCGGACCCGGCCGGCCACCCGCCGCAGCTCGTGTTCGGGTTCGGCAACACCGGCCAGCGCGCCATCCGCGAGGGCATCGCGGCGGTCGCCGACCTGCTCTGACTCAACAATCGTGCGCCTTGATCAACTCATACCGATTCGACGGGCGCTAAGGCCGAATTAGGCGGACACTGGTTGGCACAGGGCCCCGGGGCGGGGGTGTCGAATGGCAGTGATCGCGGTTCGATCAACACGCGGGCTGCTGCTGTGCGCGCTGGCGGCGTTGCCCGTCGTCGCGCTGCTCGCCGCCTGCGGATCGGGGCGGCCCGGCGCCGGCGACCCGTCCACCCCGCCGGCGTCCACCCTGGCGGCATCCCCGTCGACGTCGCCGGCCGAGTGCGGGTCGTGCCAGCCACGGCAGTCCGTGCAGCTGGCTAGCGGTGACCAGGTCCGGCTGTGGCTCAGCACCGATCAGCAGGACTACCGCAGCCGGCCGGTGGTCGAGTTGCTCGTGGCCGGCCGGCCCGTGCAGTCCTGGCCGGCGCCCCAGGGCGACGGGTGGAACGGCACGCTGACCTGCCTCGACGGCGCGACACCCAACTGCGTCCTGATCGACAGCGTCGGCATGCACGCGAGCATCGCCGAGTTGCTGCTCGTGAAGGACGGCCGGCTGGTCCATCCGCAGAAGGCCGAGGTGACGGCTGACTCGCCGGGCATGAAGGCCGCGGACCTCGACCACGACGGCTACCTCGACGTCGTCGGCACCACCAACGACTACGCGCCGAACTACGCCCAGGGGCACAACTACTGGCAGACGTTCCGCTGTACCGACGGTGAGTTCGTCCCGACCGGATGCGCGCGCCAGGCGGGCGTACCGGCCCCGACCCGACTGCTCAGCGGCACCTGCCCGCCGCAGGGCTGATCGACCTCAGCGTGCCTGCCGGCCGATAGCTCGTCCGGCGGCTCGCCCGGAGAAGATGCAGCCGCCGAGGAACGTTCCTTCGAGGGCGTTGTAGCCGTGCACCCCGCCGCCACCGAATCCGGCGACCTCGCCCGCGGCGTACAACCCCGGGAACGGTGTGCCGTCCGGGCGCATCACCTGTGAGTCGAGATTCGTCTCCAGGCCGCCCAACGTCTTGCGCGACAGGATGTTCAGCCGCACGGCGATCAGCGGTCCGTGCGCGGGGTCGAGGATGCGGTGCGGCTTGGCCACCCGCGAGAGCTTGTCGCCGATGTAGGCTCGCGCGCTCGCCATGGCCATCAGCTGCAGGTCCTTCGAGTACTTGTTGCCCAGCTCGCGGTCGCGCGCCTCGATCTGCTGGCGCAGCCCGTCGACGTCGAGTTGCGGCCCTCGGGCGATCTTGTTCATGCCGTCCACCAGCTCGGGCAGCGTGTCGGCCACGACGAAGTCGACGCCGTGCTGCTTGAACGCCTCGACCGGTCCGGGGGCGCCCTTGGCGATGCGCGCCTTGAGCGTGAGCTTGATGTCCTTGCTGGTGATGTCGGGATTTTGCTCCGATCCGGAAAGGGCAAACTCCTTCTCGATGATCGTCTGGGTCAGCACGAACCACGAGTAGTCGTAGCCGGCGGCCAGGATCGCCTTCATCGTCTCGTTGGTGTCGAAGCCGGGGAAGTTCGGCGCGCGCAGGCGCTGGCCCGTGGCGTCGAACCACATCGACGATGGCCCGGGCAGGATACGGATTGCGTGGTTCGGCCACACCGGATCCCAGTTGTGGATGCCTTCGACGTAGTTCCACATCCGGTCGCGGTTGACGAGGCTCGCGCCGGCGTCCTCGCTGATGGCCAGCATGCGGCCGTCGACGTGGGCCGGCACGCCGCTGATCATCGTCTGCGGGGCCGGGCCGAGCCGGTCGACGGGCCAGTTCTTGCGGACGAGCTCGTGGTTGTGCCCGATGCCGCCGGAGGAAACGAGCACGGCCGGGGCGCGGTACTCGAACTCGCCGATCCTCTCTCGGGACGAGGCGTGGCCGCGGTCGAGCTCGGACGGCTCCAACACCGTGCCGCGGACGCCGACCACGGCGCCGTCCTCGACGATCAGCTCGTCCACCTGGTGCCGGAACTTGAACTCCACCAGGCCGCGTTGCTCGGCGGCCAATACCGGCTCGGCGAACACACGCACGACCTCCGGACCGGTGCCCCAGGTCAGGTGGAACCGCGGCACGGAGTTGCCGTGCCCGTCGGCCCGTCCGCCCCGCTCGGCCCAGCCGACGATGGGTGTGATGCGCAGGCCCAGGTCGTGCAGGTACTGCCGCTTCTCGGTCGTCGCGAAGTTGACGTAGGCCTGGGCCCATTGCTGGGGCCAGTGGTCCTCGCGCTCGCGGTCGAAGCCGGCCGACCCCATCCAGTCCTGCAGGGCGAGCTCGTGCGAGTCCTTGATACCCAGCCGGCGCTGCTCGGGACTGTCGACCAGGAACAGCCCGCCCAGCGACCAGAACGCCTGCCCGCCCAGGTTGTTGCGGTTCTCCTGCTCGACGATGAGGACGTGCCGGCCGGCCTGGGTCAGCTCGTAGGCAGCGACCAGCCCGGCCAGCCCCGCACCCACCACGATCGCATCGGGGTGATCGGTCATGCCGTGACGTTATCGGACCTCGGCGCCTGTGGATAACGTCAGCGGCGGTCCGCGGGATTTGGCCAGACTGGCCGCCATGACCGAATCCATGCGTCCCCGAGTGGACCTGCCCGCCGTCCGTACCGATGCCGATCTACAGCGTCACTGGACAGCGATGATGGGCCCCGGCGGCTTCGCCTATAGCAGCCTGTGGACGATCTGGTTCGACGACGAAGGCGCCAGCCTGCCGCTCGTCGTGCCGATCGACGACGTGCCCGAACACCCCGACGACCAGCTCGTCGACAACCTGATGCTGGGCATGCGCCAGCCCCTCGACGCGTCGGCGGCCACCAGCCTGGCGATGTTGCTCTCCCGTCCCGGCGGGGCGTCCATGCGTCCCGGCGACCGGGCCTGGGCGCGGACCTTGATCGCCGCCGCGCAACGGCACCAGCTCACGATGTGGCCGGTACACCTCGCGACGCACGGCCGGGTGCGAGCCTTCCGGCCCGACGACCTGGTGGCCGACCAGCAATAACGTTTCTCCGCCCGCCAGCCGGGTCAGCTGTCGTCGGGTGGGTGGACGGTGTGGGTGTGTCCGGTGGGTGCGGTCCATAGGTATGAGCCGTCGTCGGTTCGTTGGACGGTCCAGCCGGCGATGTGTTTGGCGGGCGGTCGGTAGGTGCGCCGTCCGTAGTCGAGGACTTGCCCGGTGGTGGGGTCGGTGAGGATGCGCCGCCAGGTGCCGGACCGGTCGGCCGCTATCTGTCGCGCCGCCTCGGTCGTGATGGGTCCGTAGCCCCCGAGCTCTGCGGGTTGCTCGTCGCAGCCGAGCAACGTCGACGCGGCGACGGTGACCTGGATGGCGGGGCGGCGCCCGTGCCGTTCGGGCAGGGACGGGTCGCCCAGGACCCGGGCGAACACGTCGACCAGGCAGTCGGCGCGGCGCTGGTCCAGGGTGCGGGTCTCACCGGCGGTCTTCACGGTGGCCAGGGAGTCGAGCACGGTCTTGACCAGCGCGGCACCCTCGGCCGGCAGCAAGGCCGACAGTTCGGCCACGCCGTCCGGCTGCGGGATGATCACCACGCACCGTTGGGCCACCGCGTCCTCGCGGCGCTGAACTGCCCGACCGACTGATCGGCAGCGCGGGGCAGGACCCGGTCTTCGATCTTCGCGGTGGTTTTGGCGTCGAACGGGACGACGGCTTCGGCCAGCCGCTTGGCGTGCACAACCGGGACTGCCGTCTACCCCGAATCCTCAACAATATAAGGAGAATCTCGCCCGGCAACGCAAGCAGCCAAGCGCAAAACCGGGACCCGGTAGCGCAACCCAACGAAGCCGGAGCTACTTCCGTCGGCGCGCCTTTCAACCCACGGCGCAACAAGCAACCCGGCAGCGCGAGTGAACCGCGACACTCATCGGCCGGGCACGGGACGCAACGCGGAATATCTGCGCGTCTGCGGTCGGTTGCGCAAAGCATGGCCCCCCTTACCTTCGCCGTCACTTGGGACTATCGCTGTCCCTTCGCCCGCAATGCGCACGAGCATCTGCTCACCGGCTTGGCCGCCGGGGCCGATTGGCAAGTGCGCTTCCTACCGTTCTCGCTCGGCCAGGCGCACGTCGAGGACGGCCAGCCGAGCGTGTGGGATCAGCCCGAGCAGGACAGCGGCATCATCGCCCTGCAGGCCGGAGTCGTCGTGCGCGACGAGTTCCCGGACCAGTTCGCCGGCGTACACCACGCCTTGTTCGCGCTGCGGCACGACCAGGGCCAGCACCTGAACGACCGTGCCCTCATCGAGCAGGTGCTGACCGAGAACGGCGTCCCGGCGCAGGAGGTCTTCGCGCTGATCGACGACGGGACGGCGCTCAAGCGGGTCCGCGCCGAGCACGAGCAGTTCGCCGAGTCGCACAAGATCTGGGGCGTGCCGACGTTCGTCGTCGGCGACGAGGCGGTGTTCGTCCGGCTGATGAACCGGCCGAGTGCGGACGCGCAGGAATCGGTGCGCGCCATCGAGCGGGTCGTCGACCTGGCCGGTGGCTGGCCGGAGCTCAACGAGTTCAAGCACACGTCCATCCCACGCTGAGCCCGTACTCTCGACGCCCGGCGTGACGTCGGGAGGACGAGAGTGCGAGGACGAGTCTGGCTGAAGCGGCTGTCTGTGCGGCGATGGTCGCTGCGCGCTCGGCTGCTGGCTGCCGTCGTCGGCCTGGTCGCCATCGCGCTCGTCACGACCGGGCTGATCGGCACGACCCTGCTGCGCAGCAACCTGGTGCACCAGCTCGACCGGCAGTTGCCGATCGCGGCCAACGCCCTGCAACGGCGGCCCACCGACCGGCCGCCTCCGCCGGCCAACGCGACGCGCGACCAGCTGCCGACCCCGTTCTGGTTCGCCGATCTCGATCAGAACGGCAATGTCCGGTATCAGCGGGGCGGCCCGCTGACCCCGGGCGAGCCGACGCCGGACCTGTCCGGCGTGACGCTCGCCAAGGTCCGCAGCGAGAGCGGGCGGGTGTTCGGCGTGCCCGCGCAGCACGGGGGTTCCGGGTTCCGCGTCCGCGCCGTCGAACGGCCGGACGGGACGATCACCGCGGTGGCGATCTCGCTGCAATCGGCCGATGCCACGGTGCATCGCCTCGAGATGATCACCTGGCTGGTCGCGCTGATCGTGCTGGCCGTGCTGTTCGTCCTGGCCGCGATCGCGGTTCGGATCGGCCTCAAGCCGCTGGACGTCGTCGAGCGCACGGCCGAGGACATCGCCGCCGGTGACCTGTC
>DASXYE010000200.1:0-11786 GCA_036502695.1 Jatrophihabitantaceae bacterium
CCCGGGCCACCGGTTCTGGACGGGTTCTCCATATTCGTCGACGATCTTGGGCAATGCCGCAAAGGCCTAGACTCCGAGGAACCGTCGAGAGGACCCGGTGAGCGAGCACATCCTCGTCGCGGACGACGACCCGAAGCAGGCCGCGCTCGTCCGCCTCTACCTCGAGCGCGACGGCTTCGACGTGGCCGTCGTCAGCAACGGCCGCGAGGCGCTGCACGCCGCCCGGCGCCGCCGCCCCGCCCTGATCGTGCTGGACGTGATGATGCCGGAGGTGGACGGCCTGGAGGTCTGCCGCCAGCTCGGCGGCGACGGCACCGACGGCGGCATCCCGATCATCTTGCTGACCGCCCGATCGACCGAGAACGACGTCCTGCTCGGGCTGTATCTCGGCGCCGACGACTACCTGACCAAGCCGTACAGCCCGCGCGAACTGGTCGCCCGGGTACGCACCGTACTGCGGCGTACGCGACCGATCCGCGAGCCCGACGGCCGGGTCATCCGGATCGGCACGCTAGCGGTCGACGTCGAACGGCACGAGGTCCGGGCCGGCGACGAGCTGATCGACGTCACCCCGGTCGAGTTCGACCTGCTCGTCGCGCTCGGTGAGCGTCCCGGCCGGGTGCTCAGCCGGGCCCAGTTGCTGGAGCACATCCACGGCGGCGCCGGGTTCCTGACCGAACGCACCGTCGACTCGCACGTCATGAACCTGCGCCGCAAGCTCGAGCCTGAACCGCGCCGGCCGCGGCTGCTGCTCACGGTGTACGGCGTCGGCTACAAGCTGGTCGAGCCGGCGCTCGATACGAGTGACGACCATGCCCCGTCGTAGCCTGCGCACCCGGCTGGTCGTACTGTCCGTGACGCTCATCGCCGGCGCGATCGCCACGACGGCCACGATCGTCTCGCTCAGCACCACGGCGTCGATCCAGCAGCAGTACCGGCAGAACATCGCCAGTGACGCCTCGGTGTACGACGCGCTGCTCGGCTATGCCGCCAGCCACTCGTCGTGGGCCGGGATGACGCCGGCGCAGCTGCGCAAGATCGGCAACGGCGCCGGGCAGGTGACGATCACCGACCAGAAACGGCAGGTGCTCGCGGCGTCGACGACGACGACCGCACCGACCGAGCAGGCCCAGCCGGCGGCCACGGTGGACGCGCTCGCCCCGGACCCGACGCTCAGCCGCTCGCCGCAGGAAGGCGGCATCGACGTCCGGGCCCTGGGCCCGTTCCGGCTCACCGCCGCCGAGCGCGCCGCGATCGATTCCGCCGCCGCCCAATCGGTCAAGTGCCTGCTCTCATCCGGCTCCACTGGCGCGAGCACGCAGCACTACCCGAACGGTCGGGCCTACGTCACCGATGCCGACGGCACGGTCGCAGCCCTGGCGGCGCGGAAGGCTTGCGAGTACGTGCAGGTCGTCGGCCCGCAGTCCCTGACAACCAGCACGGCGCCCTACCCGCCGGAGTCCCCGAGCAGCACGGTGACGAACGAGCCGCCGAGCAGCTCCCCAGCTACCCCGAGCCTGGGCGAGACCGCCATCGACCTCACGCTGCTCACCCGGCGATTGAGCGTCCCGACCGCGCATGAGCTCGCCGCCGCGCGCCGGCTCACCGCGCTGTTCCGGTCCTGCCTGAGGACGATCGGGCAAGGCCTACCGGACGGTTACCCCTCGACCGACCGGACCGACTTCTTGCCGGCGCTCGTCCAGCTGCCCATGAAGGCACCGGCCGAGACCTGCCTGGCCACGGCCCGCCGTACCCAGCTGGCGGGATACGTCGCTCCCCCGGTCCTGCTGTTCATCTCCGGCAGCGTGGCAACCGACCCGCGGCCGGGCCTGTCGAGTGCGGCCATCACCCGGATCGTCCTGGCGTCGACGGCGATCCTGCTCATCGCGGTGCTGGCCGTGCTAGTCGCCGCGAACGGGGTGAGCCGGCCGCTGCGCACGCTCACCGGTGCCGTCGCCGGACTGCGCGGCGGCGGCCATCGGCTGCACGTACCCACCTCGGGCACCAAGGAGGTGGTCGCGCTCACCGATGCGTTCAACGACATGTCGGCCGACCTCGCCGTCGCCGATCAGCGACGCAGGGAAATGATCAGCGACGTGGCGCACGAGCTGCGCACCCCGCTCGCGAACATCCGCGGCTGGCTCGAGGCGGCGCAGGACGGCCTGGCCCGGCCCGACCCGCCGTTCATCGCGTCCTTGCTGGACGAGAGCCGGCTGCTGCAGTCGATCATCGACGACCTGCAGGTGCTGGCCCTGGCCGACGCCGGGCGGCTGA
This sequence comes from Jatrophihabitantaceae bacterium, assembly GCA_036502695.1. GTDB lineage: Bacteria > Actinomycetota > Actinomycetes > Mycobacteriales > Jatrophihabitantaceae > DASXRA01. The sequence continues at coordinate 2,275 of DASXYE010000200.1, forward strand.
CCGTCAACCCGGAGTCGATCGACCTCGGCGACGTGCTGGAGCAGGCGATGTCAGCCCAGCACCCGGCCGCGACCGCCAAGCAGCTGACAATGGAGCTGATCGGTCGCGGCGATCTGCGCATCGAGGCCGATCCGCGACGGCTGCGGCAGGCGATCGGGAATCTGATGGCCAACGCGATCCGCTACACCGACCGGGGATCGGTCACCGTCACGGCCGACGGGCAACCGGAGGAGATCGTGATCCGGGTGGCCGACACCGGCCGGGGTATCAGCGCCGAGGACCTGCCGCACGTCTTCGACCGCTTCTGGCGGGGCGAGAAGTCCCGGGACCGGCGCAGCGGCGGCAGCGGGTTGGGGCTCGCGATCACCGACCGGCTGATCGCCGCGCACGGCGGTCGCATCGACGTGCAGAGCACCGTCGGCCACGGCACGACGGTCAGCGTCCACCTGCCGCGCGGGACCTAGGACTGTCCTGAATAATCCGGACAGTCCTAGGGCGCGCCCTGGTCCAGGCGCTTGCCGGCCGCCACCTCGAACTCGGTGCGCGGCATCTGCAGCTGCCCCAGCGAGACGATTTCCCGGCGGAAGAACAGCGCCGCGGTCCAGTCGGCGAGCACGCGCACCTTGCGGTTGAACGTCGGCATCCGCGACACGTGATACGTCCGGTGCATGAACCAGGCGATGATGCCCCGCAGCTTGATGCCGTACACGTCGGCCACGCCACGGTAGAGCCCGAGCGAGGCGACCGAGCCGACGTACTTGTGCTCGTAGTCCTTGAGCGCGTTGCCCTTCACCGTCGCGACGATGTTGCGGGCGAGCACCTTGGCCTGGCGCACCGCGTGCTGGGCACTCGGGCCGGTGAGCGCGGTCGGGTCGTCCTTCTTGGACAGGTCGGGGACGGCGGCGCAGTCGCCGGCCGAGAACACGCCGTCGACGTCGCGCAGGGTCAGGTTGGCGTGGCAGGGCAGCCGGCCCTTGTCGTCGCGCGGCAGGTCGGTGTTGGCCAGCATCGGATGGGACTTCACGCCGGCCGTCCACACGATCGTCTCGGCGTCGAACTGCTCGCCGTCGCTGAGCTTGACGTGACCGCCCTCGACCGAGTCGAGGCGGGTATCCAGCCGCACGTCGATGTTGCGTTCCTGCAGCCGCTCGACGGTGTACTGCGCCAAGCCGATCGAGACCTCGGGCATGATCCGGCCGGCCGCCTCGACGAGCACCCAACGCATGTCCTCGGGAGTGACGCCGTCGTAGTAGCGGGTGGCGTAGCGGGCCATGTCCTGCAGCTCGGCCAGCGCCTCGACCCCGGCGTAGCCCCCGCCGACGAACACGAACGTGAGCGCCTTGCGGCGGCGTTCGGCGTCGTCGGTGGACGAGGCGAGGTCCAGCCGGGCCAGCACGTGGTTGCGCAGGTAGATCGCCTCGCCGATCGTCTTGAAGCCGATGCCGTGCTCGGCCAGCCCCGGGATGGGCAGCAGCCGCGACACCGACCCCGGGCACATCACGAGCAGGTCGTACTGGACCTGGTACGGCTCGGTCTCGGGCGGTTCGATGGTGGCGGTCCGCGTCGCGTGCTCGACGTGCGTGACCGCACCGGTGACCACGCGGCACTTGCGCAGCACCCGCCGCAGCGGCACCACGACGTGCCGGGGCTCGACCGAGCCGGCCGCCGCCTCGGGCAGGAACGGCTGGTAGGTCATGTTCGGCTGCGGGTCGACCACGGTGATCTCGGCCCGCCCCGGGCCCAGCTTGCGCTGCAGGCGCAGGGCCGTATACATGCCCACGTAGCCGCCGCCGACGATCAGGATGCGGACCGGCGATTTGATCGCGCTCATGGCCCCGACGGTACCGAGGCGGAACGCCTGACCCAGCGGCGGCTCAGCCCCGGCCCGCCCCCGGACGGGCGCTACTCGGTCGCGTCGTCCTCGTCGTCCGGCGCGGCGTGGTCGGGCACCCCGGGCGTGGGGTCACGGCTGACGTCGAAGGTCGGCTCGTCGTCGTCGGCCCGCAGGTGGTCGGGTACGCCGGGCGTGGGGTCCCGCGACACGTCGATCCGACTGCGATCGGGAGTGAACTCGCGCTCAGACATGACGGGAGCGTATCGGCGGCGTCACCCGGCGATCGCGGCGGCCCGGGCAAACACGGCATCCAGCATGGCCGCGGTGAGCCGGCCGGTGAACGTGTTCTGCTGGCTCGGGTGGTAGCAGCCCAGCACGATCCGCCCGTCCGGCAGGACGACCTCGGCGCCGTGCCCGAACTTCGGCAATGGCCGGGGCGGGTCCACCCCGATCGTGCGCAGCGCGGACCACAGCCCGGCCCAACCGAACGCCCCGAGCACGACCACGGCGCGGACGCTGGGCCACACCAGCTCGAGCTCGCGCGTCAGCCACGGCCGGCAGACATCACGCTCGGCCGGCGTCGGCTTGTTGTCCGGGGGCGCGCACCGCACGGTGGCGACGGCGCGGGTGTCGTGCAGCTGCAGGCCGTCGTCGGCGGCAATGGCCGTTGGCTGGTTGGCCAGGCCCGTGCGATACAGCGAGCCGTACAACCACTCACCGGAGCGGTCGCCGGTGAAGTTGCGCCCGGTGCGGTTCGCCCCGTGCGCACCGGGCGCCAGTCCGACGATCAGGATGCGCGGGTGCTCGGCGCCGAACCCGGGCACCGGCCGGCCCCAGTACGGTTCGTCGGCGTACGCGCGGCGTTTCGTCTCGGCGATGCCCTCGCGCCAGGCGACCAGCCGCGGGCAGGCCCGGCATACGGACACCCGCGCGTCCACAGTGGACAGTGGCGCCGCCGACGCCGCCAGCTGCACGACCTCACCGGGATCGTGCGCGACGGGCGTCGACAAATCGGCGGGATCACCCGGCCATCCTGACCCGGGGCTTGCAACCATTCGCCTACAGTAGGGCGCATGGCGAACATCGTCGGCAACCTCGGCTGGAAGATCACGACGATCGCGGTCGGCATCCCGGTGGGCATCGCCGCCAAGAAGGGCGTCGATCGCGCCTGGGCAGCGGCTCGTCCCGACAAGCCGTCACGCAGCGCGAAGGATCCCAACGTCAGCTGGGGCGACGCCCTGGGCTGGGCGGCCCTGTCCGCGGTGGGCGTGGCCGTCGCCGAGCTGGTGACGATGAAGGGCGCGTCGACGGTCTGGCGCAGGCTCGTCGGCGACGAGCCCCCGCCCGTCCAGAAAGCCAAGGCCAAGGCCGAGAAGAAGGCCGAGAAGGCCGAAGCCAAAGCCGGCTGAGCCGGCGCTCGATCCGGCCGGCTCCTCGAGGCAGGAAGATCATCCCGCGAACGCGATCTTCCTGCGCGTACAGCCCGGGAAGGCAGCCGACGCAGGAAGATCCGCGAACCGTGGCGATCTTCCTGCGCGAGTCGAGCGTGGCTATTTGATCGAGCCGGCCGTCAGGCCGCCGACGACCTTCCCCTCGATCACGGCGAACAGGATGATCACCGGGATGGTGGCGATCACCGAGCCGGCGAACAGGTGACCCCAGTCCACCGAGTACTGGCCGATGTAGTTGTTGATCGCCACGGTCAGCGGGCCCTTGGTCGGGTCACCGGACAGAGTCACTGCCACGATGAACTCGTTCCAGGCCGCGATGAAGGTGAAGATCAACGCGGTCACGATGCCCGGCAGCGCCAGAGGCAGGGTGATCCGCCCCAGTGCGCCGAGGCGGCTCGTGCCGTCGACCATGGCGGCTTCTTCGAGCTCGGCCGGGATCGAGGAGAAGTAGGCGTTGAGGATCCACACGGCGAAGGCCAGGTTGAACCCGGCGTTGACCAGGATCAGCGACGTGGTGGGGCTGAGCCCGTAGTCGGTGAACTGGCGCTGGATGCCGACCAGCATGGCCGCGGGCTGGAACATCTGGGTGGCCAGCACGAGCAGCAAGAACAGCATCCGGCCGCGGAACTTGCGACGCGCCGTGTAGTACGCGGCCGGCAGCGCGACGAGCAGCACGAGCAACGTGGCCCCGCCGGAGATCTGCAAGCTGATGCGGATGTTCTTGCCGAAGCCGCTCTTCCAGATGCTGGTGAAGTTGGTCCAGTCCCAGTGCTGGGGGACGTAGCCGCGCTCTTGCAACTCGGCCGGCGGCCGCAGCGCGGTGATCACCATCTCCACGTACGGCAGCAGGAAGATGATCGCGATCAGGTAGGCCGAGATGCTGATGAGCAGCCGGCGCGGCGTCAACGGCCGCCGCTTACGCGATCGCGCGACCCTCGGCGCTGCCAGGCCGCCCGCAGTTGCCTGATCGGTGGTGATGGCGGCGCTCACGTGACCTGGTCCTTCCATCGCGTGACCTTCAAGAACACGATCACGATGATGATCACCAGCCCGAAGTTGAGTACCGACATGGCCGCGGACTCGCCGATGAACGACTGCTTGAGCTGATACATGAACACGGTTGACGTCGCGGTCTCATACCCCGGGCCGCCACGGGTCATGCCCCAGATGATCGGGAACGAGTTGAACACGTTGATGACGTTGATCAGCAACGCGACCAGGAACGACGGGCGCAGCAACGGCAGCGTGATCGACCGGTAGATCCGCCATGGCGACGCACCGTCCACCCGCGCCGCCTCGTACAGCTCACCCGGGATCGTCTGCAGCCCGGCCAGCAACGCGTACGTGGAGAACGGCAGCGACACGAAGACCGCGACCACCATCATCCAGATGAGCGCGGAGTCCGGCCGGCCCAGCCAGTCGGCCTGGTTGCTGCCGAAGTGCTTGACGATGCCCAGGTCGTGCAAGAAGACGTTCACCACGCCGTACTGCGGATCGAGCGCCCAGCGGAAGATGAACGCCGTCATCAACACCGACGCCGCCCACGGCGCGATCAGCGCCCACCGAGCCACCCGCCGGCCCGGGAAGCGCTGGTTGAACAGCTGGGACAGCCCCAACGACAGCGTCATCGTCACGCCGACGACGACCACCACCCAGACCACCGTCCGGAGCAGGATGTTCTTCAGGTCCGGCTCGTCGAACAGGTCCTTGAAGTTCCGCCAGCCGGCGGCACCCAGGTAGAACCCGTTGGGCGTGAACCGTTGCACGGCCGTCTTGAACATCACGTAGACCGGCCACAGCACGACCACGCCGATCAGCGCGACGGCCGGGCCGAGCCAGATCAGCGGCATCAGCGAATGCAGCACCCGCTTGCGGCGCCGCCGGCGAACCTGGAGCGGCGTACGCGTAGCCGGGCGTTCGGTGACCCCCGCGGTGTCAGAGGCGGTATCAGTCATCGTTGGCGGTGTCCGTAATCCTCAGGGCTCTACGGTCGGTGATCAACTCCGGAGAAGTCGCCGTCCAGGCAGCTGGTTCTCCGGAGTTGATCATGCACTGGATCGCTAGCTGCCCTTCTTGGCCGTCTGCTGGATGGCGTCCAGGATCTTCTGCGGATCCTGGTTCATCGCCAGGCCCAGCTGCTGCTGGATCTGCGTCTTGATCGTCGACCAGATCGGTGCGTTCGGGTACTGCACCGAGTTCGGCAGTGCCTTCAGGAACGGCCCGAACGTGGTGTCCGAGGACAACGACTTGATCGCCGAGTTGGTGGCCGGCAGCAGGTCGTACTCCTTGTCGAAGGCCACCTGGTACTTGTCCTGGTACATGAAGTCGACGAACTTCTTGATCGCGTCCTGCTTCTTCGGGTCGGTCTTGAAGACCGAGACGTTGTCGCAGACGCCCAGCGTCTTGTCCAGCGGGCCGGACTTGCCGGGGATCGACACGGATGCCCAGTCGGAGTCCTGCAGCTTCTTACCGTCCTGGATGATCGGGATCAGCGCCGGCGAGCCGTTGATCATGCCGATGTCGCCCTGCGCGAACTGCTTCCACAGGTCGGTGCGGTTCTTCGTGCCCGGGTTCGGCTCGGTGTCGCCGTCCTTGACCATGCCGGCCATGAACTGCAACGCCGCGGCGTTCTGCGAGCTGTTGATCGTCCAGTTGCCACCGTCGTCCTGGTAACCGCCACCGTTGCCGAGGAACCACAGCAACGCCTCGGCCTGCGCCTCTTCCGAGCCCAGCGGCATTCCGAAGCCGACCTTGCCCTGAGCCTTGATCTTGGCGGCATCGGCCTTGATGTCGTCCCACGTCTGCGGCGGCGAGCTGATGCCGGCCGCGGAGAACAGCTTCTTGTTGTAGAACAGGGTGCGCGCGCTCGTGGTGAACGGCATGCCGTACTGCGTGCCGTTGTACGTGTTGAGCTTGGCGAACACCGACAACAGGTTGCTGAACGTGTCCGGCGAGGTCACGTCCTTGGCGCCGTAGAGCAGCCCGGACTGCGCGTAGTCGGGGAAGTAGTCACCTTCCATCACGTCCGGGTACTGCTTGTTCTGCACCATCGTCTTGACCCGGGCGTCGAAGTCGTTCCAGTTGATCGTCTGGACCTTGACGGTGATGTTCGGGTTGGCGGCCTTGAAGTCGGAGGCGATGCCCTCCCAGTACTTCTGCGACGAGTTCTCCGGCCCGGTGCCGTAGTCGGCGCCGACGAAGCTCAGCGTCACCGGCGAGGTGCTGCCACCCCCGCTGCTACCACCCGAGTTCCCCCCGCCGTTGTCCTTCTTCTTCGACGAGCTGCACGCACTGATCGTCAGCAGGACGGCGGCCCCCAGGGCCACCCCTGCCGCAATGCTTCGCTTCATCTGCCGCCTCTCACTGACTCGCCCGACCTATGATTGTTACTGAGCGATCCGCCGCCATATCGAACATTAACGTGCAGAGCATAGGCTCCACCCAGCAGGCCTTCAAGAGACCGCCGGTGCACGTACGTCGCTCAGCATGCCGACGAACGCTACACGCCATGGCGAGATTGGTCTAGACCACCTGAGCTAGACGCGCCGGTGAGTGGCCAAACCGTTGCCGAAAGCGCGAAAACCCTTGCTCATCGCGCGAGGCTCTGCGCGATGCCGTCGAGGATGTCGTGCTCGCTCGCGACCACCTCGGCCACTCCGGTGGCGTCGACGAGCTCGCGCAGCACGATCGCGCCGCCGCCGATGACGTCCACCCGGCCGGGATGCATGACCGGCAGCGCCGCCCGTTGCTCGTGCGTCATGGCCAGCAGCCGGGCCGTCACGTCGTGGACCTCGGCCGCGGTCATGACCGAGCCGTGGATCGCAGCCGGGTCGTAGGCCGGCAGCCGGTGCACGAGAGCGGCCAGCGTGGTGACCGTGCCGGCCACCCCGACGAACGTGGCCGCTTCGCGGATCGGCACGTCCGGCGCGGCCATCGCGATCGCCGCCCGGACGTCAGCCACCGTCGCCGCGATCTGCTCGGCGGTGGGCGGATCGGCGCGCAGGTGCCGCTCGGTCATGCGCACGCAGCCGATGTCCATGCTGTGCGCGCGCAGTCCGCTGGCGTTGCCGCCGCCCAGTACGAGCTCGGTCGAGCCACCGCCGATGTCGGCCACGAGCACGGGCGCCGGCGCCCCGGGCAGCCCGGCCACGGCTCCGGCGAACGAGAGCGCGGCCTCCTCGGCGCCGGTAATCACCTCGGGGTCGACGCCCAGCACCCCGCGCACCATGGCCACGAACTCGTCGCGGTTGGCGGCATCGCGAGTGGCGCTGGTGGCCACCATGCGCACGGCGGACGCGCCGTGCTTGTCGATCAGCTCGGCGTACTCGACCAGGGCCTCGCGGGTCCGGTCGATCGCCTCGGGCGCCAGCCGCCCGGTGCGGTCGACGCTCTGGCCCAGCCGGACGATGCGCATCTCGCGAACGACATCGACGAGCCCGGGGTCACCCGGCCCGGTGTCCGCCCGCGGATCGGCGATCAGCAGCCGGATCGAGTTGGTCCCGCAATCGATCGCGGCTACCCGCACGGTCATCGCGCGTCCCCTTGCTCTAGTTTCTTGATCAAGAGGGAGAAGTGGTCGCTATAGCAGCCACTTTTCCCTCTTGATCATGGGAGGTGCGGACGGTCAGACGCACGGGCCGTCCTTCCACCACGGGGGCAACTGGTCGAGCGCCTCGTCGCCGAGCGGATTCACCCCGCGGCCGGCGGCCAGCGAGTGCGCGACGAGCACGTGCAGGCACTTGACCCGGTTGGGCATGCCACCGGCGCTGATGCCCTCGATCTCGTACACGTGGCCGATCTGCTCCCGCCGGGCGAGGTACGCCTCGTGCGCGGCGCGGTAGGCGGCCGCCAGGTCAGCGTCCGTACCCAGGCGTACGGTCATCTCGCGCATCAGCCCGGACGCCTCGAGCGTTCCCACCGACGAGGCGGCGCGCGGGCAGGTCAGGTAGTACAGCGTGGGGAACGGCGTACCGTCCGGCAGCCGCGGCGACGTCTCGATCACGTCGGGGTTCCCGCACGGGCAGCGGTGCGCCACCTCGCGGATCGCCCGCGGCGTACGGCCCAGCTGCGCGCCCACCACGGCCCGATCGGCGTCGGTCAGCGTCATGGAGACGCGTCGGCGGTGAGCACGCTGCCCCACAGGCGCTCGTTCCACGTGCCGCCGGGCACCTGCACAGCGTCCCGGTCGTGTTGCGGCTGGCCGGCGAGGCCCGGCTTCTCGCCCGGCCGCAGCACCACGTACACCGTGTCACCAGGCATCGCGTACTGCAGCCGGCTGCGCGCCTGCGCCTCGACGTAGGCCGGGTTGTCCCACTGCGCCAGCTGGCGTTTGAGGTCGGTCAGCTTCTTCTGGTCGTCCTGGCGCTGATGCTCGGCCTGGCTCAGCGAGTTGCGCGCGGCCAGGTACCGGTGGGCCGGCGGCGCCAGCACGACGGCGAGCAGGATGACCGTCGCGAGCAGCCCGATGGCCCGGCCCGTCAACCCTTGGCGTACCCCCCGACGGCGCAAGCTGATCAACCGTCCGCCGGCTCGAATCGGGGGAAGGCCCGGGCGCCGGCGTAGCGGGCGGCGTCGTCGAGCTCCTCCTCGATGCGCAGCAGCTGGTTGTACTTGGCCGTGCGGTCGGTCCGGGCCGGGGCGCCGCTCTTGATCTGCCCGCAATTGGTGGCCACGACCAGGTCGGCGATCGTGGTGTCCTCGGTCTCGCCGGACCGGTGCGACATCATGCACCGGTAGCCGTACCGGTGCGCCAGCTCGACGGCCTCGAACGTCTCGGTCAGCGTGCCGATCTGATTCACCTTCACCAGCAGCGCATTCGCCGCGCCCTGCTCGATGCCGCGGGTGAGCCGCGTGGGGTTGGTGACGAACAGGTCGTCGCCCACGATCTGCACGGCGTCGTCGAGGCGCTCGGTCAGCGCCTTCCAGGCGTCCCAGTCCTCTTCGGCCAGCGGATCCTCGATCGACACGATCGGGTAGGTCGCGACGAGCGAGTCGTAGTAGCCGATCATCTCGTCGGCCGCCTTCGGCTTGCCCTCGAACTGGTAGGCGCCGTCGCGGTAGAACTCGGTGGCCGCCACGTCCAGGGCCAGCGCGATGTCGGTGCCGGGCTTGAAGCCGGCCTTGCCGATCGCCTCGACGATCAGGTCGAGCGCCTCGCGGTTCGACTCGAGGCTAGGGGCGAACCCGCCCTCGTCGCCCAGCCCGGTGGCCAGGCCCTTCGACTTCAG
>DASXYE010000201.1:0-4530 GCA_036502695.1 Jatrophihabitantaceae bacterium
GCCTCGAACTCTTCGGCTCGATCGCCCCGGAAGACCAGGTGCGCGTGCGAGTCGACGAACCCCGGGATGACCGCCTTGCCGCCAAACCCGACGCTCTCGTCGGCCGCCGGCGCGGACGACGCCGGCCCCACCCAGGCGATCGACTCCCCCTCGATCAGGACCGCCGCGTCGCGGATCTCGCCCAGCTCGGCGTCCTGCGTCGCGAGCAGCCCGATGTCGACCAGCAGGGTGCTCATGCCGCCAGCCTATGAGCTGACGCGTAGTGGCGCTCCGTGATTCACCGTGATTCACTGGGATACATGAGCTCACCTACGCAGCAGCGGTCGTTCCGGCTGTCGCGTCGCACGCTGGAGTTGCTCGACGGCCTCGCGGCGACGAGCGGCCAGTCCCGCAACTCCATCGCCGAACGGCTGCTCAGCGAGGCGATACGCAACGAGACCCATCCGCTGATCCGGTTCCGGTCGGGCGCGACGGGACGCCGGCAGCCGATCCTGGCCGGCACCCGGCTCTATGTTCACCAGCTCATCGCGACGTTGCGCGGCAACGACGGCGACATCGATCGAACCGCCGCCGATTTCGGCATCTCGCCGCAACAGGTGCGCGCCGCGGTGGCCTACTACGCGGACTTCCGCGACGAGGTCGACGACGACACGGCCGCCGCAGCGCGGGTCGAGCAAGAGGAGCGGGAACGCTGGGAGCGGCAGCAGCGGGCCATCGCGTGAGGCTGGCGCTCGATCATCACTACCCGATCGCCATCTCCGAGCAGCTCCAGCGCAAGGGCCACGATGCAGTAACCGCGCTCGAACGCGGTTGGCAGGCCGAGCCTGACGAGTCGTTGTTGACCCTCTGCCTGGGTGGGCAACGCGCCTTGGTCACCAACAACGTCAGCGACTTCATGACACTCGCGCGACAGTGGGCCACCATGGGCCAGCAGCACGCCGGACTGATCTTCACGTCCGACGCCACACTGCCCCGCACCCATGCGATGATCGGACGGTACGTGCGCCTGCTCGACGCGCTGTGTCGTGCCAATCCGTGCAACGACGCGCTGCTCGATCGCGTTCATTGGCTGGCCGAGAGCGCCGGCCGCTGAGCTGATCCGGCCGACCCTGCTACTTGGCGGCTTTGGCCTTGGCGGCGGCCTTCATCTCCTGCTTGTAGGCGCGCACCTTGGTCAGCGATGCGTCGTCGACGACGTCGGCCACCGAGCGGAAGCTGCCGTCCTCGCCGAACGGGCTGGTGGCCTCGCGCCAGCCGGCGGGCTGCACCCCGAGCTGCTTGCCCAGCAGCGCCGCGAAGATCGCCGCCTTCTGCGCGCCGAATCCGGGCAGCTTGGCCAGCCGGGCGATCAGCTCGTCGCCGGACGAGACGCCTTCCCAGACCGCCGCCGCGTCGCCGCCGTACTCGGACGCGATGATCCGGGCCAATTCCTGCACCCGCTTGGCCATCGCCGCCGGGAAGCGGTGCAGCGCCGGCGGCGTGCGGAACAGTTCGTCCAGTGCCTCCGGGTCATACCCGGCAATTGTCGCGGCGTCCAGCGGGCCACCGAGTCGCTCGGCCAGCACGTGCGGCGAGGTAAATGCCTTCTCCATAGGGATTTGCTGGTCAAGCAGCATGCCGATCAGCAAGGCGAGTGGGTCGTCGGCGAGCAGTGCGTTCGCCTCGGGCGTGTAGGCCAGGTGCATGAGAGCGATTCTGCCTAACCGCGCAAGGACGGGTTGATCCCAGCTAGGTATTACGTGAGGATGTCGCCACTCACGCCGGTCGACCCTGCCATGGAAGGGCCCCTTATGTCGGCACGTTCTACGAAATTCGTCCTGCTTGCGGCCACCGCCGCGGCCGCTACGGCGGTAGCGATGGCGGCCGGTACCGGCGCCTCGGCCGCCCCGACCCCCGCCCGCGACGTCGCCACGAGCGCCGGCGTGGCCAAGTCCCCGAACGGCGTCTACATCGTCGAGCTCAAGGATCAGCCGGTCATCGCCTACGAGGGTGGAACACCCGGGCTGGCGCCGACGGCGGTGCACCCCGGCGGCAAGCTCGACAAGACCGCGCCGGCCGTGCGCCGCTACGTCAGCCACCTCGATCAGCGACGTACAGCCGTGCTGAGCACCGTCAAGGGTGCCCGCAAGGTGCAGGACTACAACTACGCCACCGCCGGGTTCGCCGCGCATCTGACGCAGCAGCAGGCCGCCAAGCTGGCCGGCTCGAAGGACGTGCTGTTCGTCGCGCCGGATTCGGTCCTCACCGCGGACGACTACGAGACGCCGAGCTTCCTCGGGCTGACCGGCCCGAACGGCGTGTGGAGCCAGCTCGGTGGTACCAAGAAGGCCGGCGACGGCGTGATCATCGGCGACGTCGACTCGGGCATCACCCCCGAGAGCGGAGCCTTCGCCGCCCTCGCCCCGTCCAAGACGGACAAGCAGATCGCCCAGCGCTGGCACGGCAGCTGCGTGGCCGGCACGGACGGTCCACCCGTCACGTGCAACAACAAGCTGATCGGGGCCAAGTGGTTCGGCCCGGGCACCGTGGTTCCGGTGGCGGGTGAGTTCCACTCGCCCCGCGACTACGACGGGCACGGCTCGCACACTGCCAGCACGGCGGCCGGCGACTACGGCGTGCAGATGACCGTGGACGGCAAGGACTTCGGCAAGTTCAGCGGCGTCGCCCCGGCGGCCCGCATCGCGATGTACAAGGCGCTGTGGCACAAGTCCGACGGCACGGCCTCGGGCAACAACAGCGACATCAACAAGGCGATCGACGAGGCGGTCGGTGACGGCGTCGACGTCATCAACTTCTCGATCTCCGGGCAGCTGGCCACGGTGGACGATCCGACGGCGCTGGCGTTCTACCGCGCGGCCAAGGCCGGCATCTTCGTCTCGGCGTCGGCCGGCAACAGCGGCCCGACGGTCAGCACCGTCGCCCACAACTACCCCTGGGTGACCACCGTGGCCGCCGGCACGGACGATGTCGCCCACCACACCACCGTGACGCTGGGCAACGGCGCCAGCTACGTGGGCATCGGACTCGGTGATGCCGTGCCGAGCTCGCCGCTGGTGCTGTCCACGAACGCCGCGCTGGCCGGAGCCAACGCAACCTCAGCCCAGCTGTGCTTCTCCAAGACGTGGGACCCGGCCCATCCCGAAGGGTTCCTCGACCCGGCCAAGGTCGCCGGCAAGATCGTGGTCTGCGACCGCGGCGTCAGCGACCGCGTCGACAAGAGCAAGGCGGTCAAGGAGGCCGGCGGCGTCGGCATGGTGCTGGTCAACCCCACGTCGAACTCGCTCAACGCCGACCTGCACGCCGTGCCGACCGTCCACCTCAACCCGCCGGACGGCACCTCGGTGAAGACCTACGCCGCCAACGCGGGCGCGACTGCGTCCCTGTCGGCCAGCCGCAACGACCGGGCCGAGGCGCCGACGGTGGCGTCGTTCTCCAGCCGCGGTCCGGGCCTGGCTGCCGGCGGCGACCTGCTCAAGCCCGACATCATGGCCCCGGGCGTCGACGTGCTGGCCGCCGTCGCCCCGGTGAACCACTCGGGTCGCAACTTCGACTTCGAGTCGGGGACGTCCATGTCGGCGCCGCACATCAGCGGTGTGGCCGCCCTGCTCATCCAGAAGCACCCCAAGTGGTCGCCGATGGAGGTCAAGTCGGCGATCATGACGTCGGCCGACACCGTCGACAACGACGGCAAGCCGATCCAGCTCGACACCGGCGGCGCGGCCACGCCGTTCGACGAAGGCGCCGGGCACGTCGACCCGGCCGGGGCGATGGCGTCCGGGCTGGTGTACGACAGCTCGTCGAAGGACTGGGACAAGTTCCTGTGCGGCCAGGGTTCGGTGCCGCCGTCCGGGGTGTGCAAGGGCAGCGTCGACGCGTCCGACCTGAACCTGCCCTCGATCGCGGTCGGCGACCTGGCCGGTGCGCAGACGATCACCCGCACGCTGACCAACGCCGGCGAGGACTCCTGGACCGGGCAGGCCGTGGTCCAAGCCCCGCCGGGTGTCAGTGTCAAGGTCAGCCCGTCGGCGTTCGCGATCCTGCCGGGCGCGAAGAAGACGTTCACCGTGACGTTCACGCGCACCACGGCGGCCTTCAACGCGTTCGCGTTCGGCAGCCTGACCTGGCGCAGCTGGGGTGGGGCGGCGGACGTCCGCAGCCCGATCGCGATCCGGCCGGTGCCGATGGCGGCCGTCGCCGAGGTACACGGCACCGGCGCCAGCGGCTCGACCGGCGTGAAGGTGCAGCCCGGATATACAGGCACGCTGAGTACCTCCGTCGCCGGGTTGGTGCCGGCGCTCGAACAGTCGGCCGCCCTGAAGAACCCGGACGGGTCGAACTTCCCGACCGCGGCACCGAAGGCGAACGACCACGTCGGCAAGTTCACCGTGTCGGTGCCGGCCGGTTCGTCGTACGCCCGGTTCGCCACGTACGCCGCCGACCTGGCCCCGGCCACGGACGTCGACCTGTTCGTGTACCGCGGCGGCACCAACACGCTGGTCGCGGCCAGCGCCACGGGCAGTGCCGACGAGT
>DASXYE010000202.1:0-6392 GCA_036502695.1 Jatrophihabitantaceae bacterium
TGGCGCTGCTTGAGCCGGCGCGCCTTGGCTCGGATCTCCATCATGGTCAGGTTCGGCGAGTCGTCGAGGAACAACGGGGCCTCGGCCAGATCGCCGGCGCGGCGGGCCAACCGGGCCCAGTCCTGATCGCCCATGTGCCCGGACCGCATGTTGCGCAGCGGCACCAGCGCTTCGGCCGACAGCAGCCGCATCATCAGCTCGAGCTTGCCCATCTCCAGGGAGAACACGCAGGTCGGCTTCTGGTGCTTGACCGCCGCCGCCCGGGCGAAGTCCAGGGCCAGCGTGCTCTTGCCGCTACCCGGCCGGCCGGCGACGGTGATCATCTGCCCGGGGTGCAGGCCGTTGGTGATCTCGTCCAGGCGGGTGAACCCGGTGGGGATGCCGGTGCCCACGCCGCCGGAGTCGGCGATGCGCTCGATCTCGGTCAGGGTGCCCGTGAGCAGCGACTCGATGTGGACGTAGTCCTCGCTGGTGCGCCGCTCGGTGACCTCGTACACCTCAGCCTGCGCCCGATCGACGACGTCGTCGACGCTGCCCACGATGTCGGACTGCCCGGTGGCCGTGTCGTAGCCCATCTGGACGATGCGGGTGCCCGCAGTGACCAGCCGGCGCAGGATCGCCTTCTCGGCGACGATCTGCGCGTAGTAGCCGGCGTTGGCCGCCGTGGGCACCGTCGAGATCAGGGTGTGCAGGTAGGTCGAGCCGCCGATCCGGTTCATCTGCCCGGCCCGGGTCAGTTCGGCCGACACCATGACCGCGTCGGCCGGCTCGCCCCGGGCGTACAGGTCGAGGATGGCGTCGTAGATCAGCTGGTGGGCCGGTCGGTAGAAGTCGCCGGGCCGCAGTACCTCGATGACGTCGGCGATGGCGTCCTTGGACAGCAGCATGCCGCCCAGCGCCGACTGCTCGGCCGGAATGTCCTGGGGCGGAGTGCGGTCGTACTGCGTCTGCTCGTACCCTGCCGGCGCCGGCGCTACGCGCGTGTCATCGGCAAGCGCCACGTGTCCCCCCTGCTTGCACCCGACTCGTCGGATCGCTGGTCATGATCGCCAGCATCCGAGCACCCTCTGACAATTTTCGAACTTGTGCGCGCGGCGTCCCCACTAGTTCGGCGCGGCCCGGCTCACGCTAGGGGCGGGACCGCTCCGGCACCAAGCCCGGCTGTGTACACACGTGTGGATAACCTTGTGGGCAGGTTGTAGATCAGCCGTGGACGAGCCTGTGAGTTTCGCGCGACTATCGCGCGAATCCCCTGGAATTGCTGGGCTGCGTTGTCCACGGCCTGTGGAGAACAAGTTTTTCGGACGGGTGAACAACAGGTGTTCACGAGGTGTGGGCGCGGCCGGTCAGGCAGCGATCTTGTGGTCACCGTGCGGCGCGCACGGGAACGCCCCGGCCCCGTCACGGGAGCCGGGGCGTCGCCCGAACTATGCGTCAGACCGCGGTGACGTTCACCGGAACGGTGGCAACCACGTCCGGGTGCAGTTCGACGGTGACGTTGTGCGAGCCGGTCGTCTTGATGTGACCGGGCAGCTGGATGCGCTTGCGGTCCAGCAGCGGGCCGCCGGCCTGCTTCACCGCCGACGCGATGTCGCCGGCGGTGATCGACCCGAACAGCTTGCCGCCCGAGCCGGCGCGCGCGCCGAGCGTGACCGACAGCGACTCGAGCTGCGACTTGATCTCCTGGGCGTGGCCGCGATCGCGAATCTCGCGGGAGTCCCGGGCGCGCCGGATCTGCGAGATCTGCCGCTCAGCCCCCTTCGACCAGGCGATGGCCGAGCCGCGCGGGATCAGGAAGTTGCGGCCGTAGCCGTCGGCGACCTCGACGATGTCGCCGGCCAGGCCCAGCCCGGCCACCTCACGGGTAAGGATGAGCTTCATCGTCGACTCACCGCGCCGTCGAGGTGTAGGGCAGCAGCGCCATCTCGCGGGCGTTCTTGATGGCCTTGGCGATCTCGCGCTGCTGCTGAGCGCTGACCCCGGTCACCCGGCGGGCCCGGATCTTGCCGCGGTCGGAGATGAACTTGCGCAGCAGCGTGGTGTCTTTGTAATCGATGTAGCTGATCTTGGCCGCGGTGAGCGGGTTCTGCTTCTTCTTGGGCTTGCGAATAGGTGGTTTGGGCATGTCTATCTCCTAGAAGGGGGGCTCGTCGGTGCTGCCGGCAGGCGGGGCCGAACCCCACGGGTCGTCGGCCGGGGCGCCGCCACCGCCACCGCCGCCGCCCGAGCCCGAGGCGCCGAAGCCGCCGCCGGACGACGAACCGCGCTGGGTGCGGTTGACCTTCGCCGTGGCATAGCGCAGCGACGGACCGACCTCGTCGACGTCCATCTCCACGACGGTGCGCTTCTCGCCCTCGCGGGTCTCGAACGAGCGCTGCTTGAGCCGTCCGGACGCGACGACGCGCATGCCGCGCTGCAGCGACTCGGCGACGTTCTCGGCCGCCTGCCGCCAGATCGAGCAACGCATGAACAGCGCGTCGCCGTCCTTCCACTCGTTGCTGTTGCGGTCGAACGTGCGAGGCGTGGACGCGATCGTGAAGCTCGCGACCGCGGCGCCGGACGGGGTGAAGCGCAGTTCCGGGTCGGCGGTGAGGTTGCCGACCACGGTGATGACGGTTTCGCCAGCCATTGCCGACTCCTTTACCGGGCGTCCGGCCGCAGGACCTTGGTCCGCAGCACCGACTCGTTGAGGTTGAGCTGCCGGTCGAGCTCCTGAACGCTGGCCGGTTCGGCCGCCAGGTCGATCACGGCGTAGATGCCCTCGGCGTGCTTGTCGATCTCGTAGGCCAAGCGGCGCTTGCCCCAGATGTCGACCTTCTCGACGCTGCCGCCATCCTTCTTGACCACGTTGAGGAACGTGTCGAGTGACGGGGCGATCGTGCGCTCCTCGAGCGAGGGGTCCAGGATCACCATGACTTCGTAATGGCGCATGAGTGTGCCATTCCTCCTATGGGCTCATCGGCCGTGGACGGTCCACGGCAGGAGGGTGTCGCACGGGTGCGACAAATTTGCGGGATTCCGCGCGACGACGTGAGGCGCTGCCGTGCGGCGCAAACCGTGTCAGGTTACCTGGCCGGGCGCCCCAACCCGAAATCGTGGCGGCATGAAGCGGGACTCAGCAGCGGAAGGTGACCACCGGAACGCAACCACGAACGCGATGAGCGCTCGCGCGAAGAGCCCGCCGCCGCGACGAAGTCGCGGTGCGGTTCTGCGTTAGGCCCCGAGCTTGCGAGGGGGTCCACAAGCAGATCCGCGAAAGGCGGATTAAGAAACGTGGCGGCGCATGAGGTACAGGCGCGCGTATGTGGCGGTGACCAGCGACAGGGCGATGATCGCCAGGATGGCCAGCAGCACGGGCATCTGCCCGGCCGGCGCCTTGTTGGCCGCCAGGTCGATGGGGTGGCCGTCGCGCTGCGCGGCGGCACTCTTGCCGGAACCCGCCCCGGGAGCGTTGCCGTTCGGCAGGCTGCCCAGCGGTCCCGGCACGACGCCGGATCCACCGTTCAGGCCGTTCAGCAGCACACCACCGAGATCGGAATTCGGCAGGTGGCCAGCGCCGTCGTCGCCGCCGTAGCCCTTGGGCACGACGCTGTCCTGGACCATGCCACCGGGCGGGGTGTAGTTGAGTCCACCGGGTACGGACACGTTGCCGGGCGGCGGGGTCGACGAGCTGGGCTTCGGCGTGGGCACACCGAGGCTGGCGCTCGGCAGTGACACCGGGACGGTCGGCAGGGTCGCGCCGGGCAACCCGACGTGTGGCAACTGGGCGCCGCCGACGTTCGGATCCGCGCCGACGCTCGGGATCTGTACGGACAGCCCGCCGTTCGGCGGGTCGGTCGCCACGACGATCTTGCCCATCCACTGGTTGCTGGCGTTGAGGGCGATGCCGGCCTTCTTGAGCTGATTGCCGTCCAGGGTGAGCTGGTTGAGCGAGCAGCCCAGCAGCGGCAGCACGGTGACCGAGTACGCCGACCAGGTGAAGTTGTACGTCCCCTTGTTGGGGAAGCTGACCTTGAGGTCGTCCTTGCCGCCACACGCGCCGAGCTTCACCTCGCGCTTGCCGCCGGGGAAGCTCGCCGGCAGGTGCAGCACGACCTGGTAGCCGGCCAGCGTGCCGACGATCGAGCCGAGCAGGTCGCCCAGCGGGATGCCAAGGTTGTTCAGCCCCTGCGTGGACAGCCCGGCCGGGGCGGCCTTCAGGTCGACCGAGTCACCCGGGTGAATGCCTACCACGCTGCCGCCGATGGGCGACTTGCCGGTGACGATCCCGGACAGCGCGAGTTGGGTGGGAACCGTCGTCGATGCCCCGACGGGGTGGGCGATGATGACCGCTCCCACGGCCACACCGAGCCCCGCGACGCCGGCCAGCAACCGGGTCGTATGGCGGGAACGACCGATCCGCATTCAGCACTCCTGGGTGATCTGCTGATATTTCCTTACAGCCCGGTGCCGTCGGGGTGGACAGCACCGGCCACATGTCTAGGTCTGAGTATGTCCCGAGTGACGGGACGTGGCTAGTCGAAACGTATGGGTGTGCGCATGCACTGCTTGCATTGCAGCAGTTTTTCCCAGCTGTGCTCATCCGGCCCGGATCGGATCCGCTCGAGCGCTCGTCGTGCGTGTCAGCCGGTCGTCGTAGCCTCGGGGCATGGCTGTTATTGGGGCGCATGTCGATTCGGCTGATCCGATTCCCGCGGGCACCGCGGTGGGCGCCGAGGTGGTGCAGTTCTTCCTGGCCGACCCGCAGGGCTGGAAGGCTCCGGTCGAGCACGCCCACGCGACGCAGATCAAGGCCAGCGGGCTGACCGTCTACATCCACGCCCCGTACGTCCTCAACGTGGCGACGCTGAACAACCGCATCCGCATCCCGAGCCGCAAGCTGCTGGGTCAGCACGCCGCGGCGGCCGCCGCGATCGGGGCGAAGGGGCTGGTCGTGCACGGCGGGCACCTGGGCGCCAAGGACGACCCGGCCGTCGGGCTGGACAACTGGCGCAAGACGTTCGCCCGGGCCGCCGAGGACGGTGGGTTCCCGCTGCCGATCCTGATCGAGAACACCGCCGGCGGCACCAACGCCATGGTCCGCAAGTTCGATCGGCTGGCGGCCTTGTGGGACGTCATCGGCGAGTTCGAGCCCGGCTTCGTCCTCGACACCTGCCACGCACACGCCGGCGGCGAGGATCTCGACGGCATCGTCGAGCGGGTGCGGTCCATCACCGGACGCATCGACCTCGTCCACGCCAACAACAGTCGCGACGAGTTCGACTCCGGCGCCGACCGGCACGCCAACCTGTCGGTCGGTCAGATCGACCGGGACGTCATCGGTGACATCGCCCGGGCCGCCGGCAGCGACGTCATCGTCGAGACGCCCCGCGACGGCCACAAGGAAGACATCGACTACTTGCGCAAGTACTTATCCGCCTAGCGCGAATCTCCCTGTGGACCCCTCGCAAGCTCGGGGTCTAAGGGAGCTCCGCACCGCGACTTCGTCGCGCGGGCCGCGTGGCGGCGGGCTCTTCGCGCGAGCGCTCATCGCGTTGTGCTTGCGTACGGAGTGCTCGCGTCGCGCTACGGCGGCCCGTTTGCTGTGTGGCCGCCTACCGTTAGGTCCGGGGCGGCATGAACAGCGGCGTAGCGGCGCTCGGCTCGTTCGATGAGCCACTGCCGCCACACGTCGGGGGCGTCGTCGAACGGACCGCCGCCCGGATCGTCCAGGCCGCTGGCGCGCACGACGTCCACCTCGGGGTGCCACATCTCGTAGATGACCAGGCCGGCCAGCACGAACAGGAAGCAGTCCCGGATGATCAGCGCGAACATCAACCAGCTGTAGTCGATGCCGTGCCCGTTCGGGTCGAACCCGAGCAGCCAGAGCAGCGTCATCACCCAGGCGACGATCTCGCTGAACTGCCACAGCAGCGTGATCCGCCAGCGCGGGCGGGCCAGCGCGATCAGCGGCACCAGCCACAGCGAGTACTGCGGGCTCCACACCTTCGTGGTGAGCAGGAAGGCCAGCACGGCCAGGAACGCCAGCTGGGCCAGTCGCGGACGCACCGGGGCCAGCAACCCGGCCGCAGCCACGCCGGCCAGGGCCAACAGCAGCACCGCCGCGACGGCGACACCGGGCGGTGACCAGCCCGGCGGGTAGCCGTTGCCGATCCCCGTCTTGGCCAGGTAGCGGCCGATGAACCAGAACGTGCTGGCCTCGGCGTCGCGGTCGGCGCTGAACGAGTAGAACTCCCGCCAGCCCGGGTAATAGCCCGCGGCGATCGGCAGGTTGACGGCCAGCCAGGCGGCCGCGGTCGCCACGGCGCACCAGATGGCGGCGCGATATCGCGCGGTGCGGATGGCCAGGATGGCGATCGGCACGAGCAGCAGGATCGGGTACAGCTTGGCCG
>DASXYE010000203.1:0-8253 GCA_036502695.1 Jatrophihabitantaceae bacterium
CATCGCGGCGCTGGCCGAGCGCGGGATGCGCGTCATCGCCCCGGACCTGCTCGGTCACGGTGTGTCCGACAAGCCACCGTCGACGCCCGTTCACTACTCGCTGGACGGGTTCGCCCGCAGCGTGCGCGACCTGCTCGTCGCGTTGGACGTTCCGCGGGCCACCCTGATCGGTCACTCGCTCGGCGGGGCCATCGCCGTGCACGTCGCCTACCACTACCCCGAGCGGGTCGAGCGTCTCGTCCTCATCGCGGCGGGCGGTCTGGGCAAGGACGTCCACCCCGCGCTGCGCGCCGCGGCCGTACCCGGGTCGTCGCTGGTGCTGCGCCTGTTCGTCAACCGGGCGAGCCTCGGCATCGCGCGCTGGCTGCGCCTGCATCGAGTCTTCCGGTTGCCGCCGGCCGTCGTGACCAACCTGCACCGGGCGTTCGGCGGGCTGGCCCATCCGGCCGGCCGGGCCGCCTTCTTCGCGTCACTCAGATCGGTGATTGCACCGTCGGGCCAGCGCGGTTCCCTGATCGAGATGCGCTACCTGGCCGATCACGTGCCGACGCTCATCGCGTGGTCCGAGCACGATCACGTCATCCCGGTGTCGCACGCCCGCGCGCTGCACGAGCACCTGCCGTCCAGCCGGCTCGTGCTCTTCCCGGGCGCCAGCCACCAGCCGCACTACCGTCACGCCGAGGACTTCGCGGACGCCGTCGCCGAGTTCGTCTCGTCGACCGCTCCTGCGGACGCCTCGGCCCGGAGCCCGCGGATCAGCGTGTCGAGCGCGGCGACGTAGCGCCGCTTGTAACCTCCGCCGGGGCCGTGTCGGCTGAGCTCGAAGCTGACCAGGCCGTGTGCCGAACCCCATAGCGTGTAGGCCGCCGCGCGCGGGGTGGTGGTCAGCTCGCAGGCCCGGCTCCAGGCGGTGACGGCCGCGACGAACTGGTTGTAGGCGTCGCGCGCGAACTGCCGGGCAGGCGCGTCGGGTCGGAACTGCGGGGCGCCGGCGCCGAACATCACCTGGTAGAAGGCCGGGGATTCCAGCGCGACGTCGCGGTAGTTCAGGTACCGGGCCCGAACCAGCTGCTCGGGGTCGGCCACGTCGGGGACGGCCGCCTGGGCGCGGGCGAGCCGCTCGAACCCCGCGATGTACATGGCATTCAGCAGGCCGTCCTTGTCGCCGAAGTGGTGGTAGATGACCATCGTCGAACAGTGCGCGGCGGCGGCCACCTTGCGCATCGACAGGCCGTCCGGGCCGCTCTCGGCGAACAGCCGCGCGGCGGCGTCCAAGGCTCGATCGCGCAGCGAGGGTGCGCCCGCCTCCGTCTTGTCAACCACAGTCAGCAGAGGCTATAACGAGTGTTATGCAGCCGCAAGGAACCGGCGACATCGCGTTCGACTTCACCGGACGTACCGCCGTCGTGTTCGGCGGCACGTCCGGCATCAATTACGGCATCGCCGAAGCGTTCGGCCGGCACGGGGCGAAGGTCGCCGTTGCCAGCCGCCGGCCGTCCAATGTGGACGCCGCGCTCGAACGGCTTGGCGATCTGGGCGTGATCGCCCTGGGCCGCGCCGCGGACGTACGGGACTCCGATGCGGTGGACGCCCTCTTCGCCGAGGTCAGCGAACAGTGGGGCACCATCGACGTACTGGTGTCGGGCGCAGCCGGGAACTTCCTCGTCGAAGGCAACCGGCTGTCCGCCAAGGGTTTCAAGACCGTCGTCGACATCGACCTGTTCGGCACGTTTCACGTGCTGCGGCAGGGCTTCGCGCATTTGGCACCTGGCGCGTCGGTGATCAACATCAGCGCGCCACAAGCGTCGGTCCCGATGCGCTATCAGGTGCACGTTGGCGCGGCGAAGGCCGGCGTGGATCAGCTCACGCGCGTGCTGGCCCTCGAATGGGCCGCGCACGGCATCCGGGTCAACGCGATCTCGCCTGGCCCGATCGAGGACACCGACGGGCTGGTTCGCCTTTCCCCGGACGGTGATTCCGGCGGATCCACCGCGTTGAAGCACGCCCCGCTCGGGCGGCTGGGCACGAAGCGCGACGTTGCCCAGCTGGCGATGTTCCTCGCCTCGTCCGGCGCGAGCTACATCTCCGGCGCGGTCATCCCGTGCGACGGCGGCGGTGCCATCGACAGCGTCAAGCCGGCCATCGAGGAGGCCGGGCGGGCGATGAACGGGCGGTCTCGATGACGGCCGAGGATCGGCGGATCAGCCGAGTGGCACTGGGGGATCTCATCCATCGGGCCGCGTCCCGGCCCGGCGACCGGCTGGCCGTCGTCGACAGCGAGCGGCGGATCACCCACCGGGAGCTGGACACCCTCAGCTCGCAGTTCGCGCATCACCTGCTGGATCAACGCCGCGGCCCGCACGTCGCCACCCTGTGCGCGAACTCGATCGACCTGCTGGTGGCCATCTACGGGATCAACAAGGCGGCGCTTGTGTGGGTGCCGATCAATGTCGCCCTGTCGCCACAGCAGATCGACTACATCCTGCGGCACGCCGACGTGAGCTGCCTGATCGTCGACGAGGACATCATCGCCCGGCCCGACATTACAGCCGTGCTGAGTAATCTCGAGGTCGTGGTCGCGCGGCCGTCGGGGTCGTCCGCCGCGATGACGGTGCCGGCCGCCTGCGAGGGGCAGCCGAGCGAGCTGCCCGACGTCGACATCTCCGGCGACCAGCTCGCCCTGATCATGTACACCAGCGGCACCACGGGCGATCCCAAAGGCGTCATGCACTCGCACTCGTCGGTGTACAGCGCCGTCATCGGCAACGTCGCGACGCTCGGGCTCACCGAATCCGACGTCATGACCGCCATGTTGCCGCTGTTCCACTGCGCGCAGCACGTGCTCGCGACGTCGGCGCTGGCCGCGGGCGCCGCGATCGTGCTCACTCGGGGCTTCGATCCGGCCGGCGCGCTGCGCATGATCGGCGACGAGCGGCTGACCATCTTCGGTGGGCTGCCGATGATGTACGCCGCCGTGCTCGACGATCCGCACGCTGCGGCGACCGACCTGTCCTCCGTCCGCCTGTGCCTGTACGCGATGGCCCCGATGCCGCGCCCGCTCATCGACCGGATCGCCGCCGCGTTCGCCGCCGACGTCTGGCTCGTCACCGGGCAGACCGAGGCCTACCCGATCACGATGCGCTTCGAGCCGCTGCGCCATCCCGAGCTGTCGGCCAACTACTGGGGCGGGTCCACGATCGTCTGCGAGACCCAGATCATGGACGACGAGGGCCGGCTGCTGCCACCGGGCCAACCCGGCGAGATCGTCCACCGCGGTCCCAACATCATGCTGGGGTATTTCCGAGATCCCGACGCGACCGCCGCTGCCCAGGCGTTTGGCTGGCACCACACCGGCGACATCGGGGTGATCGACGCCGGCGGGCACCTGCTCTTCCTCGACCGCAAGAAGGACATGATCAAGACCGGCGGCGAGAACGTCCCCAGTGTCAAGGTCGAAGCCGTGCTGCTCGCCCACCCGGCCGTCGCCGACGCCGCGGTGATCGGCGTGCCCCATCCGCGCTGGAGCGAAGCCGTCCTCGCCGTCGCCGTCCTCGTGCCGGGCCACCACGTGTCCGCGCCGGACCTGCTCGAGCACTGCCGCGAACGGCTCGCCGGCTTCCAGGTTCCGAAGGACGTCGTCTTCGTCGCCGACCTGCCGCACACCGCAACCGGCAAGATCCGCAAGGCGATCCTGCGTGACGACCACGAGAAACACTTCGCGCCCGCCGAGTCCAGCCGAGACGATTGAACGCCAGTCGCTAGAGTTCGCGGGTACGTCCGGGGGCGGTAGCTCAGCCGGTTAGAGCAGGGGACTCATAATCCCTGGGTCGTGGGTTCGAGCCCCACCCGCCCCACAACCCTTATGCGATAAGGGTAATCGCGTGTTTCTGCCGTTGAACCAGACGGCTTTGTGACGCATAGCGCTCGGTACAGCCGGGGATTCGGCGCGTGCCCAATTCGAGTGGCCGCACCCTCAGCATCGCGGGCGCGCCGACGAAGCCCACGCCGAGCCGGTAGCTCGCAGGGCGGCGCTGTCGTGGTACCTGCCGTACGCGGAGGTACGGCCAGCGTCGGCGGGCAGATTCCGTACCTGCGGTGCCACACCCTTGCCCCCCCGCGCCACCGGCGGCCGCTCCACGCCGCCGATATCACCGTCCGGCTCAACCTGCTCGAACTGGTGGCTAAACATCGGATGGATCTTGTGAATGGATCGGCCTAAGGTCTGATCGATGATCCGAAAATGCGGACGTATCCGTGTCCCGTCGACATAAATGGTCGGATGTAAGTGTTGACGTCGCGCAGCGAGGAGCAGATACTCCTGGACGTTCTGGCCAACCCATCGGGGGTGTCGAACCGTGACGAAGTTCCTGCGCAGGACCGTCGGGGTGTGTGTCGCCGTGCTGATCGTTCCCGTCAGCGTCGTGGTGCCGGTGGGCGCGTCACCTGCGTTCGGCGCGCCGGTAAGCCCACCGGTTGGTCCGCCGTTGACGACAGCGTGGCAGGCGGCCGGCGGCGGCAACGGTCGGTTCGTCGTCGACACGGCGAACCTCGTCCGCAGTTCGGACATCGTCTTGGACGCGGTGCCGGCTCAGGGCAAGCAGTCGATGCCGTTGGGCAACGGGTCGTTCGGCGCAGCGGTCTGGGCGCAGGCGGGCTTCACTGCCCAGCTCAATCGCGACGACTCTATGCCCGGTCGCAAATCCGCCGGGCAACTGGCGATCCCGGGCCTGCAGGCGATGACCGCCGCGGACGACTACCACGCGACGGTGGATCTCTACGACGCGACGTTCCGGCAGTCCGGCGGCGGCTTGACGGCCACGACCTATGTGCGGGCCGACAAGGACGAGATCGTCACCGACGTCACCGGGGCCGATCCGTCGACCGAGCAGACCGCGTCGGTCAACCTGCAGGCCGGCCGTAACCCCACGGCGGCCGTCGCGGCGAACGGCTCGGCCGGCGTGCTGTCCGAGACGTGGATCGACGACCAGAGTGCGTCCGGCGGCACCGGTGCGACGTTCGGCTCGCTGGCGGCGATCACGGCGGGTGGGCGCGACGTGACGGCCTCGACGCCGGATGCGCGCACTGTGCAGGTGTCGTTCAAGCCGAACCCGGACGGGCGGTTCCGCGTCGTCGCGGCCGTCCCGCACTGGGCCGGCGGCGATGCGGCCGCAACGGCGGCCGACCTGCTCGGCCACGACGCCACTGCACCGGCCAACGCACTCACGGTCGCGCATCTGGCGTGGTGGCACCGCTTCTGGGCGCAGGCGAACCTGGTCAAGTTGAGCTCGGCCGATCAGGTGGCCGACTACATCGGCAACCTGCGAACGATCTACCTGTACGTCGAGGCGGCGTCCGAGCGGGGCACGTTCCCGTCCACCCAGGCCGGCGTGAACGACCTGTTCAACTTCACCCGCGACAGCCAGCAATGGGGCGGTGACCACTACTGGCTGTGGAACCTGCGCATGGATCTCGCGGCCAACATCAGCTCCGGCATCCCCGAGTTCAACGCGCCGTTCTTCGGGATGTACCGGCGCGACCTGCCGGCGACCGAGGCGTGGACGCGGCAGCAGTTCCCGGGTTCTGCGGGCATCTGCCTGCCGGAGACGATGCGGTTCGACGGCACGGGCTGGTATCTCGGCACCGGAACCGGCAACGCCTCCTGCTACCCGAGCGAGACGAGCTACAACGCCAAGACGCTCACCAGCGGGGCCGAGCTCGGCAGCTGGATCTGGCGCCAGTACCTGCAGACCGACGACGTCGGGTTCTTGCGGACCTACTACCCGCTGATCGCCCAGCCGGCCGAGTTCCTGCTGAGTTACGCCAAGGTCGGCGCCGACGGCAAGCTGCACACCTACCCTTCCAACGCCCACGAGACGCAGTGGGACGTCCATGATCCGATCACCGACATCGCGGCGATGAAGCAGATCTTCCCGGTCGTCGTCCAGGCGGCCACCAGGCTCGGAGTCGACACCGACCTGGTCGCGCGGTTGCGCACAGCGATACCGCAGATCCCGGACCTGCCGCGCACCGACGCGGCCACCCGCAAGCTAGTCAAGACGGCGGCCGACGACGGCGACGGCAACACCGTCTTCGCCTACTCCGCCGACCCGGCGGCGCCGTATCACAACAGCGAGAACCTCGACCTCGAGCCCGTGTGGCCGTACAGCCTGGTCGGTGACACCAGCCCGCAGTACGACCTGGCGAAGCTGACCTACACGACGCGCAAGTTCCGCAACAGCAACACCTGGACCTACGACCCGATCCAAGCGGCCCGGCTGGACCTGAGCAGCGAGGTGGCCTCAACCCTGCGGCTCGACGCGGCCACCCACTCCCAGTACGCGAACGGGCTGGCGGCCTTCAGTAGCAGTCTCACCGAGCCCTACGACGAGACGGTCGGGGTCGTGGCGCTCACCGTCAACGAGTCGCTCGCCACCGACTACGACGGGCTGCTGCGCATCGCGCCGGCGATCCCGTCGAACTGGAACGCCGAGGGCACCGTCGCGATCCAGCACCGATCGAGCGTGCACGTCCAGGTCGAGAACGGCCAGCTGGCGACTGCGGTCATCGAGTCGGGCAGCAAGCACGACATCAGGGTGCGCAACCCGTGGCCCGGCCAATCGGTCGAGGTCGTGCAGGCCAACCCGGGCGGTCACGTCGTCGTCGCGCCCACGACGGCTGACACGTTCGTCGTCCACGCCAATGCCAACTCCTCCTACGCGATCCAGCGCCCGAGCGCGCCGCTGAGCGCTGAGTCGTTCGCCCCGCTCACCGCCGACCCGGCGACCGCGCCGCGGCATCTCCCCGGCGCGTCCTCGGTCATCGGCATCGACGCCGGCACGTCCACCACGCCGTGCGCGTCACCCACCCAGCCGGTCCTCCTGTCGTGGGACCCCACGAGCGGCGCGACGATCACCGACGCGTCCACCTATCACCGCAACGGCTCCTTCGTGAACGAGTCGCCGACCTACGCCACCGACGGGCCGACCGGCTCCGCGGCGGTCATCGGCAGTGGCGGCTACCTCAGCGGTGGGTCGACCACGATGGGCTACCTGACCGCAGCCACGTTCGCCACCGAGATCAAGGTGACTCCGGGCAGCGGCTATCGCCGGATCTGGGACTGGAAGACGTCCAGCGGTGGTGACGACGACGGCTTCATCCTGGACCTGACGCCGTCCGGCCAGCTACGAGTGATCACCTCCGGCGAGAACCACACGATGTCGACCGTGCTTGCGACCGACACCTGGCAAGACGTCGTCGTGACCGTCGACACCGACGGCACGATCACCGTCTACCTGAACGGCAGCCGCGTCGACGGAACGACGTTGGGCCAGACCGCCATCAACGGCTGCGCCACCGGCGGACTGCACATCGGCGCGGACCAGGGCGGCGGCCAGGCGATCACCGCCGAGGTCGACCGCTCCGCGATCTTCAGCCGCGCCCTGTCCGCCGCGGAAGTCACCGACTGGCAGGCGCTCGCCGGCTAGCACCGGGTCGTTGGTGAGCGCCTTACCGGCCGGCCGCCCGATTCGATTACGCAGGGGAGAATCCGATGCTAGGGCCGACAACGTTCGTCGCGGTCGCCGTGCTCGCCACCGGGGTCGTTGTGCCGATTGCTGCGTCTGCGGCGCCGGCCGCGTCGCAAGCGCCGTTTGCGGTCGTCGTTCATGCGGCGCCGAACGGTAGCGGTCCCGCGTGCAGCCGGCCTCGGCCGTGCTCGCTGACCGGTGCTCAGCAGCGCGTGCGTCACGTGCTCGCTACCGGCGACGGCAAGGTCAAAGACGTCGTCGTCGAACTCGCCGGCGGCACGTACTATGTCGCGGCGCCGCTGCAGTTCGGCCCGCAGGATTCCGGCCGGAACGGCCAGACGGTCACCTGGACCGCGGCCCCCGGAGCGGAGGTGACGATCAGCGGAGGTCGCCAGCTGCGCCCGATCTGGCACCCGGTCGCGACCGGAAGCAAGATCATGGCGGCGACCATTCCGACCGGCCTGAATTTCGACGGCCTGTTCGTCAACGGGCAGCGGCAGATCCTGGCGCGCTACCCGAACTACGACCCCACGGCCTCCCGCCTGGACGGGTCGACGTCACTCGCGAACCTCAATCAGGAGTCCGCCACGTGGTCCGACCCGTCCACCGCGCTGGTTCGCGCGATGCACTGCAACGACTGGGGCAGTGTGTCGTTCACCGTCAGCGGCCGCATCAACGACGCTCTTGACCTGCACTACGTCGGGGACAGCAACCGCGGCCAAGACTG
>DASXYE010000204.1:0-7667 GCA_036502695.1 Jatrophihabitantaceae bacterium
GGTGTTCGGCTACACCTGGCACATCTACGGCCTGCCCGAGGACGATCCGCGCCGGACGTACGTCGAGTTCACCCTCGAGCGCACCGAGGCCGGCACCCGCCTGCGCGTCGTCGAGACCGGGTTCTCGCAGCTATCCGACGAGGCTTACCACAAGGCCTTCGACGGCAACGTCCGCGGCTGGAAGAGCGAGCTTGACGAGCTGGTCGAATACCTCGATGCCGCCTGACATCGAGGCGGTGGCCGAACAGGTCTTCACCGCCCTGGCCGATCCGACCCGGCGCGCCATCCTGGCCGCGCTGGCATCGGACGGCCCGGCGACTGCCACCGACTTGGCCGGTCGACTGCCCATCACCCGGCAGGCGATTGCCAAGCATCTGGCGCTGCTGGCCGAGGCCGGCCTGGTGGCGGCCGAGCCGGGCGAGCGGCGCCGGGTGCGCTACCGCTTGCAGTCGGCCCCGATGCAGGTGGCGCAGCAGTTCCTGGCGGCGCTGGCCCGCGACTGGGACAGCCCGCTCGACGCCCTGCGCGCCCACCTCAACGGCTAAGCCCCGCCGCCCTTCCCGGTGGCGAGCAGCCGCATCCGTCCTTTGTTGAGTGGTGCGTTACGCGTCGAGTGGTGCGTTACAACGCACCACTCGACCGATAACGCACCACTCAACGGAGGAGGACAGCGCGGCGTAACCGGCGTGGTCGACGATCGGCGATGAGTTTCGGCGGTGGGCCGGATCTGCATTACGTGACTGCACTTGTGGGAGCCACCATGTCCATCGGCAACGCGGAGTTCGACGAGCTCGTCGAGCCGTACCGCCGGGAGCTGCTCGCGCATTGCTACCGGATGCTCGGCTCGGTGCACGATGCCGAGGACGCCGTGCAGGAAACGCTGTTGCGGGCGTGGCGGTCCTACGACGGGTTCGAGGGCCGGTCGTCGTTGCGCAGCTGGCTGTACCGGATCGCGACGAACGCGTCGCTGCGCGCGATCGAGCAGAAGGGCCGCCGTCCGTTGCCGTCGGGGCTGGGCGGTCCGTCCGACGATCCCGCGTTCGGGCTGGACGTGGCGCGCACCGACGTCGCGTGGCTCGAGCCGGTGCCCGACCGGCTGGTGAGCGGACCGAGCGCGCCCGCCGATCCGGCCGCCGTCGTGGGGCTGCGCGGCAGCATCCGGCTCGCCTTCGTCGCCAGCCTGCAGCACTTGCCGGCGCGGCAACGGGCGGTGCTCATCCTGCGGGAGGTGCTCGCGCTGAGCGCGGCCGAGGTGGCCGACCTGCTCGACACCAGCGTCGCCGCGGTCAACAGCAGCCTGCAGCGAGCACGCGCCCAGTTGCTCGAGGTGGCGCCGACGGAGGACACGACCGCCGAGCCGGACGAAGCCGCGACGAGAGCCGCCGTCGACCGCTACATGGCGGCCTTCGAGAACGCCGATCTCGCCGCGTTGCAGCAGGCCCTGCTCGACACCGTCGCCCTGGAGATGCCGCCGACGCCGACCTGGTTCCGCGGCCGCGACACCGTCGTGGGCTTCCTCGGCGCGCGCGTGCTCACCGAGCCGGGCCGGATCCGGCTGCTGCCGACCCGCGCGAACGGCCAGCCAGCAGTGGCCGAGTACGTCCGCGACGAGGACGGGATCCACCGCCCGGCCGCCATCCAGGTGCTCGACATCGTCAATGGCCAGATCGCCCACATCGCCGTCTTCTTCGACAAGACGCTGTTCGCGCTGTTCGGGTTGCCGGACGCGCTGGCTCGGGTATGACCGGCACGAACGCCGACCCGTTCGCCTTGTTGGAGCGGGCGATCGGCTACGCGCTGGGCAACGTCCAGGCGGTGACGTGCGAGCAGCTGCCGGCGCGAACCCCCTGCCCTGATTGGGATCTGGGCACATTGCTGCGGCACGTGAACGAGTCGCTCGCCCTGCTCTGCGCCTGCCTGGACAGAGGTGTGACGCCGCCCGCCGGCGCGATGCGGTGCGCCGAGGCGACGAACCCCGTCGACGTGTTCCGCGCCCGAGCCGCCCGACTGATCAGCGCGTTCAGCCGTGGCGCATGCCCGGACGTCGTCCGCGCGGCCGGATATCCCTTGGCAATGCGGATGATCGCCGCCACCGGGGCGATCGAGATTGCCGTTCATGGGTGGGACGTCGCGCGAACGATGTGCGAGTACCGGCCCATCCCGAACGGGTTGGCCCGCGATCTGCTGTGGTTGTGCCCCTTGATCACCGCCGACGCCGAGCAGCACCGGCTGTTCGCGCCGCCGATCCCGCTGCCCGCCACGGCCGACGTGAGCGATCGACTCGTCGCATTGCTCGGTCGCGATCCGAACTGATCACCGCCGCCGCGATGAGTCGGCGGCCCGCCGCGGATCACCACTGGTGTAACGGCGAATTGGTCGCCGAGTGATCCCTCGGAGGAATTCAGATGAGTACGGTTCATCGCTGGCGCGCGTTCGCCGTGCTGGCTGTTGCGTTCTTCATGACCACGGTCGATCTGACCATCGTGAACGTGGCGCTGCCGACGATCGGCCAGGCGCTGCACTTCTCGGAGGCGAACCTGCAATGGGTCGTCACCGCCTATGGCTTGACGTTCGGCGGGTTCTTGCTGCTGGGCGGTCGGGCCGCTGACCTGCTCGGCCGGCGCCGCATCCTCATGCTCGGCCTCGGCGTGTTCACCGCGTCGTCGCTGGGCGCCGCCCTCGCCACCAGCGACGGCTTCCTGATCGCGATGCGCGGGGTGCAGGGCCTGGGCGCGGCGATCGTGCTGCCCGCCGCGCTGTCGATCGTGATGAACATGTTCGCCGAGGGCCCGGAGCGCAACAAGGCGCTGGGCCTGTGGGGCGCGATCGGCGCGACCGGCGGCACGCTCGGCCTGCTGTTCGGCGGTCTGCTGACCCGCTTCGTCGGCTGGGAGTACATCTTCTACTTGAACGTTCCGGTCGGCGTCGCCGTGATGGTGCTGGCGCCGCGGGTGGTTCCGGAAAGCCGGCTCGAAGGCGTGCGGCGGCGCTTCGACCCACTCGGTGCCGTTGCCGTGACCGGCGGCCTGCTGCTGCTCGTGTACGCGCTGTCCAAGACTCCACAGTCGGGCTGGACATCGACGTCCACGCTCGGCCTGTTGGGCGGGGCCGTCGCGCTGCTGGTCGCGTTCGTGGTGATCGAGTCGCGCGTCGAGGCACCGCTGATGCCGCTGCGGATCTTCGGCTCGCGGACGCTGGCCGGGGCGAACATCGCCGGACTGTTCATGGGCGCCGGGTTCTTCGGTTTCATCTTCATCGGCACGCTGTACATGCAGCAGGTACTCGGCTACTCGGCGTTGGAGACCGGGGCGGCGTGGATGGTGGCGTCCTCGTTCTCGATGATCCTGTCCGCCCCGGTGCAGAAGCTGGTGACCCGCTTCTCGGCCGGCCCGGTGCTCATGGTCGGGATGGCGATGGTCGGCGGCGGCATCCTGTGGTCGACGGTGGTGCCGGTGCACGCGCACTACTGGGTGGACCTGGCCGCGCCATGGATCGTGGTCGGCGCCGGGACGGCGTTCGCGTTCATCCCGATCTCGATCGCCGGACTGCAGGGCGTGATCGAGCACGAGGCCGGGCTGGCGTCCGGGCTGCTGAACACCTCGCAGCAGCTGGGCGGAGCGATCGGCGTGGCCGTCGCCTCGACCGTGTCGGCCACCCATCTCAAGACGCTGACCGCGCAGGGCAAGGCGACCGACGTAGCCCTGACCGGCGGTTTCCACTGGGCGTTCTGGGTCTGCGGGCTGATCGCGCTGGCGGCGGTGCCCACCACGGCGATGCTGGTGCGGCGCTCGAAGACGGCCGCGGTCGAGCCGGAGCCGGCCGTTCCGGCCCACGTCCGGGTGCCCGCGCTGGATGCGGCCTGAGGAGCCGGGGATGACCGAGCAGACCACCATCGTGGTCGGTGCGAGCCGCGGCCTCGGCCGCGGCATCGCCACCGCCCTTGCCGCAACCGGCACTCCCGTCGTCGCGGTATCGCGCACGCCGGCCGACCTTCCCGGCATCCGATCCGAAATGGCCGACGCCGCCGACCCGATCGTGGTGGCCGACCTCGTCGACCGCTACGACCCGGACACAATCGTCGTGGTGGCCGGCGCGACGCCACATATGCGCCCGCTGCAGCAGCACACCTGGGAGACGTTCTCCGTCCACTGGCAGGTGGACATCCGGATCGCGTTCCACTGGCTGCGCGAGGCGTTGCTGAAACCACTGCGACCGGGCAGCCGCGTCGTGGTGTTCAGCAGCGGGGCCGCCGTG
This sequence comes from Jatrophihabitantaceae bacterium, assembly GCA_036502695.1. Classification (GTDB taxonomy): domain Bacteria; phylum Actinomycetota; class Actinomycetes; order Mycobacteriales; family Jatrophihabitantaceae; genus DASXRA01. Next base: position 4,255 of record DASXYE010000204.1, read on the forward strand.
AACGGCTCACCGATCAGCGGCGGGTACGCCGGCGCCAAGGCCACCCAGCGTTTCATCACCCGGTACGCGCAGGAGGAATCCGACCGGGCCGGCCTCGACATCACGTTCACCGCGCTGCTGCCGGGGTTCGCGCCGTCGACCGGCGTCGGCCGTCCGGCCACCCGGGCCTACGCCGCCCGAGCCGGGCAGGGCCTGGCGACGTTCCTCGAGGCGGCCCAGCCGGAGCTCACTCCGCAGGTGGCCGGCACGGCGATCGTCGAGCTCGTCCAAGCCGATACCGCCACGCTCGCCCCGACGTACGGGCTGTACGGCACCGGCCTGAAAGCTCTGCCCGAGTAACGGCGTAACGGCGTACGCCAGGATGGACGGCATGACCGCAATCCCGCTGCCCAAGGACGTGGTTGCCGCGTTCGACCACGCCGTCGACACCGGCGACGTCGCCGCGCTGGACGCGGTCTGCCATCCGGACCTGATCACGCACTCGTTCGGTCCGACGATGCCGCAGGGCATCGAGGGCATGCGCCGATTCGTCAGCAACCGCAAGGCACATCGCAGTGCGGGCGGCTGGCAGCACGTCGTCGTCATCGCCGACGGCGAGTACGTCGTGCAGTTCGGGACGCGGACGTTCGACTGGCCGGGCGGGCCGTTTCGCGGGTTCGACGTACCGCCCGGGCCGGGCACCCGGGACTGCGCGTTCCTGTTCCGGGTGCGCGACGGGCTGATCACCGACCGCTGGGCGATCCGCGACGACCTGATCATGATGGCCGACCTGAACGCCGTCACCGCCGCGCGTCCGGACGAGGTGCGGCACGGCACGGTGGCCTCGCATCGCGCAGAACCCTTCGCGTAACGAGGCGATCTCCCGCGTCACCGCTACGCTCTGCGCATGATCGCGCGCGCTTGGCACGGGCTGCTCGCCGCCGCCGTACTGGTCGGTATGGTCGTGCAGGTCGTCCTGGTCGCCCGGCTGCACGCGGCGCCGCACGACGTCACGGCCGGCGTGGTGGCCGGCGCCACCACGCCAGCCCGTTACCTGCGAATCGTCAGCTTCTTCACCATCCAGAGCAACCTGCTCGTCGGGTTCACGTCGGCTCAGCTGGCGCTGAATCCCCGCCACGACGGGCGGATCTGGCGGGTGGTTCGCCTGGACGGGCTGGTCGGCATCGCGGTCACCGGCATCGTCTACTCGACCGTGCTCGCGCGTATGCACGAACCCAAGGGCTGGGAGCAGATCACCACCAACACGCTGTTCCACTACATCACGCCGATCGCCGCGGTGCTGGGCTGGCTGCTGTTCGGCCCGCGACCGCGCATCAGCCGGACGACGGTGCTCGCGGCGCTGATCTGGCCGGCCGCCTGGTTCGGCTACACGCTGGTCCGCGGAGCGGTCGACCACTGGTACCCCTACCCGTTCGTGGACGTCGCGTCGCACGGCTACGCCCGCGTGGTACTCAACGCCGTGCTCGTGACGCTCGTGCTGGGCGCGGTGTCGGCGGTGTTCTGGCTCGGCGACCGGCGGCTGCGCGAAGCGCCGTAGCGGCCCTGCCATACGCTCGCTTCATGATCGCTTCGGGCGTCGTCGCCGACCTCGCACCGACCGGGACGCTGCGCGCGTCGATCAACGTCGGCAACCCGGTGCTGGCCCAGGGCCCGCCAACCAACCCGAGCGGCATCACCGTCGACATCGCCCGCGAGGTGGCCACTCGGCTGGGCGTACCGGTGCAGCTGCTCGGCTTCGACGCCGCGCGCAAGTCGTACGAGGCGATGACGACCGGCGCCGCCGACCTCTGCTTCCTGGCCATCGAGCCGGCCCGCGAAGCCGAGATCGCCTTCACCGCACCGTACGTCGTGATCGAGGGAGTGTTCGCCGTGCCACGGGATTCGGCCATCACCACCGTCGCTGACGTCGACCGGGACGGCGTGCGCATCGGCGTCAAGCAGGGATCGGCGTACGACCTCTACCTGACGCGCAGCGTGCAGCACGCGACGATCGTGCGGGGCGACGACGGGGTCACCGCGTTCCGGGACCAGGGTCTCGACGTGGCGGCCGGCATCCGGCAACCGATCACTGCGTACGTCGCAGACGACCCCGACCTGCGCCTGATCGACGAGCGGTTCATGCAGATCCGGCAGGCCGTGGGCACCGTCAAGACCAAGCGGCCCGAATCGGCAGCCTTCCTGTACAGCTTGATCGAGGAGCTCAAGGCGTCCGGCTTCGTCGCCGAAGCACTGCGCCGTGCCGGCCAGTCCGCCGACCTCGTCGCACCCGCCACCTCGTAGCCGCCGGACCGGCCGTTCGAACTAGCAGGCAGCCGATCTCACGCTGGGCAAGCCTAATTTCCGCGATTTCACAGGATTGCCGACCTACCGTTGAGAATTGCTATGAGGGGGCTCAGAGAATCGTCGCTGGCGTTGCGGCCTGCGACCCGGTGGATAGAAACGTTGCTCGCGCCGGTCCGGGCGCGAGCGCGGCGGCAGGGTGTACTGGCAACGGCGCCGGTCACCCTGTCGATCATCGGGCTGAGCTTCCTGGCAACCGCTAGCGTTCGGCTGCCGGCTCCGGTCCCGGATGCGGCCGACCGGGTCCTCGTCTACCACGGGCACGACCTGTTCAACGGCGCCTGGTGGCGCCTGCCAGCCAGTGCCCTGCTTGCCCAGAGTTGGTGGCAATGGGCGTCCACGTGCATGATCGTCGGCCTGGTCGGCGCCGCGCTCGAGGTCCGGATCGGCGGGCGGGCGCTAGCCGCGGCCGTGCTCTTCTGCCATTGCCTGCCAACCGTTTTCGTTGCCGGGTACGCCCGCCTCGCGGACGTTAGTGAGCTCACTCGGGCCGACTACGGGATGTCGTGCGTCATGGTCGGCGCCGTCGCCACGCTGGCCGCGCGAACCCGGTCGAAGCCGGTGGCCGCCCTGCTGATACTCAGCCTGGCTGGAGATCCGGTGTTCAACTCGCGAGTGACGATCACCGAACACTTGCTGGCTGGGGCGTTCGGCGCGACGATCGGCTTCGTGTTGGCCCGGCGAGCCCAACCGATCGGCCAGCTCGTACACCTCCCGGTCCGAGCCGCGGCGGGCGAGGACCTCGAACGGCTGCCGGCCTAAAGTATCTACGCGCGGTCCGCGACCGCGGCCCGATCTGCCACGACGGGTGACGGTCCGCGGCTGAACCGCACGCCCTCGTCGTCCACCGGGCCACGGCGCAGCAGGTAGACGTCGCGCGGGTAATTCTGGTGGATCCGCCACGGCGCGACGGTGCCCCGCTTGGGCAACTTGTCGAGGCTGCGCATTATGTAGCCAGCCTGTAGATCGATCAGCGGACGCAGCGGCCCGGTGGGTGACGTCGGCGTCACGACCCGGTAGCCACTCGCGTCCATGTAGTTCAGCAGCCGGCAGACGTAGCGGACGATCAGGTC
>DASXYE010000205.1:0-8335 GCA_036502695.1 Jatrophihabitantaceae bacterium
CGTAGGCGCTGAGCCCGGCGGCCCGGCCGACGATCCACGGCGCCATGCGGTTGCCGCTCAGCGAGCCGGCGGCCGTGCCGACGAGAACGCCGGTCACGCCCGCGCTGATCGCTCCGGCGGCGGCGAACCCGGCCGGACGCATAGCGGGCGCACTCACTCGGCGGCCCGCCAGATCACCAACGGCGCCATGGGCGGGCTCGTCCCCACGGTGCCGTCCTCGGCCACCCACAGTGCCGCCAGGCCCCGGACCGCGGCCGCGTCGGCGATGCGGTCGCGGCCGCTGAGGAACAGCACCTTGCTCCACACCTCGGCCATCGCCGGATCGGGACCGGCGACGGTGACCGACCGCAGGCCGTCCCCGCCCGGTGCGCCGGTCCACGGGTCGATGATGTGGTGCACTCGCCGGCCACCGGCGACCCAGTTGCGGATGCGAGTCGATGACGTGGCACAGGCGGCATCGCGCACGCTGAGCACGGCGAGCGGGTCCGGCGCACCGGACGGATCCTCGACGGCAACCTGCCAGCCGTCGCCGGACGGGCCGTCACCAGCCAGGTAGCAGTCACCGCCGGCCTCGATCAGGAAGTTCGACCACTCGGCGGCGATCAGGTCGGCTGCCCAACGCAGGGCCAGACCCTTGCCGATGCCGCCCAGGTCGATCGGTTCCGTACCCACCCGTACGGCGTAGTGCTCGCCGTCGAACTCCGGCCGCCACGGCCGAGCCACCACCCCGGCGACAGCGCGCCCCTCGTCCACGACGACGCGCCCCCGCGCGAACGGAAGTGTGCGGTCGTACCCGATGGCGTGCAGCGCGCGCAGGACGCGGGGATCGAATCGGCCGGCCGTGACCCGGTACGCGTCCTCCGCTGCCAGGATCGCGGCGTAGCACCGAGCCGGGACGCGAAACCAATCATCCGCCGCGGCGTTCGCCTGCATCAGCGGGCTGTCCGGATCGAACCGCGTGCACTGCGCCTCGACCTCGGCGAACAGCTCCGTCACCGCCAGCACGAGGTGGTCGGTCCGACCGGCAGCCCCTCGCAGCCGCACGTTCACGACCGAGGCCATCGACTCGAACGCAGCGACGACGTCCGCACCGGCGACGGGCAGGGCAGCCGGCGGGATCACTTCGGAGCCCCGGACGCGCCGGTCGAGGTCTGCACGGGCGGCGGGGTCGACGAGCTCGGCGGCGGAGGTGGCGCGGATGACGTCGCAGGCGGTGGGGGTGGCGGCGCCGGCGTCGAGGACGCCCTGGGTGGCGACGACGATCCGGTGCTGGCCGGCGCCGGTGTCCCCGCGGGCCCGCGAGTGGTCGCCGTCCCGGTCGGATGGGGACCGGTGCCCTGCGCGGCGAGCTGGGCGCGCAGGCTCGCCAGTTGCTTCTCCAGCGCGCTGAGCTCACGCCGGTTCGCTGCGGCTTCGCGCTGCGCGCCGGCCAGGGCTGGATCGAGTGGTCGAGCAGACGACTGCGCCGGACTCGTCGGCGGGTTCGTCGTGGTGGTGGCCGGAGTGGTGCGTACCGCCCACGACGTCGCCACACCGAACAGCGCCGCGGCGCCGGGTATCGCGACGAGCACGGCCGTCCACCGAGCGCGCCGACCGAGCAGCTCAGCCATGACCATCACCGTCGTCTCCGGTCGTCCGGGTGCCGGTCGGCGCGGGCGTCGGCGGCCGCGTCGACGTCGAGGTCGACGTCGAAGTCACCGGGACGGGCCGAGTCGACGGCGCGCGCGCTGCCGAGGTGGACGCCGGTGTAGGCGGCGGGGCGGACAGCGGTGGTGCCGGGTCGGCCCGTCGAAGCTCACGTTGCAGCGCGGCGATCTGAGCGCGCAGCGACGCGCTACGCCCGCCGGTGCGAGCCAGCTCCGCCTGCAGGTGCGCCAATTCGGCCCGCCGCGCGGCATCGGGGCTGGCCGCGACGGGCGATCCGGGCGACGCGGGCGGATGAGTCGGACCGGGCACGGACGAGATAGCAGCGGCCGCGCCGACGATCAGCCCGGCGACCACCGCAGTAGCAACAACGACGCGGCGCTTGCGTCTCAAGAGTCTCCTTCGGCGACTTCCCCCGCCGCCCCGCTCCACGAACGTCATCGACCAGTCGACCGGATGGGTTACGCGGCGCCCGAGTCGCGGGGCGAAACACCGACTATGTCGGGCGATCCGAGCCGGCGCACTTGCGGCGACGCAGGCCGCCCGGTTCACTGTCCCGCGACAGCCACGTCAGCCGGTACGCGGCTGTCGTGCGGGGCTGAGCAACGGGAGTCGCCGGGTGGCGCAGCCGCTGACCGAGGACGTGGTGGCTGCCGCCTGCGCCGGTGACGCTGCGGCATTCCGCACCATCTACCGCGAACTCGCCCCAATCGTGTACGGCTATCTCCGCGCTCGCGGGGTGAGCGACCCCGAAGCCGTCACCAGCGACGTCTTCCTCTCCGTACTGCCGCGTATGGGCGACCTCACCGGCGGCGTCGCCGGCCTGCGCACCTTCGTCATGTCGGTCGCACATGCTCGCAACGTCGACGAGATTCGCCGGCGCAGCCGACAGCCGCAGCCGGCGGAGTACGACGCCTCGCTCGACCCGCGAATCTCCCGCTCCGCCGAGGACGAGGCGCTGGTTCAGGTCGGCACGGCGAGCATCATCGTCGTGCTGCGATCGCTGCCCGACGACCAGCGAGAGGCGCTGGTCCTACGCTTCGTCGCGGACCTCGCGGTCGACGATGTTGCCGCGATCATGAGCCGATCGCCGGGCGCGGTAAAGCAACTGCAGCGACGAGCCCTCCTGGCGCTGCGCCGGCTGCTGGCCGAGCAGGGCGTAACCCAGTGAGGTCCACCGACGATGACCACGCCGAGATGGCTGATCAACTCGAGTACGCCGGCGACACCATGCGACTCGTGGGTGAGCTCCGCGAGCTCGGCCGATCGCCGGCACCGGCGCCCTCGCCGGAGCTGGAAATCCTACTGTCACAGGGCATTCCGAAGCTCGGTCGGCGCCGCGCTCGACGCCGCGCGGCCGTCGTAGCCGCCTTGGTGATCGGATCGACGAGCGTGACCGGCGTCGCCGCGGCCGCCGATCGCCTGCCCGGGCCGGTCGCCGACGTGATCAACAACTTGACCCCCTTGCGCGTCGGTGACCACCATCCCCGGCCGGCCACACCGACCCCGACGCGCCCGGCTCGGACGCCCACGCCGGCTCAGCCGATGCATCAGCGTCCGCGAATCAGCTCCGACGGCCCCGAGCTCAGCGGTGCGCCACCGGCCAGTCAGCCCGTGGCGCCATCGGAGACTGCCCCCTCCAGGAACTCCACAGCTGACGATCGACCCACAGGGTCGCCGTCGCGGACGGACGACGACGAGCGGGACCACACCGGCTCGCGGACGCCGTCACCCACGCGGTCGGGCACCGAGCCAGATCGCTGAGCCGTCCAGTCAGGCGCCGTCGCGGACGGCTGCACGCGGCGACCGAACGCGCCGCAACGCCAGCAGCAGAGCGGCCGCTCCGAGCGCGACACCTGCGCCGCCGAGGACCACGCCGGCCGTAGCCCGGCCGTTGTCGGACGACCTGCTCGCAGGGTGCGCCGGCGTGGCGACAACGGTCGGTGCGGCGCTCGAGCCGGCCGGACTCGTGGCCGGAGCCGAGTTCGATCCGGCCGGAGCGCTCGAAGCGGCGGCCAGGTGCAGCACCGGCGCCGGGTGCTCAGGTTCGGAGCCGCTGCTGTCGTCCACCTGGTCGATCCAGGCGACCTGCTCACCGTCGCTGTAGGACTGGATGGCCTTGAACGTCAGCGTGGTCGCGCCGGTGGGGAGCTTGCCGCCGATGATGGTGAACTCGCCGAAGAATCCGGGGTTGATGCCGGCGCCGGGGTCGGCCGTCCAGACAACCTCGGACACCACGTCGGTGATCGCCCCGTCGTCGGTCTGGATCGGCTTGCTCAGCTTCGACCGGGTCACCCTCGCGGTCCAGCCCGGCTGCGGCGCCACCAGCACGCCCGCGATCGGCGTGTCGGTGGGCAGCCGCAGCTTCAACCCGACGGTGCTCGCGGTGTCACTCTCGTCCGGGACCCGGAACACGATCGTGGCGTCGGTGTCCCCGGCAGTTGCCCCGGGTGCGACCACCGTGACATGCGCGGCGGCCGCGGCCGCGGTCCACAGCGCGGCACCGGTCAGACCCACGACCAGCGCACCGGTCGCGCCAGCTCGCCGACAGCCGATCCTCATGTCATCCGCTCCGATTCTCGGTTGTGATCGCCGACGCGCGCCCGACGCCGTGCGAGGCTCGCCAGGTCCGGGTCGTCACCCGGGTCGGTCAGATCCAGCAGTGGATCGATGGTCGGCACCGGCGGATCCGGCTCCGGCGCCTGGTTGCGGTGCCGCCGGTACAGCACGTATCCGCCGACACCGACCGCAACGGCGACGCTGAGCGCGATGTCCAGGATCAGCCCGATGCTGAGGAACGGGCTCTGCTTGACAGGCAGCCAGCTCAACGTGCCGTTGATGTTGACGGGCTGGTCCGAAAGTTGCAGGTGGACCGTCCACTGACCGATCAGCTGGGCCCGGCCCGGATGCGCCGCGACCCTGGGCGGCCGTTGCGGGCTCATCCAATGGATGCGGTGATCGTGCCAGCGCACGTGATTCGTCGCGGCGGTGGTGCGCCACACCGGAGGCAGCTGGCTGTTGAACCCGAGCTGGCTCAGGTCGCCGAACAGGCTCTGATTGAGCTGGACGCTCACCGCCAAGTCGTTCTGCTGAACGCCCTGCGGGCCGATCTGCAGGTATGGCTCATGCGCGTAGCCGAAGATCGTGAGCGTCTTGCCAGTGACGTTCGTGACGTCGATCCACTCGCCGCGCGGATCGACCGTCGCGGTGACACCGGCCACCGCCGGCGTGAAGCCCTCGATCCGCGCGAGGTAGTGCTTGGCGTCCGGGATCGGCTGGCCTCCGCTGCCGTGCGCGCCGGCCGCCGGCGCACCTGTCGCCAACAGCACCACACCCAGGCCGGTCGCCGCCGCGACCGACCGCGCTCTCGAATGCCGCATCCTTGCTCCTTAACGAACCATCAAACGGGTGCTCGCCGAGTACGAATCGAACTCGCCGGTGTGCAGCGTCAGCTGCAGCGTCCACTCGCCGGCGTACGGCAACAGCACGCGCTGGGCGATGAAGTGCCCGGTCCCGGCCCGGACCAGCGGCACCGTGACCGGGCCCAGCCGCTGCGCGGGCATCGTCGCTTCGCCGCGTATCTCGGACACGTCGGCGATCAGCCCGTCCGCACCGAAGGCGTACAAGTGCAGATCCAGGCTCCGACCGGCCGTCGGCACCGCGGTGACCTGAACGGTGAGCGGGCCGGCCGCAACCGTGCGCAGCTGGGTCGGCCGGTACGCCGCCCGGGCGGGCGTCGTCGCGACCAGCACCGACGTGACCGCCAGCACGACAACGGCAAGCGCCGATTCGGCCCGCACCGAACGTCGTAACACAGCCCACCTGTCGGCGGTGCCGGGCCTTGACGCTGTCAGCGACCGGTCCGTCCGGATGCGAACCTGCCGCCGGGACACGGCAGCCACGCACAGGGTTGCCGCCAGCAGCCCGGCCTTGACGAGCACCAGCTGTCCGTACCGCGTCCCCGTGATCGCGTCGAGCTCACCGGCCTGCCGCCAGGCTGCGGCCAGGCCCGTTACCGCGAGCACCAGCACGCAGCCCATCGCGAGCCGGGAGAACCGCACGACCGCGCCCTGCAAGGCCGGGCCCTCGTCGTCGACGGCGAGTACCGGCCGGGGTCGCTCGCCCTCGTCGGCCCCAGGGATGCCTACCTGATCCATCACGGTGGTACCGCTGGCGCTTATGCCCACCGCGACCTTGGCCGGGGCCGCAGCCGGCCGGTCAGCGGCGGCCGCCCGTCGTGCCAGCGGGAACGCGGCCCCTACGAGCATCACCAGGCCGCCCAGCCAGCCGGCGGCAGCGGCGACGTGCAGCAGGTCCAGGGGCAGTCGTGCCGTAGGCCACGCACCCGTTGCGGCATGCCCCTCCACCGCTACCGTGCCGACCGCTACGACGCTCTCGGCGCCCAGCAGCGTCGACCAGGCCAGCTCGGGACGACCGATCCATCGGCGCTGTCGACGCGGGGTGAGCCGCAACGTAACGGCCATCGCGGCCAGTGCGGCCAATCGGGCCAGGTGGGCCTGCCCGAGCCGCGTCCCCAGCAGGTCGCGGATCGGCGCGGGGTCGGTCACCTGCGACAGGCTCGCGCCGACGTCGGCTGCCGCCTGGAGACCGAGGCCGCACAGCGCAGCCACCGCCGCCGCGCCCAGCCCGCACCACACGAGCCGCCGGGCGCGCAGTTGGGCCCAGCCCGCCGGCCAACACACCAACAGGAACAGCACACCGCCGACCAGCATCACCAGGCCCGCGTATGCGACGAAGCGGTCGACGCCCAGGGCCAGCGCAACGGCTCGGCCGGAGGAGCCCGACGAGCCCGACGCCACCGGCCCGGCGTGACCGAGCGAGAACGTGAACGAGCCGGCCACCGGGTGCGAGTCCGCCGAGACGACCCGCCACACGACGAGGTAGCTGCCCTGGGCCAGGCCTGAACGCAGGGCCACGGCGACCCGCGCGCCGATGCCGTCCGGGTGGTACACGTGGGCCAGGTCGACGCGGCGCCCGTTCGCGGCGAGCACTCGTACCGAACCGAGGCTGACCTCCACCGCCTCGCCGAAACGCATTTCGACCACTGACACGACCTGCCCCGCCGGCACAACCTGACCGGCACCGGGCGACGTCGACTCCAGGACGGCGTGCGCTCCCGCCGGTGCCGCGAGGGCCAGCGATAATGCCACCACCACCAGGGCTAGGAGCAACACGAGGCGCGCCGGCCGCCGTACGTGCGGTCGGCGCGGGCAGCGGCCGGCACCGGCCGAGCCCCCGTCCCTATGTGCCGTGATCATCAAGACGCCCCCGTCACCGCCACCCGGCCCGGGCGGGCCGTGCGGCAGCAGATCCCGCACACAACGTACGGTCGCACGCGACCTCTAGGCGCTACATGACAGATCTGTCATCGCTGCCTGCGCCGCCACCAACCGGGCGGGACCTAGAACGTCGACCAGGTGCTGCCGTTAGCCGCAACAGCGAATGCTCGGTGGTCGGCGAGCTCTTCGACCCATTCGCGGGCGGCGGCGCCCATGGCGAACCCGGCGGTCGCGTAGACGTCGGCCTCGACGAGGCGCGGACCGACGATCGTCAGGCTGAGAAGTCCGGTGGGTGCGCGCGCGGTGTGTGGATCCACGATATGCGCGCCGCGTTGTTCTACGCCTGAGGTCGCGACCGCGAACTCGGTGCCGGCGACCACGGTGGCGATCCGGCCGGGACGACGGGGATCGCTGATAGCGATCCGCCACGGCTCGGTCGGAGCTGCCGAGCCGGCGCACAGGAGGTCGCCGCCACCGTTCAGATAGTGGTTCCTAGATCCCGCTCGGGACAGCACTGCGCCCGCCCGCTCTATCGCCCAGCCCTTGACGTAGCCCGACGGATCGAGTTGGCCACTCGCGTACGCCGAGAAGTAGCCGTCGGTCAGATTGCCGAATCGCTCGCACTCCGCGAGCACGAAGCGGACATCCGGCGGGCAGTCGTCGAGGTCCAGATCGCCCCGGGCCAGACGGCTGATCGGGCTGTCGGCACGGTAGGTAGAGAACGTCCGATCGATCTCATGGAGCAGCGCGGCCGCCTCGTCCAGAACATCGGGGCCTGCCCCGGGCGGTCGCACGTCGAACGAGAAGACCGTGCCCATGCAGTGCACGACCCGCCGAACCGGGCCACCTCCACTCATCGGATGCCGGCCTGGTCGAGCGCGCTCTGCAGCGACTGCAGGTAGCCCTGGCTGGTGTAGGTCGCACCCGAGACGCCGTCGATGTGCGAGTTCTGGGCGCTGAGTGTCTGCTGCAGCAGGATCGGGCCGGCCTGGCCGTTGATCTCGGCCGAGCGCGGATCGTCGGCGGTCAGCTGCAGGAACGACACGTTCTGGATCTTCTGGCCGGAGACGACGACCTGGACCTGTACGACGCCATACCGGGTCTGGATGGCCTGCCCGGCAATGGTTTTCGGCGCGGAGGCCGTCGAGGAGGCTCCCGGCTTCGGTGGCGCCGAGCTCGACGGCGCCGATGTGCGTCCGGACGTGGATGGTGCCGAGCTGGGCAGGGAGGCCGCCGGCAACGCCGCGCCACCGGTCAGGCCGGAATGCGTCTTGAAGCTCAGCAGGGCGGCCAGTCCGGCGACGGTGCCGACCAGGGCGAGCAGGATGCGTTTCATAGCGGGTGATGTCCTGTCAGAACGTGAACGACTCGTGGTGGATCTGCCGGCGGGG
>DASXYE010000206.1:0-1715 GCA_036502695.1 Jatrophihabitantaceae bacterium
GCACGCTTGGGGTGCCGTTGCGGAGGCCGACTATGCGGTGCCGAACGGGTTGTCTATAACGATCTTCCAGCCGTTGACGCCACGACGGGCGACGTCGGAGGTGGAGCCTTTGAGCTCGACCGGGGATCCGTCCGGCCCCGAGCCGGAGAGCGACCAGTCCGCGACCACGAGGCCGATATCACCCGACTCGATGCTGTGCCGGACCGCGATGTTGATGGGCAGGTTCAGCGCCAGGAACTGCTCGAGCGCGCCGCGCACGTCACCGGCCTCGGTGAGAACAACGCCCGGCTGCGGCGCGAACGCCGAGCCGTCCTCGCAGAGGGCGAGCATTCCGTCCATGTCTCGTTCGTTGAACCGCTCAGCCCAGGCAGGGTGCAGATCGCGGAGATTGGTGATCATTTCGGGTCTCCTCAGAGCTCGTTGACGAAGGACTGAATGGCGGCGGCGATCTCGATCATTTCGGCCAACCTCATCCGTTTTCAGGCATGCCTAGCAGCCGATGGATTGTTTGATGGTTTGCGCGTTGGTGAGTAGCGAGTTCGCGGCGGCGGTGGTGATCTTCTTGCCGGATTGGGCTCGGACTTCTTCGGTGAAGGAGACGAGCGTGGTGCAGGCGCCGGCGATGTCGCCGGAGTTGTAGGCGGCCAGCGCGCTTTGGAGTTTCTTGGTCAGGCTGTTGGCGGTGCCACCGGGCAGGCCCAGTGCGGCGATCGTCTGGGTCAGCGTGAGCAGTTGCTGGGCCGGTGGGCGGTCGGGGTCGCAGGCGTCGCCGAGCCCGTCGTGGTCCCAGTCGGCCTGGTCGGTGTTGGCCACGCTCGGGCAGTTGTCGATCGTGTTGGTGACGGTGTCGCCGTCGCGGTCGGTGTCGCAGGCGTCGCCGATTCCGTCGGCGTCCAGGTCGGCCTGGGACGGGTTGGCCACGCTCACGCAGTTGTCGGAGGCGTCGGAGACGCCGTCGCCGTCGCGGTCGACGTCACACGCGTCGCCGAGCCCGTCGTGGTCCTGGTCGGACTGGGTGGGGTTCGCGACGTCGGGGCAGTTGTCGGTCGTGTTGGCGATGGTGTCGCCGTCGCGGTCCGGGTCGCACACGTCGCCCTTGCCGTCACCGTCGAGGTCGGCCTGGTCGGTGTTCACCGCGTCGGGGCAGTTGTCGACGGCGTTGGCGATGGTGTCGCCGTCACGGTCGGTGTCGCAGGCGTCGCCGCGCCCGTCGCCGTCCTGATCGGCCTGATCCGGATTGGCCACGCTCGCGCAGTTGTCCGTCGCGTCGGGCACCCCGTCATGGTCGGTATCGGTGGGGGTCGAGGCGATCGTGAAGGATCGGACGGCGGGGCTCTTGTCGACGTTGCCGGCCGCGTCGACCGCCCGCACGAAGAAGAAGTGCAGGCCGGCGGCCAGCGGCGCGGTCGTGAACGGGCTGGTGCAGGCCGGATGGTTGTTCTGGTCGAGAAGGTAGTCGACCGAACACTCGAACGTGTCCCCGCTCTCGGAGGCGGTGAACGTGAACGTCGGCGTCGTGTCGTTGGTGGTGCCGGTCGGTCCGCCGGTGATCGTGGTGTCCGGCGGGGTGGTGTCCAGCGCCGCGCAGATCCCGGTGATGTTGTTGATCACCGCGGATCCGTCCGACGCGGCCGTGGCGTTGAGCCCGATCAGCGTGCCGGAGTTCGGGCAGTCGAACGCGCCCCGGTCGGTGCTGGACGGATCCCCGTTCTCGG
>DASXYE010000207.1:0-5393 GCA_036502695.1 Jatrophihabitantaceae bacterium
CGGGCGGGTTAGGCACCGAACCGTCCAACCTGCGCGGGCCGCTCCGGCGCTCCGGAGGCGTTCGGTCACGTGCGCGCACGTGACGACCAGCGGTCTTCGGGTGGATCGACGTCCAGAGTACGGGGCGCCCGGGCTGCTCGCCAAATCAGGCCCTGAGCCCGCCCGCCTGGCAAGTCGTCCGCGCTTCGTGACGCCATGACGTCGCGAAGCGCGGACAACTCGGAAGGCTCAGGGTCAGGGCAGCGTCACACCCTGGATGACGACCGGGTTGTGCCGGGTGTAGTCGAGCTCGTCGGACTGGGCCACGCCAGGTGGCGTCAGCACGTCCATCGCCTTGGGCACCGTGCCCGGATCGACGGTGCAGTGCGGATCGCTGCTCGCCGTCGCGCAGACGCCGAACTGGAAGTCCTGCGGGGTGGGTTGGAACCCACGCGCCAGGTCGGAGCTGAATCCGTCCTGGCCGGCCAGCACGAGACCGAACGTCCAGCCCGACGATGGCGTCCCGCCCAGGGCCGACTTGTCCACGACGAACGTGATGTAGCGCGAGATGGCATTGGCGCTGATTGTCACCGTGCCGACAGTCGCCCCCGACGCGTCGACGAAGCGCTGGCCGAAGCCCTGCACCTCGATCAACCGCGTCCACGCCGAATCAGCAGCCAGGCTGTAGTTCCGGCTGTCGACTGCGGCGTGGGTGGACGTCGGTGATCCGCCCGGTGCTCGGGCGTAGAGGTCGACCAACTGGGCACCGAGCGGGCTGCCGAACGTCGGGGTGAGATCACGCGTCTGCACCCGGAACGTCACCGTGGTGCCGGTGTCGTAGACCTGGAAGTCGGTCAGGTCGTACGCGCCGGCGTGGAAGTCTGCCGCGGTGGGATAGGCATAGTTGCCCGGGCCGTTGTCGTCGTCGGTCGGGTCGGCGGTGTCGTAGAGCAGCGTCCCGACGACCACGTCGTTGACGACGGTGCGCACCGCCTGGGCGGTCCCGCCGTCACGCGCCGTCGACGTCACGACGATGACGTTGTTGCCGACCTGCGCGGGCAGATCGAAGCTGAACGACCCGTCGGCCGCGGCCCGTCCGGTGGCGTGCGTGGTCGTCGCGGCCACATTGGCCACGTCGATCGTCGCGCCCGGAGCGGCCGTCCCCGCTACGTGGATGGGGTCGGTGGCCACCGTCTGGTCTGTCGGCGAGCTGACAGTCAGTGACGTGGCCCGCTGGGTGTGCCGGACGTAGCGGTCGACGGTCACGTCCGGACGCTCGAGCACCCGGCCGGCCGTCAGGTCGGCGGTCAGCCGCACCTGCGACGCCGCGCCCCAGGTCAGCGGGGCCGCCGATCCGTCCGGTTGGCCGTTGTGGAAGCCGATCGAGGCCGTCGTCGGATCGTTACCGTACGGCGAGGCGGGCAGGTCCGGGCCGTCCCAGGCTTGCTCGGGCACCAGCCCGACGCCGGAGGACATCTTGTCGATCGCGTCGAGCAGCTGAGCCGCCGTCCGCGCGTCGCCGGTTGCCAGCGATTGCTCGCCGCGCTCGGCACTCAGCACCGGCCAGGGGTGTCCGGTGCCCTTGTTCGACGGTGCCCACGGCGCCCCGTCGGTGGGGCAGTTGCCCGATGCGGCCAGGCAATCGCCGTACCCGTCGCCGTTGTAGCGCAGCCAACCCGGCCCGCTCGCCGTCTGCCGCTTGATCGTCGCGTCGACCACCGCCAGCGAGCGGCGAACGTCCGAGTCATTGACGGACAGCTCGCCCAGCCGGACGAGCTCGAGGAACCCGGCGTCGATCACCGAGCGCTGATCCAGCGTGGGACCGCCGTTGCCGACGTTGTAGGACACGGCCTCGTTCGGGTCACCGTTCTTGGAAAGCCTTATAAAATAAGGGCTGGTGGACAGCGGACCGGTCGTCGTGACCGTCCAGTCCTTGATCGAACGCTGGTACCGGTCGGCGGTGGCCAGCCAGATCCGGGCGTCGGCCGCGTCACCGTGGGCTCGGGCGATCGTCGCGGCGGCGACCAGCCCGGCGATCTCGGCGGCGATCGTCGAGGGCGAGTAGCCGCTCTGCTCCTCCCACCGCTCCGGGCCGAACGCCGGCCCGTGCGCGATCAGGTAGTTCGCGGCGGCGGCGACGTGCGACCACAGCGTGTTGTCGCCGGCCAGCCCAGACTGCAACACCATCAGGATCGGGTACGCCACCTCGTCCAGCTGGGTGTTGAACGAGTCCGGCGCGGTCTTGCCGTTCACCAGCGAGTTGCGGGGCAGCGAGCCGTCGGGCAACTGCTGGCGCAACAGCAGGAAGCGGGTGGCAGCCCGCGCGGTGCCCAGATCGCCGTCGGTCAACAGCGCGGTCCACGCCTCGTACAGGTCGCGCGAGAACACCTCGCGGTACGAGCCGAAGTAGGTGTTGGCCGGGTCGCCGGCCGACACGGCCTGCCCCCACGGCGAGGCCAGCGAGGCGACGATCGCGCCGGGGAATGTCTTGTCCTCACTGGACTTCACGACGTTGGCCGACACGTAGTACTCGTGCTCGGCGGCCTCGGCGCGCGAGTGCGTCAGCCCGAGTTTTCGTACATCCGGCCGGCGCAGACCGGCGTCGTAGTGCTGCCATCCGTCGGTGTAGTCGTGGACGAGCCGGGACAGCGGCGTGTGCAGGGTGGCCCCGGCCGTGGCGACGGCGCCCGCCTGGCTGGCGCCGAAGCCGAGCGCCAAGGTGAACTCATGCTGGCTGATCGCGGCTGTCTGCGCGACGTTACCGCCCAGCGCGGACGGGTTCGGCGTCAACCGGTGCGACGTGTCGAGCTGGGTCAGCCCGTCGGACGGCGTCCCGACGAAGCCGCTGTTCGCCGCCGAGAACGGTCCGCGCAGAGCGAGGTAGGACGGCACGGCGTAGTCGCGGTTGGCGGCGTTCGTCGCAGTGACGGGATCGTAGGAGACGAGCGCGCCGGACGGGTCGAGCACCGCGTTGTCGGCGCCGCCGTTACCGGAACCGCCGCCACCGTTGCCGCCGACCGTCGCATCGAGCCGGACGTAGAGGTGATAGCGCGATGCGGCCGACTTCAGCGGCGTGTACCGCGTGCGCACCACCACCGACGAGCGCGCCGGATCGGTGAGGTACGTCGTGGTCAGCCGGTACGCGCCCGATTTCGCCGTCGACGTGACGGTGCAGACCATCCCGGTGGAATCCGCAGCCACGCTGTAGGTCGTGTCACGCGACTGCAGATCGGTGAACGTCGAGCCGTCGGTGACGAGGTACTGCATCGTCTCGACGTTCGTGGTGTCGATCGTCGGCGCGTACACGTCGGACAGCACGCCGCCGGCGACGGTGTACCAGATCTTGGACGTGGTGTTGCGCGCCGTACCGAGACAGTCCTTGCGCGCCAGGTCGAAATGGCTCAGCGCGCCCGGTCCCGCCGGCGGGACCGGATCCGCGAGCGCCGTGGGTGGCGCCGCCGCGAGTCCGGCGACAGCCACCGCCACCGCCACGATTGACCAGGTTCGTACACGCAATCCGCTCATGCCGCGGCCCCCGCTCCGTCACTGTGCGTCGGAGCGGATCGAACCACCCGGAGGTGTCCCTTGGCTAGCGACAGTCAGCTTTGGTCGACTTGGTCGGCCGGTGGCGCCTTGATCGAGACCGGCTCGTCGTAGTGGTTGAGCCGCAGGTCGATCTTCGCGGTCTGCCCTTGGGCGGTCACCTCGTCGGTCACGCGCACCGGGCGTCCCTGGGCGTCCACCCACTCATCGGCCGGAACCGAGTCGACACCGGCATTGACGGCGTTCTGCATCTGCTGGGCCTGATCGGGCGGGAGCTTCTGCACGAGCACTTTCGGGTCGACGATGAAGTGGTAGTGGTTGGCCGGCACGCCGTCGATGTTCTCGGTGCCCACGAACTTCAGGTCGTGGGCCGCCTCCACCATCACGGCGTAGTACTTGATGCTGGACTGCGCGAGGGATTGCGGGAACGTCTGGGCCAGCTGCGCGGCGACCTCGTCCGAGCTGTCCGGCTTGGCGACGATCCAGGGCTTGCCGTTCTGCCCTCGGTCGATGTAGATCGTCTTGTCCACGTAGATCACGTGAATCTTGGTGTTGTTGCCCTGGAAGGTGGTGTCGATCTGGTCCTCGAACGTCGTGATCTGCCCGGCGGACATAAGCTGGCGGAACGTACTGGCCTGGGTGAGCGGCCCGGCATCGACGTTCAGCTTGCCCTGCGCGGTCTTGACCTTGGTGGAACCATGCGTGATCTGCGCGGCCAGCCCTGCGACGTTAGGGGCGACCGGCCCGGCGCCCCCGCCGTTGGTTGGTGCTCCGGTGCCGCCGTCACCACCCTGGCCCGGGCCGGTCGCGCTGCCTTTCGTCACCGTCGTGCATCCAGCGGCCAGGGCGCAGACCACCCCGATCAGCGCCACAAGTCCCGTTCGTCTCATGCCTTCGACCCTAGCCCGGAGGGCGGCGAAGACTCGGCCGGTGGCCGGCTGGGGACATCGGGCGCAGCGACAACGGCCGGCTAGTGGCCGGTTCGAGCCTGGCCAAAATTGGTCTATACAAAACCTTGACTGCCGGGGGTGGTGGTGTTAGACCAGTGCCGAAGGCGAGTTACCTCCCCGTTTAGCTGCGATGTCAGGGCAGCCCCAGTCTGTCCGGTATAGAGAGCGCTCTCATCGTGGTGGCAGCGGTGCATCGGGGCACGGGACCCGCGACGACCCAACCCCCAGATGGGACGACGCGATGAACGCCAGACGTGGACGCATGATCCGAGCACTGCTGACGACCGGCGCGGTGGTGGTGGCCGCCTGGGTCGCTGTACCCGGCGCGTCGGGCCAACCCACCGACACCGCCGCGGGAGCCAACGCGGCCGCCCCGGCCGCCATCGGCGGGCTGACCTGGTCCGACGACTTCGACGGACCGGCCGGCGCGGCGCCCGACGGCAGCAAGTGGGCCCACGACACCGGCGGCAGCGGTTGGGGCAACAACGAGCTCGAGTACTACACGAACAGCACCAGCAACGCCGCACTCGACGGTCAGGGCCACCTGCTCATCACCGCCCGCCAGGAGAACCCGGCCGGGTACCAGTGCTGGTACGGCAGCTGCACCTACACCTCGGCCCGGCTGCTGACCTCCGGGCACTTCACCCAGCAGTACGGGCGGTTCGAGGCGCGCATCAAGCTGCCGCGCGGACAGGGGATGTGGCCGGCGTTCTGGATGCTTGGCGACAACATCGGCAGCGTCGGCTGGCCGGGCAGCGGCGAGATGGACGTCATGGAGAACATCGGCCGCGAGCCGTCGACGAACCACGGCAGCATGCACGGGCCGGGGTACTCCGGGGGCAACCCGCTGACCGGTACGTACTCGATCAACGGCGCCTTCGCCGAAGACTTCCACACCTTCGCTGTGGACTGGGGTCCGAA
>DASXYE010000208.1:0-6885 GCA_036502695.1 Jatrophihabitantaceae bacterium
CGACCTGATCACCGCGTCGGATGCTGCGGGTGCCGGCCACAACTGCAACAGGTAGCGGTCCCGCGCCGGCTCGCCTGCCATGCGGGTCCCGTCATGCGCAGCATCCAGGCCGGTCGCGCAGTACCTCGCCCGGTAGATGCCCGGGCCCGGCAAGGCCACTGCGGTCGCGTCCTGGAACGACCGCAGTACCAGGTCGGCCTCGTCGGCCTCGAACGACACCTCGACGACGTCCTCCCACGCATCATCCAGCGCCGGCTCGGTATCGAGTGCCTCGACCACGAGCGGCACGTCGCCGGTGTGCAGGCCGGTGACCAGCGAGAGCACGCCGGGGACGGCCGCGCCGCACAGGCCGTTGACCTGCCCGCCGCGAGCCGCCATCAGATCGGGCTGATCGTCGTCGGGCGCCAGCACGAAAATGAAGCCGTAGGACACCCAGATCTCGCCGTCGAACAGCACCGTCACCCGCCTAGCTTGGCGCATGAGCGGGTCGCGCCGGAGCGCCGGACGAGCAGGCGCTAGCCGAAGAGGTGCCCGGCGGCGCACCTGCACCGTTGATCAAGAGGGAGAAGTGGCTGCTATAGCGACCACTTCTCCCTCTTGATCAAGAACAGGCGCGACCGCTACAAGTAGCCGAAGCCGAATACTTGGCCCTCTTCGACGACGCCGCCGAACACGGCGGCACCGTACGTGGCCAGCGCCTGCGCCAGCTGCGGGACGAGGTTCGGCGCCGGACCGAGCGGCAGGCCGTAGGACCCGGGGCCTGAGCCGCCGTACTTGCCCTCGAGGCCGGCGAGCTCCGGATGGCGCTGGCCGAAGCTCGGATCGGCGGCGTCCATGATCACGCGCACCCGCCACGTCTTCGGGGCGACCAGCTTTGTCTTGTCCTGGTGGTACGCCGTCGTGATCGTGATCCGCCGCAGCTCGGCCCAGCCGACCCGGAAGCTGCCCTGCTTGCCCTCGTGCGCGAACCCCTCGGGGCTGATGATCAGCGAGCGCGGCCGCATCCGGGCGGCCAGCTTGGCCGCGCCCTTGCCTTCGACCGGGATGACGATCGGCTGGCCACCGTACGGCTGCTGATACTGCGGCTGCGGCGGGTAGCCCGGCGGCGGGTTTTGCGGCGGGGGGTACTGCGGCCCTGGATATTGCGGCCCGGGGTACTGCGGTCCCGGGTAGGGCGGTGGCTGTTGGGGGCCTGACATGGCGCCACTGTCCCACTTGTGCATAAGCAACTACGGAACGAGCGCCGGGCAAAGGAATCGCCGCGCCGGTTCGGCGCGGCGATTCCTTCCCCTCAGCTCAGTGAATCGTGAACGGTGCGGAGGCGGCCACGTCGTACGGCGTGGTCGTGTTCTTGTTCAGCTGCAGGATGTACGAGCCAGCCTGGACGGTCGGCGGAGCGGCCGAGTTGATGTCGCCCTGACTCTTGGCGAGCGCCGTCAGCGAGAACTTGACGCTGACCTGCTTGGACTGGCCGGCGTCCAGCGTCACCCGGGTGAAACCGACCAGCCGTTGCTGCGGTACCGCAATCCCGTTGCTCACCGGCTGGGCCGCATAGATCGGCACGATGTCGGTGCCGGCCTTGCTGCCCGTGTTGGCCACCGTGAACGTCGCCGTCCCCGTACCGTGCCGCGAGATGTTCGGGGTTACCGACAGGCCGGTCGTGGTGAACGTCGTGTACGACAAGCCGAACCCGAACGGGTACAGCGGGTTGTACGCGTGCCCTGCACCGCCACCGGTGCCCGGCAACTGGTCGAACACCTTCGGCTGATCGCCGAGCGGGGACGGGGCACTGCCGTTGAAGTCCCCACCGACCGCGGCGGCGTCCGACGGCCAGCTGACCGGCAGCTTGCCACTCGGGTTGACGTTGCCGAAGGCGACGTCGGCGATGGCCTGGCCGGCCTCGGTACTGCCCTGGTAGGCCATGATGATGCCGTCGGCCTTCTCGGCGTCCGCGCCCAGACCCACCGGACGGCCGGCGATGACGACCACGATCACCGGCTTACCCGTCTTTTCAAGGGCGGAGATCAGGGCCTTCTGATCCGGCGGCAGCTGCGGTGCCGGGTCGTCGCCCAGCGCCTCGGCGTACGCCTTCTCGCCGACGGCCACGACGTACGCGCTGGCGTCGCTCACGCCGACGGCACTCGCCTGGTCCGGCGCGTAGACCGCGTTGGCGTCTGCGGCGTGCACGCCGTCCCACACCGTGCTGCCCGGCGGGATCTGATCGGGCGCGCTCTGGCAGCACCGGCCGCTGCCGTTGAACACGCCTTGCCAGCTGACGCTCCAGCCGCCGAGCTGGTTCGACATCGACTTGGCGCTCGGCCCGGTCACGACGACCTTGCTGCCCGCCGACAGCGGCAGGGCGTTGTTCTGGTTGCGCAGCAGGGTGATCGACTCCCGCGCTGCGTCGAGCGTCGCGTCCCGTCCCGCTGATGCGGCCGCGTTCGCCTTGTTGGCATCGACACACGGCTTGCTGGAGTCGCGCAGGCACGCCTGGTCGAACAGCCCGAGCTTGAACTTCAGCGTGAGGATGTGCCCGACCGCCTCGTCGATGCGGTGCCGCGAGATGGAGCCGTTCGCGACGTCCTGCAGGATGGCGCTCTGCCACTGGTCCGAGCCGCTGACCTCCATACTCATGTCGACGCCGGCGTTCACCGCGGCCGCGATGGCACCGGGCAGATCCGGCGCGATGTGGTACGCGGTCTGCAGCGACTGGACGTCCTGGTAGTCGCTGATCACGACGCCGTCGAAGCCCAGCTGCTTACGCAGGATGTCGGTCAGCAGGTAGTGCGACGCCGTCGCCGGGACACCGTTGATCGAGCCGGAGTTGACCATCACCGTGTCGGCGCCGGCGTCGATGCCAGCGGCGTAGGACGGCAGGATCGTGTCCTGGAAGTAGTTGAGCGGCAGCAGTGCCTCGTTGCGGTCGTGTCCGTTGACCGCCTGCGAGTAGCCGGCGAAGTGCTTGACCGTCGCCGCTACGTCGAGCGAGCCCTTCGGCGCCGGGGTCTGCATCCCCTGGATGTTGGCGGCGCCCATCGCTCCGGCCAGCGCCGGCTCCTCGGCCCAGGTCTCGTAGTACCGGCCCCAGCGGTTGTCGCGGGCCAGGTCCTGCACCGGGGCGAAGATCCAGTTCCAGCCGGTGGCGCGGACCCCGTTGGCGGTGATGGCGCCGCCGCGCTGCGCGGCCGCGGGATCCCAGGTGGCGCCCATCCCGATCGACTGCGGGAACAGCGGGTCCTGCCACGGGTGGCTGAAGCCATGGATGGCGTCGATGCCGAAGATCAGCGGGATGTGCAGCCGCGAGTTCGCGATCGCGTACTTCTGGATCTCGTTGTACTCGTTGGCCCAGTCCTGGGCGGTGTTGCCGGAGCCGCCCTTTCCGGTCGTGTCGACCGGGTTGTC
This sequence comes from Jatrophihabitantaceae bacterium, assembly GCA_036502695.1. GTDB lineage: Bacteria > Actinomycetota > Actinomycetes > Mycobacteriales > Jatrophihabitantaceae > DASXRA01. The sequence continues at coordinate 3,403 of DASXYE010000208.1, forward strand.
CGAGCCGCCGGCCAGGATCGAGCCGGTGTGCTGATCGATCAGCACGCTTTGCATGCACGTCTGGCTCGGCAGGTTGAAGCCGGCGGCGCCGCACGCGGTGCCGCGGTTGGCTGCGGTCACGTTGCCGACCAGCTGCTGGTCCATCTGCCCGACCTTTTCGGGCAGCGTCATCGCGTTCAGCAAGGCGTTGACGCGGGCCTGGATCGACCGGTGCCCGTCGAGCCAGGCGGGCTGCTGGGCGGCGGCAACGCCTTGCCCCACGGACGCAGACAGCCCGGCCGCCAGCAGCACGCCGACTCCGGCCGCTACGGCTACCTTCCGTCTCCCCCGCACACGGCCTCTGGGACGCGAATAGGACATGACTCGACCTCCTTGGATGAAGGGTGAGAGCTGTGAAGCTCGTCTCACCGTATTTTGTTTGTCAAGGCACCAAATCCGGAATCTCGGGGAGAGAGCGATCTCGCGAGGGCGCCCTCCTACGATGTGGGACGCCATGACTGCCCCTCTGCCCGCATTGCTCGCGGCTTTGCACGGGACGCGATCGCCGGCCGGACTCGCGACGGCGCGCGCGCTGATCTCCCGCGTCGCTGCATTGCGTCCCGACCTGGACGTCGACCTGGCCTTCCTGGATGTGGCTACTCCCCTGTTGGGTTCGCGACTGGCCGCCTCCTCCGGTCCGGTCGTGGTCGTGCCGGTCCTGCTGTCCGCGGGCTACCACGTGGTGGACGACATCCCCTCGACTGCTTCGGCCCGGGCGCGCGTAGCCCGGCACCTGGGTCCCGACCCGGTTCTCACGCGCGTGCTCGCCGAACGGCTCGTCGACGCCGGTGGCGAGGATGCCGACACCGTGGCGCTCGTCTCGTCGCCGTCTCGTCGCGCGTCGGCTGCGGCCGATCTCGCTGACGCAGCAGGGGATCTGGCCTCGATGCTCAGCCGGCCTGTACATCCGCTGATGGTCGATTCCGGGTTGTCGGCAGCGCTGGCTGGATTGCCCGGACGGGTTGCCGTCGCGACCTACCTGCTCGGCGAGGGCTTCTTCCTCGACACGCTGCGGACGGCGGCTGCGGCCGCGGGTGTTGCCGCCGTGGCCGACCCGCTCGGCGCCCATCCGTCCATCGCAGAATTGATCGTGCGGCGCTACGCCGACGTCCCGATCTGAACGTCGAGCACCCCGGCGGCGCCAGCCGTCGCGATCGCCGTCACCAAGACCAGCAACGGCCAGGCGCTCATCGGCCCGAGCGGCCACGTGCTCTACACCTACGACCCGGACACCGCGACCTCGAGCAGCTGCAGCGGCGAATGCGCGACGGCCTGGCCACCCCTGGTCGGCACGCCGCATCCGGGCGCCGGCCTGACGGCTGACGAGTTCGGCACGATCACCCGGACGGACGGCTCGAGCAGGTCACCTACGACCACCACCCGCTGTACTACTTCGCCCAGGACAAGTCCGCCTCGGACGTCACCGGCGACGGGGTCGGCGGCGTGTGGCACCTCGCCAAGTCCGACGACGCGGGTGGCGCCGGCGCCGGCGAGTCGAGCAGCTCGGGCAACGGCGGTGGTGGCGGCTACTGACCGCGCGTCGCACCGGGATTCCTGTGCAGATTGCGGGCTCCTGGCCCCCCGATCGGCACACAATCCCGCCAGCCCGACAGCTGCGCATAGTCCGACGCGCGCAGCGGCGGGGCTCCGGTAGACTCGCCGGGTCTCGCCGCCGCGCGTTCGCGTCCGGACGGTACGACGGCCAGGTAGCTCAGTTGGTACGAGCGACCGCCTGAAAAGCGGTAGGTCGGCGGTTCGATCCCGCCCCTGGCCACCACGGCAGTGGACCGCCCGACGGTGAGCTACGACAGGCTGTCCGACGCTGCATGCACGAATCGATCGATTGCCGCCCGGGCCACCCGAACGCGCTCTGAGCAGTCGGCTGCGTCCGTCGCGTCGTGAATCTGACCGACGAGCTGCAGCGCGTCGCTTGCCGCCCGGCAGAGTTCCGCGTCTTTCGTCACGAGCTGAACCCTGAACAAGGCCTCGGTCGCATCGCTCCGGAGCCGGTACGACTCTTCCTTGGCGACGGAGTGTTTCTCACTTTCCGGGTCCTCGGCGCTTCGGTGCCAGCGATCCATCTCAGAGCGCCGGTAGTGAGCACACGCCCCCGCGAACGCTGCGTAGCTGTCACGTCGCTCGTCACGTCGTCGCTCGGCGGAGGCGAAACGCTCGGCCCGGTCGGCCGCCCGCTGCTGAAAGAGATAGGTCACGAGCGCTCCCAGCAACGTGCCGGCAACAGCGATAACTGCGACGACGGCCTCCATGGCGGAGAGTGGATCAGATGCCGCGCCGCCGGTCGAGTGCGAGCTCGACGAGTTCTATCTCCCCCGCGGGTTCGCCCGACGCTTGACGCAACTGATTGGTTGCTATAAAGTCGCAACTAGCTGGTTGCTATATCGAGAGCGAGGCTGATCATGGGACCCATCGCGTACGACATCGCTGTCAAGCACGTCGGCGAGCTGGTGACCTCGGCGCTGCCCGATGCGCCGGTGGTGCCGGATCCGGCGCCACGTGGGCCACGGCTGCGCGTCACGATTGCTGCCGTGCTCCGGGCATCCGCACGACGCCGTACCCGGCTGGCCAACCGGCTCGACCCAGGTGCTCGCGTCGTCGGCCAGCCCGGCTAAAACCCCTTATGACACAAGGAGATTGACATGGCATTCCCCGATCGCATCGAACGGACCCTCGAGCTCGCCCACCCGCCGGAGAAGGTGTGGACGGCACTCACGACTGCCGAGGGGCTCGGCACCTGGTTCGGCGAGAAGGCGAGCATCGACCTGCGTCCGGGCGGCACCGCACGCATGGAGTGGTCCACCGGCGACGTCGCGAACCTGCGGGTCGAGCGGGTGGAACCGCCGACGGTGTTCGGCTACACCTGGCACATCTACGGCCTGCCCGAGGACGATCCGCGCCGGACGTACGTCGAGTTCACCCTCGAGCGCACCGAGGCCGGCACCCGCCTGCGCGTCGTCGAGACCGGGTTCTCGCAGCTGTCCGACGAGGCGTACCACAAGGCCTTCGACGGCAACGTCCGCGGCTGGAAGAGCGAGCTCGACGAGCTGGTCGAATACCTCGATGCCGCCTGACATCGAGGCGGTGGCCGAGCAGGTCTTCACCGCCCTGGCTGATCCGACCCGGCGCGCCATCCTGGCCGCGCTGGCATCGGACGGCCCGGCGACTGCCACCGACTTGGCCGGTCGACTGCCCATTACCCGGCAGGCGATTGCCAAGCACCTGGCGCTGCTGGCCGAGGCCGGCCTGGTGGCGGCCGAGCCGGGCGAGCGGCGCCGGGTCCGGGACCGGCTGCGGTCCGGCCCGATGCAGGTGGCGCAGCAGTTCCTGGCCGCGCTGGCCCGTGACTGGGACGGCCCGCTCGACGCGCTGCGCGACCACCTCAGCCAGTAACCCGCACAACAACCCAGGAGGACTCATGAGTGACCA
>DASXYE010000209.1:0-10508 GCA_036502695.1 Jatrophihabitantaceae bacterium
GCTCGACTGGGACGGCAAGATCCGCATGGACTGCTCGTCGCCGTACGCCATGGCGTCGCTGATCGCGAAGCAGAGCGACTACACCATCGCCACGGGCAACGACGCCGACTCCGACCGGCACGGCATCATCACCGCCGACGGCGGGCTGATGAACCCGAACCACTACCTGGCCGTCGCCGTCGACTACCTCTACGCGCACCGCCCTGACTGGCCGACCACGGCGGCGATCGGCAAGACGCTGGTCAGCTCGTCCATGATCGACCGGGTGGTGGCCGGACTCGGCCGCCGGCTGTACGAAGTGCCCGTCGGGTTCAAGTGGTTCGTGCCGGGTCTGCTCTCCGGAGAAGTGGCGTTCGGCGGCGAGGAGAGCGCCGGCGCGTCGTTCCTGCGCAAGGACGGCACGCCGTGGACCACCGACAAGGACGGCATCATCCTCAACCTGCTCGCGTCGGAGATCACCGCCGTCACCGGTCGGACGCCGACGCAGCGGTACGCCGAACTGACTCAGCAATTCGGCGCCCCGGCGTACGCGCGCATCGACGCCCCGGCCACCCGTGAGCAGAAGGCGGTGCTGGGCAAGCTGTCGCCCGAGCAGGTGCGCGCCACCGAGCTGGCCGGCGAACCCATCACCGCCCGCCTGACCGCAGCGCCCGGCAACGACGCCCCGATCGGCGGGCTCAAGGTGGTGGCCGAGTCGGGCTGGTTCGCCGCCCGGCCGTCCGGCACGGAGGACGTCTACAAGCTCTACGCCGAATCGTTCCGCGGCGCCGAGCACCTGGCCCGGATCCAGGACGAGGCCCGCGCCATCATCGCCGAGGTGCTCAATACTCAACCCGCCTGAGCGAATCTCCTTGTGGACCCACTCGCAAGCTCGGGGCCTAACGGAGCTCCGCACCGCGACTTCGTCGCGGGCCGCGTCGCGGCGGCGGGGCTCTTCGCGCGAGCGCTCATCGCGTTCGTGGTCGCGGGCCCGCTCGGTTAGAGGCCGAGCTTGGTGAAGATCGTCTCCGCGGCGCGTTCGTGCTCGTCGCGGGACGGCTCGCTCGGCAGTTCGGCCAGCCCGCGCAGCGCACACGCCTGCTCGTACGGGTCGGCGTACCGCTCGGCCAACTGCAGCGCCTGGCGATACGCCTTCGCCGCCTCGTCGTCCCGATCGGCCGCGTGCAGCACCCGACCGAGGTCGATGAGCGTTTGCAGCCGGATGTCCACCTCGCCGACCTCGGTCGCCAACGTCACCGCCCGGCGTGCGCTGTCGACGGCGTCCTGGTGCTGGCCGAGCTGACTGTTGACGACTCCCAGCCCCCGCAAGGCATCGGCCTGCCCGAGCCGCCGGCCGATGTCGATGCCCATGGCCAGAGCCTGTTCGTAGTACTCCTGCGCGGCCGGCAGATCGTCGAGCGCTACCGCGACGTCGCCGAGGTTGGTCAACGCCACGCATTCACCCGCGAGGTTGCCGATCTCGCGGGCGATCTGCAGCGCGCGCCCGTAGTGCTCGCCGGCCTCGACGTAGCGACCGAGTCGCAGGAACACCTGCCCGGCGTTGTTGTACGAGCGGCCCTCGGCGATGCGCTCGCCGAGTTCGCCGTTCATCGCGACGGCGGCCAATCCGTGCTCGAGCGCCGGCTCGTACCGGCCGAGGCGTTGCTCGATCGAGCCGAGCGTGTAGAGCGCGCGCCCCTCGCTCACCCGATCAGCGGTCTCGCGGAACAGGTCCAACGCGCGTTGGACGTCGGCCAGCGCATCGGCGTAGCGACCCGTGCGCCAGGCCACGATGCCCAGCCCGTACAAGGCCAATCCCTCGCCGGATCGGTCGCCCAGCTCGCGGTGCAGCTGCAGCGCCTTCTCGTGCAACGCCTGGGCTTCGGCGTACTGGTGCACGCGGTTGTGCACGCTGCCTAGCTCGTTGAGAACTACAGCCTCGCTGGATTGATCGCCCATTGCCCGCGCCGCATCGAGGGCGAGCTCGGCCAGCGTCTGCGCCTCGGTGTAGTACGCGCGGGCGTCCAGGTACCGGGTCAGCGTGATCGCGAACCCCACGGTGAGCGACGGCCATTCGGTGGCGGCGACCGCGGCTACCGCGAGCAGGTTGGCCCGCTCGGTCTCGATCCAGCCCCGCGGTTCGGACGAGTCGACGATCTTGCTGGCCGTCGCCAGGTAGTGGTCGAACAGCCGGGTCCGGGCGGCGTGCTGGACCGGCTCGGGCAGCTGGCCGGCCAACTCCGCGGCGTAGGCCCGCAGCAGATCGTGCATGGCGAATCGGGCCCGGCCCCGGGCGTCGAGCAGGTGCGCGCGGGCCAGCGCGTCGAGCACCCGGCGCGCCTCGGCCGGCGGCCCGTCGAACAGCGTCGCGGCGGCGGTCACGTCGATGTCCGTGCCGGGATGCAGGCCGAGCAGCGCGAACGCCCGGGCGGCGTCGTCGTCGAGTTGCCGCTGCGACCAGGAGAAGACGGCCCGCACCGCCGTGTAGTCGTCGTCGCCCGCGGCGAACACGTCCAGGCTCTGCTCGTCCAGCTCGGCGACCAGCTCGGCCAGCGTCGCGCGCGGGCGTGACGTCGCGAGCTCCGACGCGATGCGCAGCGCCAACGGCAGCCGGGCGCACCGCCGGGCCAGCGCCTCTGCGGCGTCTGGCTCCACCACCACGCGGCGCCCGATCAGCCGCCGCAGCAACGCCGTCGCGTCGGCCATGGGCAGCAGATCCAGGTCGACGCGGTAGGCCCCGTACCGGGCGACCAGACCCGGCAGGGTGTCCCGGCTGGTCACCACCGCGATGCACGACGGCGTCCCGGGCAGCAGGTCGCGGATCTGGTCGACGGCGTTGGCGTTGTCGAGCAGGACGAGCATCCGCCGCCCGGCCAGCAGCGACCGGTACCGCGCGGCCCGCTGCGCCACCTCGGGCGGGATCGCCGGGCCGTCCACCCCGAGCTCGCGCAGGAAGGCCTCGAGCGCCTCGTCCGGGCCGAGTGGCTTGTCCGGGTCGTAGCCGCGCAGGTTGACGTACAGCTGGCCGTCGGGGAACCGGTCGGCCACCCGGTGCGACCAGTGCACGGCCAGCGCCGTCTTGCCCACCCCGGCGGTGCCGGAGATCTCGGCGATCACCACGCCGGCGTTGTCGTCGGTGAGCAGCTCGTCCAGTTCGGCCAGCTGCTCGATCCGTCCGGTGAAGCCGACGATGTCGGCGGGCAGATCCCGCGGGACGACGGGCACGGCCGGCGGCGCGGGAGGGGCGACCGCGACCATCGGGACGGCCGGGGTCACCGTCGCCGGCCCGTCGACGGCCCGGCTGGCCGCGAGCCACAGCTGGTGGAAACGCTCGGTGTCGCCGCCCAGCGTCTCGACGATCAGCTCGAGCAGTCCCCACCGGGGTGGACGGGGGCCGCTGAACGCCACCGAGATCGTCGTGTGGCTGCAGCCCACCTCGGCCGCCATCTCGCGCAGGCTCGGCCAGCCGGCGCGGTGGTGCAGCTCGTGCAGCTCGTCGAACAGCGTCTGGACCGGCCCTTCCGGCAGCGCCGGTCGCGGCAAGGCTTTCACCAGAGCCCCCTCTGGACACAGCGCACGGCGCCCAATAGTCCACGCGACCAGCCCGGCGCAGGCGCGACCTTGTGCCTGCGTTTGCTCGGCAGCGAACCACCTTCTTAGGGATCACTGTCCAGGTTCGTCAAGTTCCGTCAAGTCAAACCCCCGGCACCGACGATGGAGACGTGAGAGCGACCAGCTATCCCGAACACGTGGTGCAACCGGGCGAGAACCTCACCGTCATCGCCCGGCGGTATCCCGAGGACGAGATCACGGCCGAATCGATCGCCACGGCGAACGTCGACCGGTATCCCAGCCTGGCGGCGGATCGAGTCGCGATCCGGGTCGGCTGGTCGCTGCGCATCCGTTAGCTATCAGACATTGGGGGAGCCATGGCTTTCTGGAGTCGTCATCCGCGGGCCCGCGCCGTCGTCGGCGTCGCGATCGGCGCGATCGTCGGCGGCGGGGTCGCCGGCGGCATCGCGTATGCCACCGCGCCGGACGCCGCCGGTGTCATCCACGCCTGCTACAGCAAGCTCGGCGGTGGGCTGCGAGTCATCGACAGCGGCCACTGCACGGCGCTGGAAACCACGTTGGACTGGAACCAGGTCGGCCCGACCGGGCCGAGCGGGCCGCAGGGGCCGGCCGGGGCGCAGGGTGCGCCGGGCCTGAAGGGCGACAAGGGTGACCCGGGCGTCACCGACTCCTACTCCGAATCAGCCGACCCGATGGACCTGACTCCGGGCGATCACACCGTCATCAGCCGGCCGCTACCGGTCGGACGCTATGCCGTCTACGCGACCGTGAACGTCGTCGACACCGATGTCGACGCGCAGGTGGGCTGCTTCCTGCGCGCGGACGAGCTGAACCTGGCCGCGCAGACGGTATCCGTCCAGGGCGGGCTGCTCACCGGCTGGGCCCAGGTGACCCTGATCGGTCAGGCCTCCCTGTTCGGACCGGGGACGATCCAGCTGAACTGCACCACCCAGCAGGACGGCGTGACGATGAGCCGGGCCGACCTGCTGGTTCTGCGCACCGGCTCACTGAGCTGACGCTGCGGCGCCCGGGCTGTCGAGGGGGCAGCCCGGGTACCTCGGCTCGTCGTCAGAGGGCGCGCTGCATCTCGTCCAGGATGAAAACGGTCTGCGTCGACAACACATCGGGCATGGTCTGGAAGGTGTTCAGCACCAGGTCGCGCAGGCTGGCCGCGTCGTGGGTGCGCACGAGCAGCACCAGGTCGTTCTCGCCGGAGACGAGGGCCCCGTGCCACACCTCGGGGATCTCGGCGATGCGCCGGCGCACCTCCTTCCATGAGTGCTGGCTGATCTTGAGGTGGACGTAGGCCGAGATGTCGAACCCGTACCGCTCCGGATCGACCACCGCCGTGTAGCCGGTGATGACGCCGTCGCGCTGCAGTCGCTCGACCCGGGAGTATGCGCCGGCCCGCGAAATGTGCAGCTTGGCGGCCAGTGCCCGCATCGACATCCGCCCGTCGGCGCGCAGCTCGGCGATGAGGCGTCGATCGGTGTCGTCGAGGGCAGCCGATCGTCCATCTGCGGGGCGACCGTCGCCGGTCCATCCGGTCATGTGGCCGGATCGTAGCTGAGGCCCGGCCATTCGTCTCGATTCAAGCCAAGATTCTGGAACATTGGCCCGCCCGCCTCGACAATCAGCGTATGTCCACTGTCGCAACGCCGCGCCCGAATCTGACCCGGGACCTGCTGCCCGGCGACGAGCCGCTGCAGCTGCTCGCGCCGTCCGGCGAGACCGCGCCGGGGGCGGTGCTGCCAGCCGATGACGCGCTGCTCGACCTGTACCGGCGCATGGTGCTCGGCCGCCGCTTCGACGCCCAGGCCACCGCGCTGACCAAGCAGGGGCGCCTGGCCGTCTACCCGTCCAGCCACGGCCAGGAGGCCTGCGAGGTCGGCGCCGTCGTCGCGCTGGGCGAGCAGGACTGGCTGTTCCCGACGTACCGCGACTGCATGGCGCTGATCGCCCGGGGCGTCGACCCGGTCGAGACGCTCAGCCTGCTGCGCGGCGACTGGCACCTCGGCTACGACCCGTACGAGCACCGCGTCGCCCCGCAGTGCACGCCGCTCGCAACGAACACGCTGCACGCCGTCGGGCTGGCCCGGGCGGCCGCCATCAAGGGCGAGGACACCGTCGCCCTCGTGTTCCTCGGCGACGGCGGCACCAGCGAAGGTGACGCCCACGAGGCGCTGAACTTCGCCGGCGTGTGGAAGGCGCCGGTGGTGTTCCTGGTGCAGAACAACGGCTACGCGATCAGCGTGCCGATGTCCAAGCAGAACGCCGCGCCGTCGCTGGCCCACAAGGGCATCGGCTACGGTGTCGCGTCCATGCTGATCGACGGCAACGACCCGGCGATGGTGTACGCCGCCGTGCAGTCGGCCGTCGCAGCGGCGCGAGCCGGCGAAGGTCCGACGCTGATCGAGGCGCGGACGTACCGCATCGAGGCGCACACCAACGCCGACGACGCGACGCGATACCGGTCGCAGGACGAGGTGCTGGCCTGGCTGGCCCGCGACCCGATCGACCGCCTGGACCGGTACTTGACCGCGCGTGGGCTGCTCGACGCCGGCGGGCGCGACCAGGCGGCCGCCGAGGCCGAGGCGTTCGCATCGTCCTTGCGGGATCGGATGAATCTCGATCCCGAGCTGGACCCCGCCGCGCTGTTCGAGCACGTGTACGCCGAGCCGACGCCGGCCTTGCAGCGCCAGGCGGCGAGGCTGGCCGCCGAACTCGACTTTGCCCCGCTAGAGCACGCTGGCGAGGCTGCGCAGCGTGCCGCCGCGGGGCAAAGTGGGGATGCGGGGCGATGACCACGACGGTGGCCGCCTCCGCCGAGCCGATCACGATGGCCAAGGCGCTGAACCAGGCCATGGCCGACGCGCTGGCCGCTGACGATCGAGTGCTCGTCTTCGGCGAGGACGTGGGCACCCTGGGCGGCGTCTTCCGGGTGACCGACGGGCTGGCGTCGAGGTTCGGCGAGACGCGCGTGTTCGACACCCCGCTGGCCGAGGCCGGCATCGTCGGCACCGCCATCGGCATGGCGATGAACGGCCTGCGCCCGGTCGTCGAGATGCAGTTCGACGCGTTCGCGTACCCGGCGTTCGAGCAGATCACCAGCCACCTGGCCAAACTGCGCAATCGCACGCGGGGTCGCATCGAGGTGCCGGTCGTGATCAGGATCCCTTACGGCGGCGGCATTGGCGGGGTTGAGCACCACAGCGACTCGTCCGAGTCGTACTTCGTTCATACAGCCGGGCTGCGGGTTGTCACGCCCGGGACGCCGGCTGACGCGTACGACCTGCTGCGGGCGGCCATCGACTGTCCGGATCCGGTGATCTTCTTCGAGCCGAAGCGCCGCTACTGGGCCAAGTCGTCCGAACCGCTCGTCGCCGGCACGCCGATCGACCGCGCCGTCGTTCGCCGACCGGGCCAGGACGTCACGCTGATGGCATACGGGCCGATGGTTGCAACTGCGCTGGAGGCGGCCGGCGAGGCGGACGTCGACGTCGAGGTGATCGACCTGCGCTCGCTGGCCCCGTTCGACGACGAGACGGTGTGCGCCTCGGTGCGACGTACCGGCCGGGCCGTCGTGGTGCACGAGGCACCCGGGTTCCTCGGCTACGGCGCCGAGGTCGCGGCGCGCATCACCGAGCAGTGCTTCCACTACCTGCACGCCCCCGTGGCGCGAGTGACCGGCCTGGACATCCCGTACCCGCCGCCGATGCTCGAGGAGCACCACCTGCCCAACGTCGATCGCATCCTGGACGCGATCGAACGGCTGCAGTGGGACGACACGGTGGTGCTGCCCGATGCCTGACTTCGCCTTGCCCGATCTGGGTGAAGGGCTGACCGAGGCGACCATCGTCGAATGGCTCGTCAGCGTCGGCGAGACGATCACGGTCGACCAGCCCGTCGTCGAGGTCGAGACGGCCAAGGCCCGCGTCGAGGTGCCGGTGCCGTTCGCCGGGGTCGTCGCCGCGCTGAACGCGGAGGTCGGCGACACCGTCCCGGTCGGCTCGGCGCTGCTGAGCGTCGGTGCGGCGGCCGGGTTCGACGAGCCGGGTGTGGTTGCCGCCCCGGCGGACGAGTCGGGCCGGGTCCTGGTCGGCTACGGCACGTCGACGCCGACCCGCCGGCACCGCCGCGCCCGGGCCACCACGCCGGCGCCCGAGGTCGCCCCCACCAACGGCAACGGCAACCGGCCGGTGATCTCACCGCTCGTGCGGCGGCTGGCCCGCGAGCATCACGTCGACGTCGCCGGGATCGCCGCAACCGGCGCGCACGGCACGATCCGTCGCAGCGACGTCGAGGCCGCCCTCTCCGATCGGGCAACCCTCGGCCGCCCCACGCGGCCAGAAGTTGCACAATCGCCCGGAACCAGGCGCATTCCACTCAACAAGTACGCAGTCGAGCTGTACACCCGGTCGCGGCGGGAGATCCCCGAGGCGACGGTCTGGGTCGATGTGGACGCCACCGCCCTTGTCGAGGCCCGCGCCGCCCTGAACGCCGCCCGACCCGACGAACCGGTCAGCCTGCTCGCGCTGGTCGCCCGCTTCGCCGTGCTGGGTCTGAGCCGCCATCCCGAGCTGAACGCAAGCATCGACGACGATGCCGTCGTCCTGCGCGACGAGGTGCACCTCGGCGTCGCCGCGCAGACCGACCGCGGGTTGGTCGTGCCCGTCGTCCGCGACGCGCACGCGCTGACCACCCGGCAGCTGGCCGGGGCGATCGGCGGTCTGACCGCCGATGCCCGCTCGGGGGCGATCGCCCCGGCTTTGCTGGGCGGCGGCTCGTTCACGGTGAACAACTACGGCGTGTTCGGCGTGGACGGCTCGGCGGCGATCATCAACTACCCGCAGGTGGCCATCCTCGGCATCGGCCGCATCATGGACCGGCCGTGGGCCGTCGACGGGCAACTCGCTTTGCGCAAGGTCGCCCAGCTGACGTTGGCGTTCGACCATCGGGCCTGCGACGGCGGGGTGGCGGGCGGATTCCTGCGTTTCGTGGCCGACTGTGTCGAATCGCCGATCACTGCGCTGGGCGACCTCTAGCCGCCGAACGCCCGACAGCCGGCGCCCATCTGGGGCGCCGGCTGTCGGTACGAGCCAAGGCACCGGCCGCCGTGGCGGTTCAGCCGCTGACGCGAGCCTGTCCGCAATCCTCCGGGGGGGTAGGGATCACGGTCCTCTTCATCACCGGTCCACCACGGCGGCCTTCGACTCCATCCACGATCGCACGTCGGCATCACCGACGGACGCGATGTCGAGCAAGCAACGCGGATCGAGCCGTGCCTTGCTGTCACGGCCGCCAGGACTACGGCCGCAACGTCTCTATTTACTTAGCCGCCCCTACGTCCACCAGTCGTCTGATTGGATCGTCGAGACGTTACTCGTCTGTACCGACCCCGCCGTGGCGGCGGTAGTCGGGATGTCGGCCGAAGCGGTTGTCGCGCCGACGAGGCCGAAGAGCAATCCCGCCAAGACAGCTAGCGCTAGCCGCTTGACGCGCGTTGCTTTCAAAATGACCCCTTTCGCATGGTTAGGGACGCCGATGTCTCAACCAATCTCCCCGACGGGGCCTGGCCTACGCCACGCCACCCCTAGGATCGATCGGGCGGTGAAGCAATTCCAGACGACAATAGTGGCAGCTAACTGCCTGACACCAACTGCGATTCGGTGGGCGACATGACAGATGGTGGCGAACTCAGCGATCTCGACATCGCACTTTACCGAGCACTCCTGGATCAACCGGGCGCGGTGCTCACGGAGATCGCTGACCGGCTCGGCCGCCCCGTCGACGAGCTGGACAAGCCGCTGGCGAACCTGGGCGAAATCGGCCTCGTCACCACCAATGACGGCACGCGTTACAGCGCGGTAAACCCCTCGCTGGCCGAGGTCTCGTCGCTCGGCGCCGAAGAGCTCGAGCTGAGTGCCCGCCGCGTGGCTATCGAGGGCCGGCGAGCCGCGATCCGCCAGGTGGCCCCGGAGTGGACGCGCTCGATGCGGGCCAATATCGGCCACGACGCCGTCGAGGTGGTAGCCGACCCAGAAGCGCGCAAGAACGTCCTGATGTACTTCGCCGAGAACTGCCAACGGGAGTTGCTGTCGGTCGCCCCGGGCCGGGGTCCGGGCGGCCGGGCCGACCCCCAGACCCGCATGGCCAACCTGTATTCCCTGGGTCGCGGCGTCGTCACCCGCGCGCTCTACCAGCACGTCGCGCTACGCGACCGCGCAACTCGGGCTTACCTGCGCGAGCTGGCCGAGCACGGGGCGCGTATCAGGCTCGCGCCGTCCGTGCCGGGTCGCAGCCTCGTGGTGGACCGCGAGGTGGCCATCTTGCCGACGCCCGCTGCCGAGCCCGGGACGTCGTCGATCGCCATCGTCCGAGAGCGCAACGTCGTGGCCTGGATCGTGGCGACATTCGAGCAGCTGTGGGCCGAGGCGTCCACGCTGGACGAGTTGCTCGACCAGCACCACACCGAGCCCGAGGTGGACGAGACGCGGCTGGCGATCTTGCGGCTGATGGCCGACGGAGAAAAGGACGAAGCCATATCTCGTCGGCTGTCCATCTCGGTACGTACCTGCCGTCGACACATTGCCGACTACATGGCGCAAGTAGGTGCTACGTCCCGCTTTCAAGCCGGCGTGATCGCGTCACGTAATGGGCATCTCGACCTGCCGCCCGCGAGTTGATCTAGCGCCACGAGATGTCAATGCCTGGTGTCGCAAGGTGATCAAAGCGTAAGCTGCGACCGCTTTCGGAAGGTTTAGCCGGCATCTGTGCCGAAGCAGTCCGGCTGGGGGGATGCCATGACGACCAAGCCGGATCCGGCTACCGCCCGGGACGCGGTCGAGTTCATTCGCGAGCTGCGGCGGCTCAAGGGGTGGGTCGGCAATCCGTCCTTCCAGCACCTGTCCCGCCGTTCGGGTCAGCCGACCAGCACGCTCGCCGACGCGACCAAC
>DASXYE010000210.1:0-2721 GCA_036502695.1 Jatrophihabitantaceae bacterium
CACCGACGCACCATCGAGTACCAGCGCTGCCCGGGGCGGGCCGGGCAGCAGCGGCGACGGCGCCAGGCCCTGCACGAGGTCGGCCGAGCCGGCGACGTAGTCGGCGGGTCGGCCGAGGTCACGCCAGTAGGACGTGTCGACGTAGCCGCAGATGCGCACGCCGTCGGCGAGCAGCCCGGGAAAGGTCTCGCGTTCGACCGACACCGGGCGTCCCGCCGGGATGCGGTCGATCAGATCGCGGCGGAACACGTATGTGCCGGCGTTGATCTGGTCGGTCTGCGGCGCGGGATCCTTCTCCAGGAACGCGAGGACTCGGCCGAATTCGTCGGTCGGCACGCAGCCGAACTGTCTCGGGTCGGCCACCTTGGTGAGGTAGAGCGTGACGTCGGCGTCGGTCTCGTGGTGCGCGGCCGTCAGCGCACGCAGGTCGACCCCGGTGAGCACGTCACCGTTGAAGATCAGCGTGGTGTCGCCGCGCAGCCGATCGGCGACGTTGCGGATGCCGCCCGCGGTGCCCAGCGGCTCGGTCTCGACGACGTATTCGAGCTCCACGCCCATCGACGATCCGTCGCCGAAGGCCGACTCGAAGACTTCGGCGCGATAGCTCGTCCCGAGCACGATGTGCTCGATCCCCGCTGCCCGGATCCGCGCGATGAGGTGGGCCAGGAAGGGCGCGCCCGCGGTCGGGATCATCGGTTTCGGCACGGACAGGGTCAGCGGACGAAGGCGGGTGCCCATCCCGCCCACGAGGATGACGGCGTCGGTCGAGTCCATGACAGGCACGAGCCTGCCACAAGACCCTGACGATCAGCGCTCAGTGACGGGCGATGATGCGCAGGTAGTCGGTCCACACACCGGTCGCCGCGCCGAGGTCCGAGCCGCTGATCGTCTTGTGCGTGGTCGCGCCGCTCGACGTCTTCCCGGTGAGCACCGCCGACACGACGCGGCCGTGCCACGGGCCGTAGCCGTCGCGCTTGGTGATCTCGACACCGGTGACCTTCTTCATCCCGAAGTAGGCGGCCAGCGTCGAGACCGGCACGGTCCGCGACTGGTGCAGGTACGGGTCGCCGGAGACTCCGCTGTCGAACGGGTCGGCCTTGCCCGGCAGGTACGGACGGCCGCCGTAGACGGTCCCTCCGCCGTTGGACGCGGAGTACTGCGCCAGCACCGCGCTGCCCTGGTAGCGCAGCACCTTGTCGGCGTTGCCCTTCAACGCGGCGGGGTCGTCGGCGTACAGGAGCCGGCCGGACGAGTCGTAATGGGCCATCCCGCCGTACATCTGGCACATGGTGTTGTCGCAGATGTCCCAGGCGGAGCGGTTGTAGCGCGCGGCGGCGCGCGAGGCCTCGGCGTACGAACGCGCGGCGATCGCCTGGGCCTGCACCGCGGCGGGCTGCCAGCTGGACGGCACCTCGCGCGGCACCGAGCCCTGGACGTAGTGCTCCAAACCGACCCGGTTGAGCGTGTCCTCGCCGCCGCCGTCACGGATCGCGCCGACCTGCCCGTGATAGCGCGTCGACGATCCGTCGGCCATCAGCAGTTGCACCCAGCGCGCGGACCCGTAGAAGTCGGCCCGGGCGGGCAGGTGCTTCTGCATCGTGCGCCAGCTCGCCTTCTTGCCGGCTTTGAGACCCTGCAGACGCAGCCCCGAACCGGCCGCTGTCAGCCGGAAGTACTTGTAGCCGGACGCCGGCAGCGTGCCGACACCGGTGAGACCGAGGCCCGGGGTGCGGGCGAACACCGTGGTCGCGGCGAGTCCGCCGGAGAGCAGGACGCGGATCCGCGACGGGGCGACCCGCACGAGCTTGGTGTGCGGGTAGTAGAAGTGCACGATCTGGGCGGCGGACTTGCCCTTGATGGCGGCACCGCGCGCGCCGTACTGGCTCATGCCGTGGCCGTGCCCGTTGCCGCGCCATTGCACCGTGATCGAGCCGGTGGGTTTCACGCTGACCCGCTCGTTCGCAACCGAACCGGTACCGCGGGCAGCGGCGGTGCCGGTGAGCGCGACCAGCCCGGCGGCGACCGTCGCGGTGACGGCGGCGGCACTGGTCAGCCGGACAGGAAAAGTGCGGGGGGCGCGGGGGGGCATAGCACGAATCTCCTGAGTACGAGCGGCGACACGCCGTAGGGTTCCCCCGTTGCAGCCAGCCTAAGCACATCCGTCACAGAAAGCCAGTCGAGAACCAGAGGCATCATCGCCCAACGCGGAGTTTATTCTTGCGGCGTTCAGGCGGCACGCCCGCGCCGTCCCACCGGCCGACCGGGGCCGCGGTTAATCTGGCCGCACCATGCACCTTCCGCCGGGGCGCCCGCCGGCGCCCGACCGCTCACCAGCGCGGGTGCTGCTCGGTCTGCGCCGGGCCGGCAGCGTCAGTCGCTGGGTGATCGCCGCGATGGCGTTCGTGATCCTGGTGGCCAGCGGTTACGCCTGGGCGGTGTTCAAGAACTTCACCGCGTCGGTGCCGCATGGCGACGCCGTGCCGGCGTTGCACTCGGGCCAGACCGACCTCGACGGCGGTGCGCAGAACATCCTGATGATCGGCAACGACAGCCGGGCGGGCGCCACTGCTGCCGAGCTCAAGGCGCTGCACGGCGGCCACGACACGCAGACGGTCAACACCGACACGATGATGGTCTTGCACATCCCGTCGGACGGCGGCTCCCCCACGATCATCTCCTTCCCGCGCGACTCCTGGGTCGACATCCCGGGCTACGGCAAGG
>DASXYE010000211.1:0-8478 GCA_036502695.1 Jatrophihabitantaceae bacterium
TAGGTGACGTCGAGCGCGGCGTTGAGCGTGACGGTGAGGATCACGGGCTCGCCGCCACCCGCCAGGCGAGCAGCGCCGCGCCGAGAGCGCTGGCCTGATCACCGAGCTGGGCCGGCACCAGGCGGGGCCGGCGCTGGAAGGTGAGCCGCCCGTCGAGGGCCCGGGTGAGCGGGCCCAGCAGCAAGTCGCCGGCCTCGGCCAGCCCGCCGCCGACCACCACGAGCTCGGGACCGAGCAGGGTGGCGTACGCGGCCAGCGCCCGGGTCAGCGCCTCGATCGCCTCGCCCCACACCGCGACGGCATCCGGCTCGCCGGCGTCGAGGCGCTCGCGCAGGTCGTGCGTCTCGACCGGCCGGCCGGTCCGCGCGGCGTAGCGCCGGCTGATCGCGGCGGCCGAGGCGATCGCCTCGAGGCAGCCGTACGCGCCGCACGCACATTCCGGCCCGGACGGTTCGACGATCATGTGCCCGATCTCGCCGGCGTACCCGTGCCCGGAGTAGGGCTGCCCGTCGAGCACCACGGCGCCGGCGATGCCCGTGCCGATCGGCAGGAACAGGTAGTCGCGCGCCCCGCGAGCGGCGCCGAGTTCGCCCTCGGCCAGGCCGCCGGCGCGGACGTCGTGGCTGAACGCCACCGGCAGCCCGATCCGTTGCCGGACCAACTCGCGCAGCGGAGCGTCGCGCCAGCCGATGTTGGCCGAGTAGACGGCGATCCCGCGCTCGTCGTCGACGATGCCGGGCACGACCACCCCGGCGCCCCGCGGCGTGTGGCCGGTGGCCCGGGCGGCGGCCACCTGGTCGGCCACCGTGGCGACGATCCGCTCGACGACGGCGTCCGGCCCGTCTTCGCGTCCGGTCGGGATGCGCTGCGCGGTGATGACCGCACGGTCCGGGCCGACCAGCGCGGCCTTCATCGACGTGCCCCCGACATCCAGCGCGATCACGCAATCCATGCGCAGCAGGTTAGGCCGGGTCGAGTATCACTGAGCGGGTGAGGTTGCGGGGGTTGTCCGGGTCCAGGCCGCGGGCCTGCCCGACGGCGACGGCCACCCGCTGCGCGCGGATCAGCTCGGCCATCGGGTCGAGCGTCGACTCGACCCAGGTGGCCCCGGTCGTGGCCACGTCCTCGCGCAGCCCCTCGGGCGCCGAGCCCAGCATCCAGACCAGGCTGCGGGTGTCGGCGATGCTGATCGGGCCGTGCCGGTACTCCATGGCCGGGTACGACTCCGACCACGACAGCGACGCCTCGCGCATCTTCAACGCCGCCTCGTTGGCCAGGCCGACCGTCCAGTGCCGGCCGAGGAACGTGAACTGGGCCCGGTCCAGCGCTGGTAGTTCGGCGTCGACGGCGGTGCGCGCATCGGCGATGGCCTGCGTCAGATCCTCGCCGAGGTGGGCGCGCAGCAGGGCCAGCGTCGTCGTCGCGAACCGGGTCTGCACGACCGAACGCTCGTCGGCGAACGGCAACCGGAGCGTCTCGTCGGCGGCGTCGACGACGGGGGTGCCGCCGGCCGCCGTGATTGCGAGGGTCGGCGTCGAGACCTGACGCAGCAGCTCGAGCACCTCCGTCGTGGTGCCGGATCGAGTGATGGCTACCAGCCGGTCGTAGGGCCGGTCGGCCGGCATCTCGGACGCGGCGAACGCGTCGGTCTCGCCGAGCCCGGCCGCCTCGCGCAGCGCCGCGTAGGCCTGGGCCACGAACCAGGACGTGCCGCAGCCGACGACGGCCACCCGCTCGCCGGGGGCGGGCAGTAGCGGCGAGCCGGCCTGGTCGAGCGCGACCGTCCAGCACTCGGGCTGGCTGGCGATCTCGTCCTCGACGAAGGTCATGTACGCACTCCCTGTGCTCACCGCAGCTCTCGCGCGTTATTGCGTATTAACGACGAAGATCACGCAGCATCGCGCGTTCGCAGGGCAAGCGTACAGTCTCACTGCTTGGTTTTGCAGGAAACTGCCCTTCTGAGTCGGATGAGATGAGCGAGGCGTCCGCGATGAGCGCTCGCGCCAAGAGCTGAGGAAGCGAATGAGCAAGCACGAGCGGCTGGGCTCCATCCTGGAACTGCTCAACCGCGACGGCACCCTCGACGTCGACGACGCGGCGGCCGAGCTGCGCGTCTCGGCCGCGACGATCCGCCGCGACCTGGACATCCTCGCCCAGCAGCAGTTGCTGACCCGCACGCACGGTGGCGCGGTGTCGAACAACGCCGCCTACGACCTGCCGCTGCGGTACAAGACGGCGCGCTTCGCCTCGGAGAAGCAGCGCATCGGCAAGGCCGTCGCCGAGATGATCGATGCCGGCACCATCGTCGGCCTCAACGGCGGCACCACCACCACAGAGGTGGCCCGCGCTCTGGCGCTGCGCGGCGACCTGCAGGGCTCGTACAACCCGGCGATCACCGTGGTCACGAACTCGCTCAACATCGCCACCGAGCTGGCCGTCCGCGCCCATCTGAAGATCGTGGTCACCGGCGGGGTGGCCCGGCCGCAGTCCTACGAGCTGATCGGTCCGCTGGCCTCGGGCATCCTCGATCAGCTCTCGCTGGACGTCGCCGTGCTCGGCGTCGACGCCATCGACCTCGAGGGCGGGGCGATGGCGCACCAGGAGAGCGAGGCGGCCATCAACCGGCTGATGGCCTCGCGCGCCCGCAAGGTGATCGTGGTGGCCGACAGCTCCAAGCTCGGCCACCGCGCGTTCGCCCGGCTGTCACCGCTGGAGTCCATCAACGTCCTGGTGACCGACAAGGATGCGACGGAGGAGTCGACCCGAGGCTTCACCGACGCCGGCATCGAGGTAATCCGCGCCTGAACGCTCGTGGCCGAGTTGTCCGCGCGTCGTGATGCCAGGACATCGCCAAGCGCGGACGACTTCTCGGGCGGCGGCTGATGTCGAAAAGTTGCCCGCGCTTAGCGATGCTGGGGCACCGCGAAGCGCGGACGACTTCTTGAGCGTGCGCGTCGGGCTGATAAGGCGCAGGAAGATCCGTTCAAGGATGCGATCTTCCTGCGCGGGCGGCCTCATAGGGCTGGTATCGCAGGAAGATCTGGCCGGGTGCGCGATCTTCCTGCAGCGACCCGCGGCGCGGGCGGACCGTGGCTAGAACAGGGCGAGCTGCTCGTTCTTGGGCTTCGGGAGTGGTGCGAACTTGGGACGGCCGCCGTTTCGGCCGGCGCCCCAGTCGGCGACCGGCTCGTCGGGCCACTCGGCGTCGCGCGCCTCCTGATCGCACAGCACCCGGACGGCCGTGCTCGTCGTCCAGGTCAGCTGCTGGGCGGTGAACGCCGCCCGCACCGCGTCGGCCGGCAGCGGCAGGCAGCCCGTCCCGCCGGCCAGGTCGATGCCGAGCGGGACGTCGCGGTGCATCGTCATGATCTGGCAGTTGAGCTGCCAGGCCTCGCGGGCACCGGGCGCGGCCAGCTTGCGCGCACCGGCCGTCCCGATCGCGGCGGTCACCCGCTCACCACCGGTCGCCACGTCGTCGAACGCCGCCTGCGCGCTGCCCAGTTCGCGCAGCAGCGTCGCGGCCGTCTTGGGGCCGATGCCGCGCACCCCGGGCAGGTTGTCGGAGGTGTCGCCGCGCAGCGCCGCGAAGTCGCGGTACTGCTCGGGGCGGATGCCCAGCATGGTCTCCAGCCGTGACGGGGTGAGCATCGGTGAGGCCTCGACCCCGCCGTCGATGATGCGCAGGACGGTGGTGGTGTCGTCGATCAGCGCGAACGCGTCGCGGTCGGACGTCATGATCACGGTCTGGGCGTCGCGCCCTGCCGCGAACGTGGCCGCCGAGGCGAGGACGTCGTCGGCCTCCAACCCGGGCGGGACCACGACGGCGATGCCCAATTCGCGCAACGCGTCGGCGGCACAGCGCAGCTGATCGACCAGGGTGTCGAGCTTCTCGCCGCGCTGCGCCTTGTACTGCGGCCAGGTGTCGCGGCGCAGGCTGGAATCCGGGTCGTCGAAGCCGACGACGATCGCGGACGGGCCGACGCGCTCGACGGCGGCCACCAGCTGGGCGAGCAGCCCGCGGGCCGCCCAGGTCGCGACGCCGGTGCGAGCCTGCGAGTGATAAGCCCGGTGGGCCAGGGAGTTGCCGTCCACCGCCAGCAACACCTGCGTCATGCCGCCATCTTGCCGCATCCCGCCGACGGAATCCGGCTACGTGGCCCGGTTTTGGTCACCAGTCGGCGCATATGACGACTGGTGACCAAAACCGGGGACCGATCACGGCAGGGGCAGCGACCGGGGCGGTACCGGGCTGGACACCACGATCGAGGTCACCGTGTTCCCGTGTACCAGGAACCGATCCAGGATCTCCTCGATCCCGGCGATGGACGGGGCATGCAGCTTGATGAGGAAGCAGTCCTCGCCGGTGATGCGGTGGCACTCGCTGATCTCGGGGGAGCGCTTGGCCAGCGCGGCGATCTTGGGCAGCTGCCCCGGCGTGGGCCGGATGCGCGCGAACGCCGCGACGGGCAGGCCCAGCGCCGTCGGATCGATCTCGACACGGTAGCCGGTGATGACGCCGGCCTGCTCGAGGCGCTGCACCCGCTCGGTGACCGCCGGCGCCGACATCCCGACCTGCCGGGCCAGTGCCGACATGCTCACCCGCGGGTTGGCCTGCAGCTCGTAGAGCACTCGGCGGTTCACGTCGTCCAACAACGGTGATGGCCTGGATTCTGTAGGCATATTGGCCTCCTCGCCTACAGGATGCCATTCATTCTGGGCCGCTGCCTAGTCACCATCGAACGGTGGCCGCTACCGACAAGCTCGTCGACCGGGTGCCGCCGACCTCGTACTTCCTGGTCAGCGCGGTGTTCCACTACCTCGGGCCGTCGTTCGCCGTGCTGCTGTTCGCCCACCTGGACGTGCTGGGCGTGGCCTGGCTGCGCATCGCCGCGGCCGCCGCCGTGTTCGGGGGGTGGCGCCGGCCGTGGCGGATCCTGCGCGACGACGAGCACCGGGGCACGCTGATCGCGCTCGGCATCGTCCTGGCCGCGATGAACAGCCTGTTCTACCTGGCGATCGACCGGTTGCCGCTGTCGACGGTGGGGGCCGTCGAGTTCCTCGGCACCGTCGTGCTGGCGGCGGCCGGCACGCGGACCCGCCGCAACATCGCCGCCCTCGTCCTGGCGATCGCCGGGGTGTTCGTCCTGACCGACGTCCGCCTGGGCGGCCAGCCGCTGGGCTTCGCGTTCGCGTTCGCCAACTGCGGCGGGTTCATGGTGTACGTGATCCTGGGGCACCGCATCGCCAACGACGACGGCAAGATCGACCGGCTCGGCGCGTCCATGCTCATCGCCGCCGTGGCCGCCACGCCATTCGGGATCGGCGCGGCCGCCCCCGCGTTCATCCATCCGGTGTGGCTGCTCTGGGGGATCGGGGTGGGCCTGTGCTCGTCGGTGATTCCGTACCTGACCGATCAGCTGGCGATGGCGCGGCTGCCCCGGGCGACGTTCGCGCTGATGCTGGCGTTGTTGCCGGCCACGGCGACGGTGATCGGGCTGGTCGTGCTCTCGCAGGTGCCCACCCCGCGCGATCTCGGCGGCATCGCCCTGGTGGTGGCCGGAGTGGCTCTGCACCGCGACGCGCCGCCGCTCAGTCCAGGACGCCGACCCCGGTGATGTGGTGCAGCGCGAACGCCTCCAGGCGGCCGGTCTCGACGTCGTGCCCGCGCAGCGTGCCGCCGGCCATGGAGATCGGCTCGATGGTGCGCTGCGTCGACAGTCCCTGTGCATCGACGTAGCCCAGCCAGATGCGCTGCCCGGCCCGGATGGCGTCGCGCAGCAAGCCGAGCGTCGCCGCCGACGTCACGCCCGGGATGCGCGGGCCGTCCGGGCCGCGGGGGCCGACCCGGCGGGTCAGCTCGGCGAGCTGGTCGCCGGCGCGCAGCCGCCGGACGAGTTCGTCCACCTGGGCGTCCGAGGACGTGGCCGGGCGGTTGCGCACCAGCCGCGACGTCGGCCGGGACGGGGCCCGCGGCGCTTCGACGCCGAGCGTGACCACCGCACCGTCGGGAGCCTCGGCGGCCGGCGCGTAGCCGGCGTCGCGCAAGACGTCGAGCAGCCGGGCCACCGACGCCGTGGCGATCACCACGGTCGGGGCGATCCGGCGCAGGCCCAGCGGTTCGACACCCCGATCGGCCACCACCCGGGACAGCAACGCCTCGTCGTCGCACCGCAGGTAGGCCGTCGCCGCGCCGGTTCGCAGCACGCCGTGGCGCCGGGCGACGTCATCGATCAGGTAGCTCAGCGCCTGCGGCACCGGGGTGCGCGAGTGCTCGGTGAACAGCGCGGCGATGCCCGATCCGCTCAGCCCCGTGTCCAGGCCGCGCCGCACGGACGCCTCGGTGATCCGGTACACGCTGGCCCCGCCGGAGGATTCCAGGTCGGCGACGGCGGCCAGCTCGTCGGCCAGCTCGGCGACGGGTGGACCCGGCACGATCACGGTCAGGTCGGGCTGGACGAGGAAGTGGTCGACCGGCTCGGGCAGGGCGGCGTCCAGCGCGGTCGCCGCGGCCGCCGACGACCCGTCCAGCACCGCCCGCCCGTAGGAGGTCAGCCCGCCGGCCGCGGTCACGCCGAGCACGTCCGCCTCGCCGAGCACCGCCTCGGCCAGTCGCCGT
This sequence comes from Jatrophihabitantaceae bacterium, assembly GCA_036502695.1. GTDB lineage: Bacteria > Actinomycetota > Actinomycetes > Mycobacteriales > Jatrophihabitantaceae > DASXRA01. The sequence goes on from DASXYE010000211.1 coordinate 6,617, forward strand.
TGCGCCGACGCCCGCCGGGGCGCCAGCCAGGCCAGCCGGGCCAGGACGTCCTCGCGATCGGCCGGTGCGACCCCGGCCGGCAACGACGACAGGACGCCGAGCACCTGCCGGCGCAGCGCCGGGATGGTGCCCCGCTCGGCGTCCGGGCCCAGCGTGGTGATCACCCGGTCCCGCTCGTCGCGTTGCCCGACCAGGCTGGGCTGGCGGGTCATGCCGATCCAGGCCACGGCCAGCGGCGCCCAGCGCGCGGCGGCGTCGCGGCGGCGCCAGGTGTCGAAGTCCGAGGTCGGGAGGAACACCGGCTCGATGCCGTGCGTCGCCGCCACCAGCCCGGCGGCCGCCGCCACCTCGACGAGCAGCGCGGCGGTCGGCTCGGGCACGTCCAGCGCCCGGGCGGTGCGGCGCAGGTCGCGCACTCCCAGGCCGCCGGCGCGCAGCACCGAGGGCGGCGTCGCGCTCCACAGCTCGCCCAGGGCGCCCAGGTGGCGGACCACGTCGAGCACGGCGGTGGTGCCGAGATGGTCGACGTCGACGTCGAGCATCTCGATCGGCGGCGGCTCTGGCGGCACCATGCCGAACGGGCGCCCGTCCCGCAGGGCCAGGCCGACCTCGCGGGGCAGCTCCACGGTCTGGCTGTCGATGGGAACCAGCAGGCCCTGGGCAATCAGCCGGTGCGGCGGGGTGGTGGCGTCGTCGAGCGCGGTCGGCAGCACCGCATCGCGGACGACCCCCACCGGCGGTCCCTCGGCCAGCCGGGCCAGTACATCGCGCTCGGCCGGGTCGCGCGCCTCGAGCAGCGCCTGCAGCCGGGCCGGATCGCCCAGCAGGCCGGCCACCGACGCGCCGGATCGGGGTTGCCCGGCCGGGGGCAGGTCCAGCGCGCGCAGCACCGGCACGAGCGTCACGTCCGAGACGGCGGCGAGCAGGTCGGCGGCCGGGCGGCCCAGTCCGGCCGGGTACGGTCCGACCGCGTCGATCACGTGCGGCGCGAGCTGCAGCCGGTCGTCTTGGCCCCAGACCAGGCCCAGGGTCCGCAGCTCGTCGACGGCGGCGGCCACGTCGTGCTCGGGCAGCAGCTCGGCGGCCGCGTCTGGGTCGCCGCCGGTGAGCACCAGCGCTTCCAGGGCGGCCAGTCGCGCGGCGTCCAGGGCGTCGACCGCCCGCTGCACGGACGTGCGCACGCCCAGCCGGTTGGCCAGCGTCGCCAGATCGCCCGGAGCCGGCAGCGCCAGGTCGGGACGCCGCCGCAGCAGCTCGGCGAGCTGATCGTCGGTGCGCTGCCGCAGCCACTCGGTCAGTGTCCGAGCGGATCGGGTGTGAGCCGCCGAAGCGGTGTCAGGCGTCAGGAACACCGGCCCGGTGCGGCAGGTGGATCGGGTGCACGTAGCTCAGCCGCTCCACCGGGAGCGGGAACTCGACGTCCTGGCCGAACGGGGACATCGCGCCGGCGAAGTCCGCGGCGAACTCGGACACGTGGAAGTCCGCGTCGGACCCACCCGAATACGACTGGTAGAGCTCCGGCAGTCTCGGCGTGGCACCGGGCATCGGGGTCCCTCTCGACGACGAAAATCGCAAAGGACCAGTCTGCCACGTCGCCTACTGTCGAGGCGTGGCTGAGCTGATATCCGTCAATCAGGCTCGGGTCATGACGACGCGGTGGAAGGACAACATCGGCTACACGGCATCGACAAGCGCCCGGCGTCCGGCGCCCCGCGAAGGGTACGGGCCCGGGCAGACCGGGCGGCCCGGCCGGCAAACAACGTTGGTATCTCTTGTGCCGATCGGCGTCACGGCAAGTAACCTGTAGGGCGGAGGCACTGCCTGCGCGGTGCCTTTAGTTGTGTTCGCGAGAGGAGCTCCGG
>DASXYE010000212.1:0-7694 GCA_036502695.1 Jatrophihabitantaceae bacterium
ATCCAGCTCGATGCGCGCATCGGCGTCGCTCACCTCGCGGCGGGAGAAGCGCTGGCCGGCCTTGATGATCTCGCCCATCTTCTTCTCGATCGCGGGCAGATCCTCCGGGGTGAACGGCTGCGCCGGGGCGAAGTCGTAGTAGAAGCCGTTCTCGATGGGCGGCCCGATGCCGAGCAGGGTGCCCGGGAACAGCTCCTGCACCGCCTGGGCCATGACGTGTGCGGCCGAGTGCCGCAGCACCGCCAGCCCGTCCTCGGACGACGCGGGCACCGGCTCGACCTCGGCGTCCTCGTCCGGGGTCCAGGCCAGGTCGCGCAGCGCGTCGGACGCCAGATCGCGCACCACGACCGCACCGTCCGGACCGTCGAGGCGCACGCCGGCCTCGCGCAGCGCGTCCGCCGCCGGCGTGCCCGCGGCGACCTTGACGGTCGGGACGGACGCAGGCCGGGTTGCGGGGCTGGACACGGAAGGGCTCCCTGGAAGCGACGGCACGGCGAGTGCACGGCAATAACGGTCGTGTCGCATGCTAGTGCGATGTCCCGGGCCGCCCGATCGCATGTCGCCGCCGTCGCCGTTCTGGCCATGATCGCGGTGCTGGCGACCGCCTGCACGTCGGCGTCGCGGCCCCGTCTCGGCACGCCGTCGACGCCAACTACCTCGTCGCGATCCACGCCGAGTTCGGCTCCGTCGGCGACGCGCACAACGCACCCGCCCGCCGCGCCCATCGGCGAGTTCACGTTCGCGTTCGCCGGCGACGTGCACTTCACCGAGCGGACGGCGGCGCTGCTGGCCGACCCCGCGACGGCGTTCGGCCCGGCCGCCCCGGCCCTGCGCCGCGCCGACCTGGCGATGGTGAACCTCGAGACGGCGATCACCACCCGCGGCGAGCCGGCCCCCAAGGACTTCCACTTCCGCACGCCCGCGACGGCGCTCACGGCGCTGCGCGACGCCGGTATCGACCTCGCCACGATGGCCAACAACCACGCCGCGGACTACGGCCCGGTCGGCCTGTCCGACACGCTCGCCGCCATCCGCCGCAGCCACTTCCCCGTGGTCGGCATCGGCGCCGACGCCGACGCGGCATTCGCCCCGTGGCGAACGACCGTGCACGGCGTCAAGGTCGCGGTGATCGCCGCCAGCCAGGTCCGTGACGAGACGCTCGCGAACTACTCGGCCGGCGCCTCGTCGCCGGGCATCGCCAGCGCCGACAGCGAGCGGCTCGTGTCGGCGGTGCGGGCGGCCAAGGCGGCGGGCTACGTCGTGGTGGTCTACCTGCACTGGGGCGTCGAGTTCCAGGACTGCCCGAACGGCGACCAGCGCGGACTGGCCGACACCCTGGCCCGGGCCGGTGCCACCGCGATCATCGGCACCCACGTGCACGTGCTGCAGGGCGCGGGCTGGCGTCCGGACGGCGCGTATGTCGCCTACGGCCTGGGCAACTACCTGTGGTGGCGCTCGTTCGGCAACACCCAGGACGACAACGGCCTGCTGACGCTGACGTTCCGGCACGACCAGGTAGTCGCCGCACGGTTCGCGCCCGCGCGCCTGGACAGTCGCGGCATCCCAGTGCCCGCCACCGGCACCGAGGCAACCCGCATCAACGCCCAGTGGGCGCACGTCCGAACGTGCGCCGGTCTCTCAGCGAGGCCGCCGGGTTAGTTGGGCCGGTCGGTGAACTGGCAGCCGCCGGGGTGCCGTTCCGGCAACAGGCACACCCTCCCGGTCGGCAGGTGCGTCATGCCGCAACGGTGCGACGCGGCGACCGACTCGTCGATTTGATGGTTGTGCAGTTCCAGGCGGGGACGCGGCGCGGCAGGCGGTCTCGCGGTCGCCGGCAATGGCATAACGGTCATCGCGATCAGTCCTTTTTACTGGCGATGCACCCTGGGGGCTGGCTACTCTGCCACTTCGAAAGTAGCACCGGGTACGCGACGACGGAACCACGCCGATTACAAACCAAACCGCCCGTAAACGCGGCGGATCGCGGGCAACAACACGCCGTGCGGCACGTGGCCTGCCCCGGGGAGCGGCTGAACGCCCGCCGTCGAGCCGGTGATCAGGATCGAGCCGCGTCGCCGGCGGACCATACCGGGCAGTACGGCCAGGGTGAGATCGTGGCCCTAACGGCTATTGACAGTCCTAATGCTATTAGGGTTTCCTAGCCACGTGAAGCAAGCCAGCATCGACGACCTCGACCGGCGCGGCCGCCGCCGGCGCCAGACGATCGACGAGATCCTCGACGTCGCTCACGAGCTGATGGCCGAGCAGGGCGTCGCGGCACTGAGCCTGTCCGCCGTAGCCCGACGGATGGGGATGCAGCCGCCGTCGCTGTACCAGTACTTCCCGTCCAAGATGGCGATCTACGACGCCATGTTCGGTCGCGGCGCCCAGGCCGTCCTCGAGGTGCGCCGGGCGGCGACAGCGCGCAAGGCCAAGGCCGATCCGCTCACTCAGATGCGCACGGGCGCGACCGCCATGTGCCGCTGGGCGATGGCCAACCCCGTCTACAGCCAGCTGCTGTTCTGGCGCACGGTGCCGGGCTTCGAACCGTCGACCGAGGCGTTCGCGCCGGCCGTCGAGACCGTGGCCGAGTTGCGCACCCTGCTGCAGGCGGCCGTCGATGCCGGGCAACTGGACCCGGCAGCTGCATCTGACGACGGCGTCGCGCTGTCCACGTCGCTGGTCGCCGGGTTGCTGTCGCAGCAACTGGCGAACGAACCGGACGCGACCTTCGACCGAGGCCGGTTCACCCGGCTGCTGCCCACCGTGCTCGATCTGTTCGTCGAGCACTACCGACCGGGGAGGAACTCATGACGACCGACCTGCAGCCGATCATGGCCCGCGACATCGCGCGGGTGAGCCGGCCCGAGGCATTCGAGCATCGAGCTCACGAGATCGGGGCCTGGCTGGAATTGGTCCGCCCGCTCGACGCCGACGAGTGGCACCGGCCGACCGTGTGCGCCGAGTGGGACGTGGCTGACATCGTCGGTCACCTCGTCGGCCAGGCCGACGAGGTGCGCCGACCGTGGGCGTTCCCGCGGCGCGAGCTGCGGGCGCGACGCCGCTATCCCGGGGTCGAACAGTTCGATCGGCACATGATGGTGCAGGCCGACGAGTATCGCGGCACCCCGCCGGCCGAGCTCACGGCGCGGTTCGAGCGTCGCTGGCACAAGGCCAGCCGGACGATCTTGCGCCTGCCGCGGCCGGTACGCGCGATGCGGCTGACCATCGACGACATCCCGGACCCGACGTTCAAGCGGGTGGCTCTCGGCTACGTGCACGACGTCCTGCTGTCCCGCGACCTCTGGATGCACCGCGACGACGTGTGCCAGGCCCTCGGCCGGCCGTTCGACGCTGGCCCGCACGCAACCGAGCTGATCGCCCAGGTGATGCTCGACCTGCAGCTGACCGGGTACTGGTCGGGGCCGGCGGTGGTCGTCGAGCTCACCGGCCCCGGAGCCGGGCGCTACCAGCTGGGGTCGGGCGAGCCGGTCGGAACCGCATCCGTCGACGCCGTCAGCTACATGCGCACTGTGTCCGGACGCGACGACCATCCCGTGGTCACCGGGGATGCGGCGGCGGCCAGCGCGGTGGGCGCCGCCCGGATGCCGTTCTAACCGGCGGGTCGGCGCCGGCCCGCCGGCTCAACGGCTGGCGCGGCGGCGGCGTCCGGCCCGGGCGGCGAATTCGTCCAGGGCCACCAGCACCTCGCGGGCCTGCCACATGCGATCGCGGCGGCGGCCGCTGAACTCGCTGATCACGTGCGCCTCGGCCAGCTGCCGGATGGCGCGGTGCGCATTGGCCGACGTGACGCCGAGCGTGCGCTGCACGAGCTCGGCGTCCACCACCGGCTGCCGCAGTAGCAGCTCGGCCAGCGCCCAGGCGGCGGCGTCCTGCCGCGACTTGATCACCTGGTTCCACCGCTCGCGGACGCGGCGCAGGTCGGCCACCAGCTGCCGGCCGTTGCCGATCGCGGTGAACGACGCCTCGGCGATCAGCCGCACGATGCGGGTGGCGTCGCCGCGGCGGTAGGCCATCAGCGCCGCGAAGTAGGCGTCGGTGTCGGTCAGCACGCCGGCCGAGACCGGCACGGTGACGTTACGGGTCAGCCCCCGCGCCCGCAGCATCGAGTGCACCAACGCCCGGCCGGTGCGCCCGTTGCCGTCCGCGAACGGGTGGATGGTCTCGAACTGGGCGTGGGCCAGCGCCGCGTGAGCCAGCACGGGCAGGTCGTCGCGGCGCACGAACGACATCAGGTCGGTCATGGCCTCGGGTACCCGTTCGTGGTGCGGTGGCACGAACGCCGCCCCGTGCGGGCCGAAGTCGCCACCGCCGATCCACACCTGCTCGGTGCGCCAGAGCCCGGCCTCGTCGGGATGATTGCGCTGCATCAGCGCCGAGTGCATCGCGAGGACGGCGGACTCGTCGAGGTGGTCGGCGAGGTGGATCGCCGCCTGCATGGCGTGCACGTTGGCCACGATCTCCGAGGCGTTCTGCCGCTCGTCGCTGCCGAGCTCGGCCAGGGCGATGGCCTTGGCCCCCGACGTGAGGTTCTCGATCTTGGACGAGGACGCCGACTCGGACCGCAGCAGGATCGCCGCGAACGGGGCGATCTCGGTGCCCAGCTCGGCGTCGAAGCGGGCGATCTCGGTGGACGCCTCGTCGGCCGCGGCGATGGCGGCGGTCGGCAGTAGAACCTCGAGCTTGGCGATCTGGGGCGGTACCGCGGCGTCGTAGGGACCCGCGTGCCGCCGGCGCAGGGTGCGCGAACCCATGCCCGGGGGCAGGGCGGAAACCCACTCGCGTTCTTCCCAGTTGAGAGCCGGCCATGTGGGTTCAGGCGCGCTCTGCGGGTATGCGTCAGCGGATACCACGTGATGATCTTAGCATCCGATCTTGAAATATCGGATGGTACATGTCGGACTCGCCCGGCGCTTGCCACACTGGGTTCGTGCCAACCAAGACGAGTGCCGGGATTCTCCTTTTCCGGCAAGGGCAATCCGGCATCCAGGTGTTACTCGGACATATGGGCGGCCCGTTCTGGGCGCGCAAGGACGACGGAGCGTGGTCCCTCCCGAAGGGCGAGTACGAGCCGCCCGAGGAAGCGGTGGCCGCGGCTCGGCGCGAGTTCACCGAAGAGCTCGGCCTACCGGTGCCGCCCGGCGAGCTGGTCGACCTCGGGTCGGCGAAGCAGTCCGGCGGCAAGGTCGTGGCGGTCTGGGCGCTCGAGGGCGAGCTGGACCCCGAAGCGATCGAGCCGGGCACGTTCGAGCTGGAATGGCCGCCCCGGTCGGGCCGCCGGGAGCAGTTCCCCGAGATCGACCGGGCCGCCTGGTTCGACCTGGACGCCGCCGCGGCGAAGCTGGTCGCCGGCCAGCGCCCGTTCCTCGACCGGCTGCGCGCGGCGATCAGCTGAGCGCCTGCGGTGGACGGCCCGGGCGCAGCACGACGACCTGGTTGGTGAGCGTGTCGTCGCGGACGAAGCGCAGCACCTGATCGCAGACCTCCGACATCGGGATCCAGTCCGGGGCGCTCGCCCGCTCGCCCGGTGTCATCGCAGCGAGTTCGCGTTCGGCCCGGGGAGTGTGGATCCAGTCCGGCGCGATGCCGTTGACGCGCACCCCGGGCACCCGCACGGTGGTGGTGAACCGGATCAGCCCGGCCTTGGCCGCCGCGTACTCGGGCGACGCCGCCTCGTCGAAGCCCAGCGCGGCTGTAGAAGCGGTGTTCACCACGACTCCCCCGCGCAGCTTGGGCAGGGCGAGCTGGGTGACGAGCATGGCGGCCCGCAGGTTCAGGTCGAGCATTGCGCCCCACTGATCGGCAGAGGCCTCCGGCCAGGTCGCGCTGTTCGCCCCGCCGGCGTTGTTGACGAGCAACCCGATGCCGTCGTCACCGGCCGCGTCGATCAGCTCCGCGACGTCGTCGGCGTCGGTGACGTCGGCCCGGACGGGGGTCGCCTCGCCACCGTCGGCTCGGATCAGCTCGGCCGTGCGGGCCAGCTCCGTCGCGTCGATGTCGGTGACGACGGTTCTGGCGCCGGCGGCGGCCACCGCCCGGGCGATGGCCCGGCCGATGCCGACGGCGGCTCCGGTAACGACGGCGACGCGTCCGGTCAGCTCCATATGCCGAGCGTGCGCCCGACCACCGACATCGAAAATGGTCCAGGCCCGATCGTCGTGCCTCTTGCTGCCCGCTCACCGCGGCGTGACAGAGCGTCCACACGGGTGATCCCGCGAGCCGGCCAGGCGAGATCCGTGTCGTGCACACCGCGGCTTCCCCACTGTGGTCGTCGTTGACGAGGTCACGACAGCCCTGTACTTTCCAGATCAGTTAATTAGCGGATCGGTAAAGTACGGGAGTGGGTCGATGACGCGGGCGATCGACGATGACCGGCTCAGCGAGACCTTCGCGGCGCTGGCCAACTCGACACGACGGGCGATCTTGGCCCGGCTGATCGAGGGCGAGGCTACGGTCAATGAGCTCGCCGCGCCGTTCGAGCTGACCCTGCCGGCCATCTCCAAGCACATCAAGGTGCTGGAGCAGGCCGGGTTGATCGCGCGCAGTCACCGTGCGCAGTACCGACCCTGTGTCCTGGACCCGGCGCCGCTCGAGGAGATCTCGACCTGGGCCGAGCAGTACCGGCGCGTATGGGAAGCGCGCTTCGACCGGATGGCCGATCAGCTCACCCAACTGCAAACCACAACGACAGACAGGCGAAGACGATGACTGACGACAATGCGTCCCAGGACGCGGTGGTGATCGAACGCGACTTCGACGCGCCGGCCGAGCTCATCTGGGCGATGTGGACCGAGCCCGAACACTTCGCGGCGTGGTACGGCCCGGACGGTGCGTCCGTACCCGTGGCGACGATGGACGTGCGGGTTGGTGGCACCCGGCTGGTGGGCATGCAGGTCCACACCCCCGACGGCCCACGGCGGATCTGGTTCACCGGCGAGTACCGCGAGGTCGTGCAGAACCAGCGCCTCGTGTTCACCGAGTCCCTGTGCGACGAGAACGGCACCGTGCTCTCCCCGGCCGCCTTGGGCATGCCGGAAGGGCACCCCACAACGACCGAGGTCACGGTCGATCTCACCGACCTCGGTGGCCGCACCAAGATGGTCCTTACCCACGCCGGCGTTCCCGCCGATTCCCCAGGCGCTGCCGGCTGGGTGATGGCGCTGGACAAACTCGCCACCCGCGTCCACGCGCACATCCTCTGAAGCGAGCTCAATCAGAGCGCGGCCCCAACCTGCCACCACATGTCTGCCCGCCGGCCCCGGGCGGTTGACACCACTAGGAGCATCAATGGCGACGTGGGACGACGTGCGGCGCATCGCGCTGGCGCTACCCGAGACCATCGAGCGCACCGCGCACGGCAACGTCGGCTGGGCGGTCCACGACAAGGCGATCGCCTGGGAACGTCTGCTGCGCCGTGGCGACCTCGAGGCACTCGGCGACGCCGCCCCGGACGGGCCGATCCTGTGCGCCCGGGTACCCGACATCGGCGTCAAGGACGCGCTGATCGCCGACGACCCGGCCGTCTTCTTCACCACGCCACACTTCGGCAGCTACCCGGCGATCCTGGTCCGCCTCGACGAGATCGCGGTGGATGAGCTCGACGAGTTGCTCACCGAGGCCTGGCTGGCCCGCGCCCCGAAACGCCTGGCCCGGCAGTACCTCGCCGAGCAATG